>JAFDIS010000039.1 GCA_019307945.1 Deltaproteobacteria bacterium | reverse complement strand
GCCTACGTATTTTGAGCTTTTGTAAATGGCTAAGTGGTTGAAATTACTTCTGGCAAGCTAAAAAATCGGCCAAAAATGGGGCTTTTGTGGCCTACAAAACCCAAACGGGAGTTCTGGCAAGCTAAAAAATTGGCCAAAAATGGGGCTTTTGTGGCCTACAAAACCCAAACGGGAGAGAAAGTGGGGACGTCCTTAAACAGCGATTTTCGCACCGCTAAATTGATGATTAATGAAGGTGGTTAAGGAAAGAGTATGGGTCTGAAAGAAGAAATGATATCATTTTCTGTCAACTGTGTTGTCAATGATAATTTTGACAGATTATGACGAATGATTGTAAAATTTTTTCGTTGCCCGGAAGAGAGTTTTTCAAGCATCGCCAGATTATCGCCCCGATAAATCGGGCCGGATTTGTTGAGGGAAGCAAAGGCCTTTACCACATGTTTGCGTGCCTGGTCCGAACTCATCGTTTGATGCGTCCACTTGTTCATATATCCCGTCAAAGCGTACTTTTTTCGGCTTGCATATTCATATATGGGGCTCAAGGGTGCCAGCATGAAAGGGTATATTGACCACGTAAACATTCCCTTGAGGTTCGGATGCTCAAGACTTTTTATATAATCTATTGTTTTTATGACAGTTTCCTCTGTTTCACCAGGAAAACCAATAAGAAAATAGCAAGAGCAATTAATGCCAAGTGCCAGTAATTTCTTGATTATCTTAGAAGCAAACAGAGGGTCAACTTTCTTGTTCATATTCTTCAGAATCTGAGGATCAGCGGATTCCAAACCGAATCGCAATTCCTTACAGCCTGACTCATAAAGCAATTCAAGATCCACATTCCTTAGTGATTCGACATGAATGAAGCTCATCCACTTAATTCCTGGATTTACATCAATAATATCGTTGCAAACCTTCGTAAGATCTGTTTTGCCTAGACGAAAATTATCATCAACAAACCAAACATATTCTATGCCTCTTAACGAAACAGCTTCCAGCTCGGAAATTAGTTCTTTCGTCTGCTTCAATGAGATCAGCTTTGGGTGCTTTGTAAAATTACAGAAGGCACATTTGTTGGGACAGCCGGTGCTTGCCTGCATCGGAATTACACCTGTGCTGAAAAAATCCTCAGGAAGTCTGTCCCATTCAATGTTGAAATGTTCTCCCGGCTCAAAGTCATCGGTCCTGGGACCAAAACAATATTTGCCCCCGTCCAAGTATGCGGAGTTAGGAAGGTCTTTTGTCGTCTTATTCGTCTTAATCCTTTTTAAGGCTTCCGCGAGTATTTTCTCTCCGCGCGGGCTGATAATAAGAAGGTCGATTCGCGGGTTTTGCCTTCCGAGAAAAACAAAATCATCTTGGATTTCGCTGGTGTTGTAAATGTCATCCCCTGATTTCTGTAAAATCAAGTAGGACAGGTATGTAAATGGTCCTCCGGAAATAACGAAAATATCGGGCGCCAGTGATCGGATGTCTTCAACAAGCTCGATAAGATCATTTTTTCTGTGCACAAATGTAGTCGAGATTATAACCGCTTTGGGGTTATGGTTCAGAAGAGACAGGAAACGGTTTCTCTCTGATGCGTAGTTATTAATAAGGGCAACGTTAAAGTTATGTGAATCAAGATAACTATAAAGAAAAATTCCGTTGAGTTTCGGCGCCGAAGACCAACTCATGACCCCGTCGCCATCTATGGGAAGTACTACTTTCCCGTTATTCGAAATATAGTTCAGCACCACTTGTATGTCGGCGATCCTGCCGTCAAGCTGAAGTCTCAGGGGGCTCGAGCCTGATAAACTCTGCTGCTCGTACTCGGATATTATTATTGCATCCAACGACAAGAGGCACACCTCCCGGTCAGGCCGGTTGAACTTGTCCGAGAACCGGGTACTCAAAACCGACCATCCGTCTCCGGTTATCATCCCCCGGTCTTGTGGTGGCGCCTTTCCGGCGTGTTAAGCGAAGACTAACACGGTGCAGGGAATAAGGTCAAGCAGCGGGCGGGCCGCAGAAGGCTTGGCTATCCCGAAGCCCGCAAAGCGCCGAAAAGAAGCCAGGCACCTAGAAGAATGAAGAGCACGCCCGACCCGGTTTTCATGACGCCGACCGGGACCCAGCGGCTGAGTGAGGCTCCGAAAAGCACTGCGATGACCGATGTGAGCACCAGCGCCCCGGCCGAACCCAAGAACACGGACCATGGTGATTCGGTCTCGGCGGCGAAGGCCAGGGTCGCCAGTTGCGTTTTATCGCCCAGTTCGGCGAGAAAAATCATTCCAAATGTGGTGAAAAGCACTTTGATATCCATGGTCGCTCCTTTGGGAGTGATTTGTGCCTCTCGTGCGGCTTTGTTCGCGATATGATAGATCGCAGCAGGAAAGACCTCCCGGTCCTTCTTGAGATGGGGGCCCGGCCTGCGGGAGAAGGAGCCCAACCTGAAAAAAGTTCCTCATGTCCGTATGGCGAGGTTCCACGGGTCTTTCATGGGAATCCTTATTCGGAATGGAGCGATCCGGGGGGTCGCGACGGGTGTATTCTCTTACACCGTGTCTTGTTCCGGTTTGTCGCCTTCCGGATTCGTTTCGGCGCGCTTCAGGGCCCTTTCGAGGGCCTCTCGGCTCATGGGTTTGTGGACGAAATCCGTGGCCCCCAGCTCCATCGCCTTTCCGGCAAGGTCCCTGTCACCGTGGCCGGTCATGACAATCACTCGAGCGTGGGGATTTATCGCCATGATCTTTTCTATCACCTCGAAGCCGTCCTTGCCAGGCATCTTGATATCCGTCAGCACGATATCCGGTCGTTTTTCCCGGAAAAGGTCGATTCCCTTGCTTCCGTTCTCCGCGGTCAGCACTTCATATCCCAGTGCCCGGAGCAGGAGACCGCACATGTCCAGGGTGGGCTGTTCGTCGTCCACGATCAATATCTTTTTCATGGCGTCTCTTCCCTGTTTTCTTGATCAGCGCGCGGGAGCGTAATTTTGAAGGTGGTTCCTGTCCCTTCTCTTGTATGAATATGGATGTGTCCCCCGTAGTCCTGGATGATGCCGTAAACGATGGAAAGCCCGAGGCCCATGCCTTTGCCCACTTCCTTGGTGGTGAAGAACGGCTCGAAGATCCTCCCGAGGGTTTCATCAGGGATCCCGCTCCCGTTGTCGCTGACCGTGACCGCCACATGGTCTCCTTCTACGAAGGATCGGATTTCGATGAACCCTTCATCGTCTCTCCGGTCTTCACCTCTTCCCTGCTCAATGGCGTCCCGCGCGTTGGTCAGCAGATTGAACATGACCTGTTCAAGGCGGTTGGCGTCCGCCGTTACGGGGGGCAGGGATTCCTCCAGGTCCACCCGGAAGACGATGTTCTGCAATTTGAATTGCTCACCGACAATGCCCATGACCAGCCGGATAACCCGGTTGAAGGACACGCGCCTTTTCCGGAAATCTGACTTGCGGCCGAATTCCCGCAAGCGGTTGATTATGTTTGAAGCCCTGTCCACCTGCTTGTTGATGCGGTCAACTGCGGCCAGGAAGTCCTCCATCGGGATCTCACCGCCCTTTTCCAGAACGAACCTCAGGTATTCGCCGCCCACCTTGATGGCGTTCAGGGGCTGGTTCAATTCATGGGCAATACCGGCGGACATCTCACCAAGGGTCGTCATCTTGGAGGCCTGGAAAAGCTGGGCGTCCTTTTCGATGCTCTCGGTGATGTCTGTGGCGGCGAGAATGATGGCTCCATCGCCCTGGTATTTTATGGGGCATGCGTTCATCCTGATGTAGACCGGAGTCCCGTCTTTCTTACGGTGTCGGGCCCTCTGTGTAACGAAACATGCCTCGGGGCTTCCTTGTGATTCGGACCACTGCAGACCCTTTTCAATGTCTTCGAACTCCCCCAGATCCAGGAAGGATTTACCCAGTAGTTCCTCCCGCGTGTACCCGTATGTCTCTTCCGCGCTCCGGTTGGCGTCCAGGATGGTCAGGTTTTTCATATCAAGGACAAAGACCGGGTTGGGGCCGCTGTCGAACAGGGAGCGATACTTTTCCTCGGACTCGTGCAGGGCCTGTTCGGCTCGTTTCCTATCGGTGATATCCAGGAAGGCGCCTGTCACGAAATCGATCCGACCGTTCTCGTCGTAAATGATCTGGCTTCCCGCCTCTACCCAGGCCACGTCCCCGTTTTTCTTACGAATGCGGTATTGCCGGATGTATGTGCCGTTGCTTTTGAGGGCCTTGAGGAATTTTTCCTTGAATTCATGGCGATCCTCATCGACGATCAGGTCGGTCCACTTGAGTTTACGCGACAGGAATTCATCCAGGCTGTAACCGGTCAGCTTTTCGATCTTATCGTCGTAAAAATCGATTCCCCCGTCCGGGTACCATTTGAAGACGATGTTCGGGATGTTGTTGATCAGGATCCGGTAGTTCCGTTCGCTCTCCCGCAAGGCCTTTTCAGCACGCTTTTTCTCCGTGATGTCCGAGGCGATGCAGAGGATTCCCTCGAGGCTCCCCTCCGGGCCATGAAGTGCGTTGACCGACATGGACACGGGAAAGGTGGAGCCGTCCTTTCGCACATAGGTCCACTCCTCCTGCTCATAAAATCCCCTGCGGGCGTACTCGAAGAGGATGTCGATCCCTCGTTGGGATCGGTCACGGGCAACGCCGATCTTTCGCCCATGTTTACGCAATTCGGATTCCAGGTGAAACAGGACGGGAGTCTCCTTTTCCAGCACCTCTTCGGGATCATATCCCAGGAGGTTTTCCGCCCCCTTGTTGAAGACGATGATTTTTCCATGTCTGTCCGTGGCGATGATCGCCATCTGAGCCGCGGAATCCAGGACCGCCGTGCGGAGGGCGTTGGCCATCTGAAAACGCCTGAGGATCCTTTCCGTCTCCTCGAATTGTTTGACCACGAGGCTGGCTGTGATTTCGGCCGACTCTCGGGCCACCCTGATTTCTTCACGCAGGATGTTGTTTTCCCTCACGAGGTTCTGAATGTCCTCGTATCCCCATTCGGCCAAGTTTTGTGCGTGGTAGATCATAGCCTTTTCCATGTCTTCATGATGTTTCATCCGGATCGCTCTTCAATCTCATGGGCGCGGCCACACCATGACGGGAGAGTTTGTGCGACGGCCGGACCTCCCCGACAGATCCACCGTGTGCACCGTGCATACGAGACATGGATCGAAGGAGCGGACCACGTGTTCGGCCTCCACCGGATTGTCGGGATCCCGCACCGGGGTACCCACGAGGGCTTCTTCCATCGGGCCTCTTTCACCGTCGGCGTCTCTCGGGGAAGCATTCCAGGTAGTGGGCGTCACCACCTGGTAATTCGTGATTTTTCCCTTTTCGAAAGTGAGCCAGTGACCCAGGGCGCCCCGGGGCGCCTCAATGAGACCTGAGCCCTTTCCTTCTTGTCTTTTTCGGTACGTAGTAAAGAAATTTGTGCAGTCGTCTGCCACCTCTTTGAGCCATTGTTCCATGACGGGAATGAGCAGAGCCGGTCGCGAGAGCCTGGCCAACTCGCGGGCAAAAACGCCCGGGCCGTCTTCCTTTATAAGGTCGAGAAAGAGCGGATCGTTGGAAAGGACCATTTCGGCCAGCGGGCCGGTCTCGGCGGGCAGTCCCTTGTACCGGGGGGCCTTGGCCCATGAATATTTTTCCTCCGAATCGGACGTTCCCGGTACCGTCAAGCCGCGGAAGGGATGCATCACGGACGTGTCATCATCGAAACGGGCGTGAGATACGTCTTCCAGGATATTCTCCTGCCGAAAGGGAAGGGTGCGTCCGTTGCGGTAGAACCCCCCCGGCATGAAGGTCTCGCCTTGTCCCAAGGGGGCGACATCGGTGGCGGCAGGCAGGTCGAGGGCACCGAAGCTGAGGAAGTTGCCGTGGGCCGCCCCCAAGGATTGCAGGCCCACACTCATCGATATCCTGATGAAAAATCCCAGTTCGCTTTTACCGTGCGAGGGCTTTTCATCCAGCCACGAAAGCAGGTCGGCTTTTGAGCGGATTTCGGACCACCTGGAGAGGCTGCATCCGAGTACACGACTCTCGTACCATCTCCTGTAAGTCCCCAGGATATAGCGACACGTGGCAAGGTCGCTGATGCTGGGCACGGACACCACCCCTCCCGGCACCATGAAGCTCGAATGGGGCCATTGCCCCCCGAGTATGGCCGTGATCTCCAAGATCCTCTTCGTCTCCTTGATCGTTTCAATGACGGTCCTCCCTTTCAGAGGAGCGTACCGATTCACGATCTCTTCGTAAAACGGAAAGGATCGGTAGATGCTGTTCGTGAAGTCGGGCAGGAATAGGAGGAAGGCATGCCGGATATCGTTTTGAAGCATCTCCACCATCAGCGTGATGTTCCGGATCCTTCTGCCGTTGTCCGGTACATCCGCCTCAAAAGCCACGTCCAGGGCCTTGGCCGCCGCTTTGAGCTGGGCCGTGGTGCAAATGCCGCAGATACGAGGCGTGATAACCAGACCGTCCAGGAGTCCACGTCCAAGGAGGAGGTTCTCTATGCCGCGGAACATGGTCCCCACGCAGCGGGCTTCGCGGATCAGACCGTCTTCCATCTCCAGATGGACTTCAAGGTCTCCTTCCACCCTATTCATGGCGATGACCTGGATCTTTTTTGCGCTCACGGGAAAAAGTCCTCCCTACAGAAGGCTTCCATTGGAAATCGAGTCGGGGTATTCCAGTGAAAACCCCGTTCGGGGCCTATATCCCCGGTTTTCGTTTGATCAGCCTTTCGGGCGCGGCCGCAGCGGCCATTCCCTTATAGGCCAGGTAATGTGCCCTGCTCACACCGTCCGGTAGCTCGAGGGGGATTCCCTCGATGTTCCGGGTTTCGAAAAAGGGATAAGGCTGGGGGAAGTCGGGCCGTGTGCAGCCGAAGCACGGAACTCCCACGCGGGTCTTGGATGAGCGGCGGTTCCACAGGATCTTGTTGCATGGGCCGGTCACCAGCGGCCCGTGGCACCCCATGTAGAAAAAAAGGCATCCTCGCTCACCGAATTTTACTTCTTCCACCCGATATTCATGGTATTCGTTGCGAGTGCAGCCCTGATGCACCATCACACCGTACCAGTCCAGGGGGCTGTTGTGGTTGTTCAACTCAAGGTCCCGGCCGTACACAAGGGCCGAAAGGGTGCCGGTGATCACATCGCTGTGGCAGGGGCAGCCCGGGAGGTTGACCACCGGAAGCCCGCTTCCGGACTTGAAATCCTTACCAAGCAGGCCTCCCGGTTCCCACTTCAGGAACTGAAGACCCGTACCCTCGATGTCGCCGTTGGCGCCTACGCCGCCGAAGGAGGCGCAGGTGCCCACGGCGATTACGTAATCCGCTCTGCGGGCCAGGGCGGCTACGATCTCCTTCTTGGGAGTTCCGAGGACCACATCATACATGCCTGAGCCGTCGGGACCGTGAATCACCGTCCCTTCCACGCAGAGAAAATCAAGGTGTAGGTCCCCTTCCATCAACCGCCGGGTGACCTCTTGCAACTCCTCCTGGCGCACCACGGAAAGGGTGGGGTGCCAGAGGAGGTCCAGATCCAGGGATTCCAGGAGGTCTACGAAATTGGGGGCCTCACCATTGAAAAGAGACCAGGTATCACCGCCGCATCCGCCGCACTGAATCCAGTAAACGGTCTTGGACATATCTTGCCCTCCGGATGATAGGAGGTTTTGGAAAACACAAAAATATTACCAGATTCGTGTGCTTTTCGAAACACTCTTTTGGCAGGAATCCCGCGGCCGAGATTCGGGGACCCTCACCCTGTCCCACCTGCAGAGCGGTCAGCGCTACCGAAAAGGAGTCGTTTTGAAGTGCCCGGGAAAGAAATCCCGTGTGCTCGCCCGTATCGGGAGTTATAACCGCCGGTTAAACACAAGAGAGTACGGGTTCCGTTCCGGCCCGTGGGCATGGGTGGCTTCACCGGGCTTGAGTTGGGAATCTTTGGTTTTTCCGGGGGGTATCCCGCTCACTCAAACCGGGGACTCAACGGTGGGCCTCCAGGGGCCTTTTCCCTTGACTCGTCTCATTCAGTTTTCCTATCCTCCGGCCTGAAGGATGCATTCGCCTGCCAACTGCGGTCTGGTCCCCGGAGCCCGTAGGCGGGGCTACCGAAAGGAGCGGGACGACCCTACACCGCGTCGAGAACCGCAGATTTTCCCATGAAAAATCCCATTGTCCCGAGAACGCTTCCGCGCCCCGCACTAGGTACTTTTTTCCTGTGCCTTGGCCTGCTGGCCTATGAATTGCTGTGTGCCAGGCTCATGGCCGTAGTGGTGGGGCCTCACATGGTCTACGGTGTGATCGCCATGGCCATGTTGGGAGCCGCTGCCGCCTGCACCCTGGTGACGGTTTGGGGCCGATCAGGTTTCAGCAGGTATACCTGGCTGTTTTGCTTGCTCTTGACTGTGGCCTGCCTGACTGTAATCTGGGCGACCTGCGCCTATTTCAGGGTTTCGAACAGCGCTGTATGGGAAGGTTCCGGCGGCGAATCCATCTTTTCCCTCTTGGGCGCAATCCGTCGCAACGTCTTCTATACATCGTTTGTGGTGGGAGCCCTCCTGAGCATCCCTTATGTCCTCTTCGGGATCGTCCTGGCCTCCCTGTTCAAGGATCTCGACTCCCGCGACTATCACAGGGTGTACGGCGCGGATCTGTTGGGGGCTGCATGCGGATGCGCGGCCCTGGTTGGCGTCCTGGAATTGTGGGGATACAGGGGGGCTCTTTGTCTGGTCTTGGCAGCGCCCATTGCCGCCTGTTTTGGTTTCGGCGGCATGGGCCGGTCCGGCAGGATCGTTTCCGTGTTCCTGGCATGCCTCGTGCTGGCCGTGAGCCTTTACCCGCCACTCGAACGCCGCTTTGAACCGGTTCCCCATATCCGTGCCCTTTCCCGGGACTATAAGGGCGTTAAAACGGCACGAGAACTGTGGCACGCCTGGAACAACTACACGCGGGTCGGTCTGCTTGAGATCCGGGAGAAGGGGAGGACCTTTTATACATATGCATTGGAGGCAGGACAGGGCTGGGCACGCTTGGATGCCTATCTCGGGTCGGGTAGTCGCCGTGAGCCCTGGAAAATGAAGGGGACCAGGCACCCCGCCGATGCGGTGGCGTTGTTTCGGCCTGCGCGCACCCTCGTCCTCCTGGCGGGGGTGGGGGCGGACATGCTGCGGCTTCACAGGGCTTGCGACGGTAGTTGCGAGATCACCGGCGTTGAAATGAACCGCGCAATGATTCGGGACGCGCTGGCCCGTGATAGATTCCGCTTAAAGGCGTTTTTTTCGCTGCCTGGCATGAAGCTGGTGGCGGCCGAAGGTCGGGAATACCTGGAGCGATCCAGGGAGACCTATGACGCCATCCTGGTCAGTTTTACCGGGGCAAGCGTTACTTACTACGTGGGGACTTCCGGTCATACCACGCAGTACCTGTACACAAAGGAGGCCTTTGACTCCTATCTCGAACACCTGGCGCCGGGCGGCGTCCTGGCGGTGGTTAATACGAACAAGGCGAAACAACTGCTGATCCTTCGTCGCATTTTCAGGGAACGCAGGTGGGGACGACCGGATCGCTGCGTGGTCATTCTCAAGACGACACCCAAAGGGGATCCAATGGAGGCGTTCTCCGCTTGGTACTCGGCCGCCGACAATAACCTCTTGCTCTTCAAGCGGGAGGGATTCTCGGATGATGAAGTTCGCCGGATCAGGGATCATGCGCGGCGCACGAAACAGACGGTGCTGCTCGCGCCCGGATACGTTCACCCTGGATACCGGATTTACCGGGAGATACTTTGCGGGGATCGACCTCAAAGGGTGGTTGAAAGGGCCTCCAAGCGTTTTTTCGTGGGTCTGGACATCCCCACCGACGACCGGCCTTTCATCCTGGATATGTCCCCCCGCAATCTTTTGCTGCGCAAGCACTTCTGGGTGGACTCGGGGCGGGGAAGCCATCTGCTTATATGGCGGTTCAAGAAAGATTTCGTGGTGTTCGTGGCCGATTCTTTGGGGTTGGCTCTGGTGGTTATCCTGCTCCCGCTTTGCTGGAAGAACAGAATGAGACTCTCTCCCGACGTCGCGCAATTCCTCGCCTTCTTCTTTCTCATCGGGACGGGCTTCATGTTCGTGGAAGTGGGTTTGGTGCAGAAACTGGGCCTCCTACTGGGAAACCCGGGCTTTGCCATCGCTGTGGTCCTGGCCACTCTCATCCTGGGAACCGGAGCGGGAAGCCTGCTCTCGGACAGCTCCTTCTCCAGGCGGTTTTTTTCCTTCAAGAGCCTCTGCGTTGCGATTCCGGTACTTTTCCTGCTACTGGTGGTGGGGATCGATCAGGGAATAGAAAAATTGCTTGGAAAGGCCTGGCCGGTCAAGGCCCTTTCCGTTTCCACCATGCTTTTGTTTATGGGATTTTTTCTTGGGCACCTGTTCCCCAGGGGCCTCAAGGAGGCCGAGGAGGCCGCCCCGCGGCTGGTTCCATGGGCCTTTGCGGTCAACGGGGCCGCTTCCACAGTGGCTGCCGGGCTGGGGGTGTTGTTGAGTCGGTGGGCCGGTTTCGACGCCATTATTCTCTGCGGCGCCCTTTGCTACGCTCTGATTCTCGTGATCCCCCGTTTCAGGCGGAACTGAAGGTCGGCCGAAAGAACCCCCGCCTTGGAGGCTGATGGGGCATGCGGGGTCTTATTCCGCCTTCTTGGCCGTGACTTTCTTCACGGAGCGGGAGATGATACCGCCGGAGACGGCCATGGCGATGAAAAGGACGATGAGCACCACGAACACACCCACATAGCGTAAGATCAAGGTCCCGATGATCCAGGTCCAGTTGTCCTTGGCGATGACCACCGTATTGGCGTTCCCGTCGTTCTTCGAAATGGTGATGGAGTGCCATGGGCGGTTGCCGTCGTCTTCGATGTAGGTGGCCTGACTCCACTCTCGATACTTGATGTCCTTCGAACCCTTGAGAGCTTTCTTGTAGAAAGCGATGATTTCATCATGGGACAGGGCGACCCGCATCTCCAACCGGGAGTCGCTTTTCGACAAGGTCTTTGCATCCGGTAACACGGGGACGCCCAGGAAGTCTTCGGCACCGCCCGGCAGCGGAAAAAGAAAAAAAGCAATGAAAAAGAAAACCAAGAATCGTCTCATGGCGCAATCCTTTCAGGATGTCCCCGGATCGGAGCGATTGGAAACCGCGTGATCCTTCCCGACCCGGGGTGGATCTCCCACACCTAATCAAACATCGCAATGAACATCCCGGCTGCCGCGGCTGAGCCGATGACTCCCGCCAGGTTCGGCCCCATGGCGTGCATGAGCAAGTGATTCGTCTTGTCGTAGCGCATTCCCTGAATCTGGGACACGCGGGCGGCCATGGGAACGGCCGAGACGCCTGCGGATCCGATGAGCGGGTTGATCTTTTCCTTCAAGAAAAGATTCATGACCTTGACGGTCATGATGCCGCCCACGGTGCAGACGGCGAAATCGATTAGACCCAGCCCGAATATGAAAAGCGGTTTCCAACTCAGGAAATTGTCCGCGTGCATGGTGGCTCCAACGGATACCCCCAGGAAGATGGTCACGATATTCATGAGTGAGCCCTGGGCGGTCTCGGTTAGACGCCCCACCACCCCGCTCTCCTTCATCAGGTTGCCCAGCATGAACATTCCCATGAGGGGCACGACGGCCGGAACGAGCAGTGAAATGATGCCCGCCGTCACCAGGGGAAAGAGTATCTTTTCCTGCCGGGAGACGGGACGAAGTTGACGCATGTGGATCTTGCGCTCTCTGTCGTTCGTCAGGAGTCTCATGATACCCGGCTGAATCAGGGGCACCATGGCCATGTAAGAGTAAGCGGCCAGCGCATTGGGCCCCAAGAGCTGGGGTGCCAGATGCTGGGTGAGGTAGATGGTGGTGGGCCCGTCCGCGCCGCCGATGATCGATACCGAAGCGGCTTCCTTCAGTGTGAATCCGGCCAGCACCGTGCCCGTGAACGTCACGAAAACGCCCAACTGGGCCCCGGCACCTACGAGGAGTGTTTTTGGGTTGGCGATCAGGGGCCCGAAATCGGTCATCGCCCCCAGGCCCAGGAAGATGATGCAGGGAATGACCTCCCACTCGAGGCCGTAATGGTAAAAGACCTGCAGCAACTGGGCGTGCCCGTGTGAATATCCCATGAGCGGCACCAGCGGGAAGTTGACGATATAGATCCCGAAGCCGATTGGAAGCAAGAGCAAAGGCTCGTATTTCTTTACAACGGCCAGGTAGATGAACAGCGAACCCACACCCCACATCACGACCAGCTTCCAGCTGAAATGGAAGAGTCCCGAGGTCTGCAGGATTCCGCGCAACATGTCCAGGATTTCATTGACGGTCATTGGTTGGATGCTCCTATCCCTTGAAAAACGCTCGCAGCATGTGTTTCAGCATAGATCCTCGTCCTTGAGGGGCCGGGGGGAGCGCCTCGCAGTGCGGTACTCAAGGTCCCCGAATTCAACTCCCGCCCGCCCAGTCTACACCGGGAAGTGGTTCACATGGTCTTGCAGACCTGCTCGATGGCGGCCGCCATGGCTTCGTCTTCTTTCCGGATGTCTTCCAGCGTCTTGGGCCTCACTTCCGGCGGTTTTTCCTCGAGGCCGTACTTCCATTTGAGGAACTGCATACCCGTGGTGGGATAAAGGGCCACGATGAGCAGGTCGAAGTCGTCTTTAACAAGGTCTCCAGCCTTCTCGCGCACCGCCTCCAGTTCCGGTTCCAGGTAATCGGCCGCCCGGCCCGTCACCGGCGTCTGGCCCCGCTTGTATCCTTTGAGGACCTTTTCCCGGACCTCGGGGTCCACCGGTGCGGGCGTCTTGCCGTAAAGACCGTAGACCAGGTCTTTTACTTCGTTGGTCACCATCTTGTATTTTCCGAAAAGTACGTTAAGGACCGCCTGAACACCCACAATCTGGCTCGTAGGCGTCACGAGAGGAGGCGTCCCCAACTCCTTTCGTGTCACCGCGACCTCCCTGTACACTTCGGGAAGGCGATGGAGCGCCTTGGCTTCTTTGAGCTGGTTGACCAGATTGGAGATCATACCACCCGGGACCTGGTGGACCAGCACGCTCGTGTCAATGACGGACATCTTGTGTTTTGCCAGGTAGTCGCGGTATTTGGGAGCCACCGCCTCGATATGGTCCCCCAGTTCGAGCAGTTTATTGAGGTCCAGGCCCGGGTCTCTCGTGGTTCCGTAGAGGGTGGCCACGATGGGCTCGATGGCGGGTTGAGAGGTTCGTAGGGCGAACGGCGCGAGGCACGTGTCCACGATGTCCACGCCGGCCTTGATTGCCTCCAGATAGACCATGGAGGCCATACCGCTCGTGTAATGTGTGTGCAGGTGAATGGGGATGGAGATCTGCTTTTTGAGTTCCGTGACGATCTTGGCTATGTCGAACGGCGCCATGATGCCGGCCATGTCCTTGAGGCAGAGAGTGTCGGCGCCCATGGCCTCGATTTCTTTTGCCTTGTTCACATAGTATTCCAGATTGAAGACCTCGCCGCCCATCCTGCGCTGCGTGAGCGAGTAGCAGATGGTGCCCTGGAAGTGCTTGCCGTTGGCCTTTATCCGTTCCACTACGGTTTCGAAATTGCGAAAGTCGTTCAAGGCGTCGAAGACTCGAAACACATCCATGCCCACCTCGCAGGCCTTGTCCACGAAGAGCCGGGCCACATCATCTGCATAGTTTCGGTATCCGACCAGGTTCTGGCCCCGCAGGAGCATGGAGAAGGGGGTTTTCTTGATGTATTTCTTGAGGATGCGGACGCGATCGAATGGGTCTTCCGCAAGGAACCTGTGCATGGTGTCAAAGGTGGCCCCGCCCCATACCTCCATGGCCCAGAAACCGATCTCGTCCATCTTTTCGGCAATGGGAATCATGTCCTCGGTGCGCATACGCGTTGCCAGCAGGGACTGGTGACCGTCACGAAAAGTGTTATCCTGTATTTTCAATGGGTTCTTCGGGCCATCTTCCAAGAAATCGTTCATTTCGGACCTCCTACCGGGATTTGTTGGACGCGATTTTCACACAAAAAGGCACATAATATAGCCCCTGGGTTCCATTGGGGCAAGAAGTTTTTGGGAGCCGGGGATCGGATCAGATCCCCAGGTAAGCCTCCCTGACATGTTCGTTCGCGGACAGTTCTTCGCCCGTCCCGGAGAGCACGATTCTCCCGTTTTCCAGCGCATACGCCCGGTCGCACATGGCCAGGGTCTGATGCACGTTCTGTTCCACCAGCAGGATAGTGACACCCTCCCCGTTGATTCTGCGGATCATGCCGAAAATCTCCTGAACCAGGATGGGGGCAAGGCCCAGGGAGGGCTCGTCAAACATCATGAGGTGCGGCAGGGACATGAGCCCCCGGCCGATTGCAAGCATCTGCTGTTCGCCTCCCGACAACGTGCCCGCCATCTGCTTTCGCCGTTCCAGGAGCCTCGGGAAAAGTTCGTACACGTGCCTGAGCGTGTCTCGGCGTTTCGTCTTGGCTTCACCGTAAAGGGATCCCATGACCAGGTTCTCCTCCACGCTCATTTCGGAAAACAGCCTTCGGCCTTCGGGGACGTGCACCACTCCTCTTTCGATGATCCCGTGGGGGGGCAGCAGATCCAGTCGTTCTCCCTGGAACAGGATGGTCCCGCGCCTGGGGTTGAGCAAAGAAGAGATGGTCCGAATGGTGGTGGATTTTCCCGCTCCGTTGGCCCCGATAAGGACCACGATCTCCCTTCGGCGGACCTCGAAGGTGACATCCCAGAGGACCTGGAGGTCCCCGTAGAAGACATCTATTTCCTTAACCTCGAGCATACGCTTCTCCCAGGTAGGCCTCGATCACGGCGGGGTGGTTGGCCACCTCCCCGGGCGTTCCTTCGGCGATGGTTCGCCCGAAGTTGATGGCATGAATACGGTCGGAGATGGTCATGATGACTTTCATGATATGTTCCACGATAATAATGGTGACGCCCTTTTCCCGGATCTTCCGGATCAAGTCGATGGCCTCGACCAATTCGGAGGGGTTGAGCCCCGCTGCGGTCTCATCCAGGAGCAGGAGCTCGGGCAGGGTGGCCATGGCCCGGGTGATTTCCAGGCGCTTTCGTTCCCCGATGGGTAGACTTTTTGCAAGCATATCCTTCCTGTGTGCCAGACCGCAAAACTCCAGGGTCTCCATGGCGAGATCCCTTGCCTCGTGTTTGGTCTTGGCCCGTGAAAAGGCGGCCGCCACCACGTTGTCCAGGACGGTCATCCGGCCCAGGGGTTTGACAACCTGGAAGGTCCGGGCGATTCGGGCCTTGCAGATGCGGTGAGTCTTCAACCCGGTTATGTCGCGTCCTTTGAAGAGCACGCTGCCGGAGGTGGGGCTGTGAAAATTACTGATCAGGTTGAAGATCGTGGTTTTGCCTGATCCATTGGGTCCGATAAGCCCGAAGATTTCTCCCTCCTTCACTTCAAAGCTGACATCATTGACCGCAGCCAACCCACCGAAATACTTGACCAGATTCTTGACCTCGAAGAATCTCAAGCCGCTGACCTCCTGCCTCCGCCCAGCGGAAGCCATCCCGTGATCTTTTTCCAGTCCCCTACGATACCGTTGGGCAATACCAGGATCACCACCACCACGAGAATACCGAATCCCAGGACATGGGCCTGCATCACGTACTTGGCCAGGGTCGTTATGGCCTGGGAGCCGGTGAGGGCCGCTAGGCCCTTAAAAAACCCGAAAAAGCCCGTTCTGAAAAACTCGTGGACCGCCACCATGATGAAAGCGCCCACAACGGGTCCGTAAACAGTACCCACTCCACCCACGATGCCCACCAGAATGGCCATGATGGAAATGTCGTGGAGTGAGAACACCACCTCGGGATCGATAAACCCCATATAGTTCATGTACAGGGAGCCGGCCATGCCCGTAAGAAAGGCCGCGATATTCAGGGAGATCATCTTATACAGGTGTGTGTCGATGCCGAGACTCTCGGCGGCGTCCTGGTCTTCGCGTATGGAAACAAAGTAGTAACCCCACTTGGAGCCCATTACCGCCTGGACCCCTATGACCGCCGCTACGGCCAGTGCGAGGGCGATATAGTAATAAGGCACCTTTGAGACGAAGGTCTGGATGATCAGGATCCCCACCATACCACCCGTCAGGTCCTCCCAGATGGTGGCGATATGCCGCATCACCTCGTTCAGGGCCAGTGTCGCCAGTGCAAAGTAGGCGCCCCTTAGCCTGAAGCAGATCCAGCCGAAAGGGAAGGCCACCGCCATGGCCGCCACGCCCCCCGCCGCCATGGCCCACCAGGGGGAAATGCTCAGCTTCGTTGCGAAGAGCCCCGCCGTATAGGCTCCGGTCCCGAAGAAGGCCGCATCGCCGAACGATACCTGTCCCGTGTATCCTGCGATCACGTTCCACCCCGCACCGATAACCACCCACATGAGCACCAGGATCATGAGGTGCTGATGGTAATCGTCTCGCACCAGCAGCGGAAACAAGATGAGGATCACGAGCAGCAGGAACGGCGCAAATCGTTTCATTCCCATCCTTCTTTCTAAACCTTGGTGATACGCTTGAAGCCGCTGGGGAGAAAAATGAGCACGAGAATGAAGATCACCAGGCCGATCATGTCGTCGAAAGCCATACCGATGTAGGTGGCTCCGAAGGCCTCCGCCAGGCCCAGCGTGAGCCCCCCGAAGATGGCCCCCACGGTGGAACCCAGGCCCCCGAGAATGGTGATGACGAAGGCCTTGCGGGTGAAAGGACCGCCGATATCCGGAAACAGGTAGTAGATCGGCATGAGTAAAGTGCCGGCGGCCGCCACCAGGGCCGAGCCGATACCGAAGGTGAGGATCGTGATGCGCTGGGCGTTGACCCCCATAAGAAGGGCTGCATCTTTATCCTGGGCTGTTGCACGAATGGATCTCCCAAGATCCGTGCGTAGCAGGAACCAAAACATGAAAAGAGTGAACGCCACCGCTATGAAAAAGGCGATTGTCAGGGCGAGACTGAAAGAGATTTCCCCGATAAAGAAACTGGAGCTTGAATAGCTCGTCTGAACGGATTTGTAGTCGGACGAGAAGATAAAGCGTGCCACCTCCGTGAGGACCATCCCGATACCCACGGTCATGAGCACCTGGTTTTCAGGCAGGATCGATTCCACCTCGATCAGCGGGTTGAGCGTGTACTTTTGGATGGCCACCCCCAGGAGAAAAAGGGCAGGCATGCTGACCAGTAGGGCGAAATATGGGTCGATCCCGAGATAATGAAAACAGACGAAGGTGATGTACATGCCCACCATCATGAGCTGGCCGTGGGCAAGGTTGATAATGCCCATCACTCCCATGATCAGGGTCATGCCTATGCCGATGAGGCCGTAAAGGCCTCCTTTCAGGATTCCGGCCACCAGGGTCTGAAGAAAGACCTCCATGAGTGCTCCTTTTCCAGGACAGGCTTTCCGCCCTGTGTCGGGCTCTTGATCCAGGATGCCGGGGGTCCCGGCCCATGATCGCCCGGGCACCGCCGGGGCTCATCCCCGGCGGCGGTCGGCAAAGCGCTCGCTACCGCTCGTTCCACTTGGGGAACGGGTAGACGTATTTGGCGGTGGAGACCTCTTTGGGCCACACGGTCTCCAGCTTGCCGTTCAGCCACTGGACCAGGAATGTGGGCAGACGATTCTGCTGGGTCTTCTTGCCGTAGCTGATGAATTTCACGGGGCCGAAAACCGTCATCATGTCCGTTTCGGCCAGGGCGTCGCGTACGGCCCTTGGTGTGAGGGATTTGGCCCGCTTCAGGGCGTCGGCGATCACGTATGCCGCGGCATAGGCCTCAGCGCCGTGGTACTCCGTGGGCGTTCCGTACCTGGCCACGAATTTGTCAAAGTACCGCTTGGCGCCCGGGTAGGGTACGGAAGGAGTCCAGAGCGTGGCCGAAAAGATGTATTCCCCGGCCGCACCTGTGCTCTTCTGGAACTCGGGGAGGGTGAAGCCTGCAGCGCCCCCCACGAACAGCTTGGGATTCAGGTTCAGTTCCTTGGACTGCCGGATGAGCATGGCCGCGTCCATGATGTAGGAGACCATGTAGACCAGGTCGGGTTTCTTGGACTTTACCTTGACCAGGAGGGGCTTGAAGTCCACCGCCCCCGCCTCGTAACCCTCTTTCATTATCACATCGAGACCCAGCGATTTCTCGCATTGCTTCTTGAACTTCTTGGACCCTGACTGGCCGAAGAGGGTGTTCTCGTGGAGGATGGCGACGGTCTTGACGTCCGTGGCCACGTTCTGGAGAAACGATGCGAACCCCTTGGGGTATTCGCTCACCGGTGGATTGAGCCGGAAGATGTATTCCCATCCCTGTTCCGTGATCTTGTCGGCGGACCCGGTGTTTACCAGGAAAGGCACTTTTCGTTGTTGTGCCACGGCGATGGTCGCCCAGGTAACGGAACTGCTGTAGCCCCCGCCCACCATCACAACCTTGTCGCGGGCTATGAGCTTTTCGATGGCCGAGCGGCCCACATCCGGTTTTCCCGTCGTGTCTTCGATGATCGGATCGATCCTCTTTCCGTTGACCCCTCCGGCGGCGTTGATTTCCTCGAACGCCAGGTCAAAGGACTTTTTTTCGATCTCACCGAATTTGGCGAGTTTCCCCGTCAGGGGTAAAATGATTCCCACCTTGATGCCTTCTGCTAAGGCACCGGAGGCAAGGAAAACGCCAAGGATACCGACCAAAAACAAAATAAACGTAATTTTCCTTAGCTTTCTCATCATCGGATCTTTCCTCCTGTCATAATTTGGGTTGACTCCAGGCACCCCCGAGGGTTCTCCGCCAGGACCCTCGCTCAGGGGAACCGCCAGCCCCTGCCGGTTCAAACCTCGGACCGTGGGACAGGGTCGGGTTCTTTCCCTGCGGCGCATTGATGCCGACGATCGGTCCAAACCCCTGACAGCCCATCCGTATGACTCGCCCCTGGGCTTCTTGACGTGACGTGCCCCTATATGGCACAGGAGACTGAAATTGTAAAGGGGCGTTTTCTCACGAGCTTCCGAGAGGCGCCCGGGCGGTTGAGGCAGGGGTTGCGTACGTTTCGGAGGGTGCAATATAATCCTTTTGAAACGGCCTCTGGATCGGAGGCGGAGGGCTGAGTCAGGAGGGAGGGCCCACAATGGAACCGGTGAGAGTGGAGTCCTATTCCGGTGCGACAGTCAATGAGCGGCCCCTTCGTGTTTACTGGCGAGGGCGGAAAATGGAGGTGAGAAAGGTCTTCAGTCGTTGGCGGGACCCGGCTCACGACGGCTTCCGGGTGATCTGCCGCGACGGGACCGTTCTGCGATTGCTCTGGCACCGCGAACGGGACGCCTGGACGGCCGAATTCGACCCTCGTCCCGGCCGGGGGAGCGAGGAGGGGACCCGATGAAGCCGGACCGCTATTCGGCGCTGTATACCCACTTGTAGGGGATTGGCTTTGCCTCAAAGGCCTCGATTTTCGGGTGCAGGTATTCGTCCCAGAGCTTGAGCCAGTTGTAGGCCGGCTTGACCCTCCTCAACTTGCCGTCCTCCGGGGGTTTGGAGTGGGGAGTATAGCGATAGCTTGCTTCCGTCATGCCGATGTGAAATCCTTCGGCCGGATACAAATAGAGGTCTTTGAATTTCTCCACAGTCATCTGCTGCCTTTCGGCCAGCGCCAGGGCCTGTCTCTCCGTCAACTGGACAAGAAAGAACTTTGACACACCCCGCTCCGAGTACTTGTACATGGCGCGGGATTCGGAGCTGGACACAAAGACCGTGGAGATGTAGTCGAGTTTTCTAAGGAGCTGTGCCGCTATGAGGCCGGCGGTGCGCCGTCCCCCGACGCTGTGGTGACACCCGTAGTATTCGAAGAGCTTGTTCTGGAGAATCCGCGCATAACGGTCCCCGTTTTCGTAGAGGCTGGTCTGAATATATCGAAGCCATTTGGCGAGATCTTCGGCCGCGTCCGCAATGGGCCAGTCGATCTTCACGTGAAAATGGGTCAGGGAGTAGCGGTTCCTCTTTTTGAGGGACGGGTCCCTCTGGATGAGCAGGGCGTAGTCAACGTTGAGGAGTTCTTCCACCAGGTCGAGGAATTTCGGATTGTCGAAGTAGCGGATGTTCTTCTTGAACTGCTTGTACAGTGTAAAGCTTGGAAAGTAATCCAGATTTTTCTTGACTACGCTGTTTTCAGGGAAAAAACGAATGTAATTCTTCAATTTGGGATTGACAACATCCTCATGAAAAATCACGATGAAGGTGTTGAACAATTCCGATTCCTTTTCCATCCGCTTGCTGCCCGGCTTCAATTCGCTCTTGTCCGGGAAACTGTATTCGACGTTTTGCTCCTGGTGTTTGTAAAAGGAATCGATGAGAGAAATTTTCATCAGTCGACGTTCCAGGGCATCTCTCAACACCTCGTACAGAGAACGACGTAGCTTCTCGTAATAATTGAGTTGTTCTCGGAATCTCCACATGGCTGTTCCACGATCGAAGGCATAGAAACCGGCCCGAAATGGGGTGAAACCTAACGCTGTCGGACGACTCTCCCCGGGGGGAAGATTACCGTTTGGGGAGCGGATCCCTCACCAAAGGAGGGCTGTGCAATCCCTGGATGAAACGACACTATTAGAAAGAGTCCTAAGTGTCAATCCAAAAAAGGAAATTCAAGCCATGGGCCCATTGCCGATAAAGGCCGGCACCCCCATGAAATGTTATACCAACAAATGAATTTCCTTGACAAACGTTGGGGTTCTTATATACTCAGCCCTTTAAATTTTTTTGGTGATCCGGAACAATCATGATCGTCGACCTCACCAGGATTCTTCAAGAACCCCGCCGGTTTCAACTCACGCTGCATTCGGACTGGTGGCGGGCGGACGAAAAGGCCGCACAGATCCAGGGGTTGGACGCCCCGGTGGAGGCCTGTATAGCTATCTCGAGGGCCGGGGAACATTATATCCTCGAAGGGAGCATCCGCGGCGGCCTCCAACTGCGTTGTGATCGGTGTCTGGATTGTTTCACACTTCCTATGGACGCCCGGTTCCGGATCGCTCTTTCATGCACCGCTCAGGACGACGCAGAGGAGGAAGTGGAACTCCTCGAAGAAGACATGGGTGTGGGTTTTATCGAGGGGGAGGAGGTCGACCTGGCGGAAGTGGTTCGGGAACAGATTTACCTCTATGCGCCCATAAAATGCCTCTGCCGCGAGGACTGCGCAGGACTTTGCCCCGGTTGCGGGGCGAATTTGAACCAGGGGCCCTGCGGGTGCGCTCCCCGGCAAATGCATCCGGGGTTTTCCGTCTTGAGGAATTTCAAACTCGTCAAGGAGTGAAAAGCAAAGTCATGGCCGTACCCAAGAAAAGGAAATCCAAGTCCAAGAGGAACATGCGGAGGTCGCACGACCACGTGAAGATGCCGTCTCTTTCCGTCTGCCCCCAGTGCCATGAGCCCGTCCTGCCGCACCGCGTGTGCCAGGAGTGTGGTACGTATCGGGGCCGGACCATCTTGAAGAGCGAGGATTGATTGGAAACATCCCCGGACGGCGGAGTTGCGCTCGGAAGGGTGCCAGATCGGGATTATCCGAGTCTTCCGAAGGTTCCCGTCCTCCGGTCTAACGCGCACAGGGCCCGGAAGAGCAAGGGAGCCGATCTTCTCCGCCGCCGCCCGGGCCTGGAAAGCGGAGGTCCAGCCGAATGAATGAGAGCAGTTCGAGGGTGGTCGTAATCACAGGGGGATCACGGGGGATCGGGCGGGCCGTCGCCCTGCGTTTCGCGGAGGAAAAGGCGGTGGTGGTCCTGGTTCATTATGACCCGGATGATGAGGCGGCCCGAGAAACCGAAGCCCTTCTGGCCGAACATGGGGTCAAGGCGAGCAGTTACCGCGTGGATGTTTCCTCCCGGCAGGCGGTGGTCGAGCTTTTCTCGGAGATTCACGAATCCTTCGGTGTCACCGACGTGCTTGTCAACAACGCAGGGATTACGCGGGACACGTTGCTCATGCGTATGACCGAATCTGATTGGGACGCGGTGATGCAGGTGAACCTGAAAAGCGTCTTCAACTGCACCCAGGCCGTCCTGCGACCCATGGTCAAGAAGCGCGGCGGGTGTATCGTGAACATTTCCTCCGTGGTGGGCCAGATCGGAAACGCAGGCCAGGCCAATTATGCGGCTTCAAAAGCCGGGATCATGGGATTCACAAAGTCGGTGGCCAGGGAGGTGGCAGGCAGGGGCCTCAGGGTGAACGCCGTGGCCCCGGGTTTCATCGACACGGAAATGACGGCGGTGCTGCCAGAGAAGGTGAAGGAAGAATTTCTGAGGCAGATCCCCATGAGCAGAATGGGAACACCGCGGGATGTTGCAGAGGCGGTTTATTGGCTCGCTTCCGAGGCGGCCGCTTATATTACCGGACAAGTGATCCACGTAAACGGCGGCATGTACATGTGAACATGTGAATTTGCAGGCCTCGATACGGCGAGGAGTGCCACGACCGGGGTGCCGGGTGTGTAGAACCGCCCGGGCGGGGCCCGGCCGGTGCGTCGCCCCCGGAAACGATGCGGGACGCACGCGGGCGGCCGTCCGGATACCGGGATGGCACGAGAGCGGAAACCAAGGAATCGTCGGGATATCTTGAGGAGGATCATCGAATGGGAGAGATTGAGGAAAAGATCAAAAAGATCATTTGTGAGCAACTGAACGTGGAAGAAGGGGACGTGGTCCCGGACGCATCGTTTGTGGATGATTTGGGAGCAGATTCGCTGGACCAGGTGGAACTCATTATGGCCATGGAGGAGGAATTCGACCTTTCGATCCCGGACGAAGATGCGGAGAAGATCGCCACGGTACAGGACGCCGTCGATTATATCAAAAAGGCGCAGACGGCCTGAGCCCGCAGGATGCCCGGGGTTTCAACCGTGTATGCAGGCGGATACGGACGGGATCTGGCACCGGCTTGAGTCTCGTCTGCGGCGGAGCCGTTGGGCTAACCAAGTGGTGCCGCGGGCCTGCCCGTGAGGCTCCACGAGCGAGCAACGGTATATGGTGAAGCGCCACCGATAAGACCGGCTGTGTGAGGCGAAGTCCTCCGAGGGGAGGGGTAGATCGCGGCAAGGCGTGGCCCGTTCCATGATGCCGGAGATCGGGACGCGTTCATCCCACCCCGGAGAAACAAGGAGAGGGGAAATGGCCAGAAGGGTGGTTATCACCGGTCTCGGAATCGTTTCGCCCCTGGGTACGGGGGTGGAAGATAACTGGGATGCGGTCTGCGCGGGCCGATCCGGCATCGGTCCCATAACGAGGTTCGACGCTTCGGAGTTTCCCACGCGCATCGCTGGGGAGGTCAAGGATTTTAAGGCCGAAGATTTTTTGGACAAACAGCAGGTGAGGCGTTTCGATGTCTTCCTGCATTATGCCATTGCGGCGGCCCGGATGGCCATGGAGGATTCCCATCTCCGGGTCGACACGGTGGGTGGACACCGTGTGGGCTGTATCACGGGGTCAGGCCTGGGTGGGTTGAGTACGATCGAGTATTTTCACAAGACCCTCCTGGAGCGGGGCCCACGACGCATAAGTCCATTTTTCATTCCGGGAATCATCGCAAATATGGCGCCGGGGCAGATCGCCATCGAGTTCGGCGCCAAGGGTCCGAATCTCTCCATCGAGACGGCGTGCGCGGCGGGTACGCATGCTGTGGGAGAGGCCTTCAAGTGTGTGCGTGACGGTGTGGCGGACGCAATGATCACGGGTGGGGTGGAGGCGGTTATTACGCCCCTTGCCTTGGGGGGCTTTTGCGCCATGAAGGCGCTATCGACCCGGAATGAAGAACCCCGGAGGGCCTCGCGTCCCTTTGACCTGGACCGCGACGGATTCGTGATGGGCGAAGGGGCCGGAATCCTGATCCTGGAGGAGATGGAGCAGGCGCTGGAGCGGGGGGCCAAGATCTACGCGGAGGTGGTGGGCTACGGTCTGTCGGGCGACGCCTATCATGTCTCGGCGCCTGAGCCTGACGGAGAAGGGGCCATAAATTGTATGCGGTGGGCGCTGGAGTCGGCTGGCGCGGCCCCCGAGGATGTCGATTACATCAACGCCCACGGCACATCCACCAAACTCAACGACTTGTCCGAGAATAACGCAATCAAGGCGGTGTTCGGCGAGTACGCCCGCAAACTGGCCATCAGTTCCACCAAGTCCATGACAGGCCACCTGCTCGGCGGAGCTGGAGGAATCGAGTCTGTTTTTACGGCGCTTGCCGTCAAAAACGGCGTGGCGCCTCCCACCATCAACTACGAGACGCAGGACCCGGAATGCGACCTGGACTACGTGCCCAATGTTGCCAGGAAGATGAAAATCAGGCTGGCACTTTCCAATTCCTTCGGTTTCGGCGGTACGAATGCCACCCTGGTGTTCAAGGCATTTGAGGCCTGAATGGAGGGTATTCGAAAAACGTAGCAAGTGCCGGCGGGACAGGGCACAATGAGGCGGAAAAGGCATTTCACATCGAGTGTCTTGATCGAAAGTTGCCCGGGGCGCATCGGCTCGTGTGGTAGCTTTTGAACAGCCTGCCGAAGGATCAGGGGAGAAGGGCAGGAGGAGTGTTTGACGCCTTTGCCCCGCTTCCCCGAACTTGCCGGTATGGAATTGAGGAAAAGGAGGTATGCCCATGCGCGTCGTTTTGGGCTCGGATCATGCGGGATTTGATCTGAAAGAGGCATGCCGGGTCCATCTGTTGGGACAGGGAAAGATCGAGGTGAAAGACGCCGGCGTGTTTAACCGTGACTCGGCGGATTACCCGCCCATCGCGCACGAGGTGTCACGAGCCGTCTCCGAGGGCGAGGCCCGATTCGGCATCTTGATCTGCGGCACGGGATTGGGCATGAGCATGGTGGCCAATCGGCACCGCGGGGTGCGGGCGGCCCTGTGCCACGAACTGTTCACCACGCGAATGAGCAGACTTCACAATGATGCCAACGTCCTGGTGATGGGGGGACGTGTCATCGGCGTGGGGCTCGCCCTGGAAATGGTGGATCTTTTTCTGGCCACCCCCTTCGAGGGAGGAAGGCACACGAAGAGGATCGCGCAATTCGAGTGAGGCATGAGGTTTGCTGGAACTTGAGCTTGACAAAGTGGATCCGGAGGTTTTCGCGGCTGTTGGGTCCGAAATGGACCGTGAACGTCGCAACCTGGTCATGATCGCTTCCGAGAACTATGCCAGCCGGGCCGTGATTCAGGCCCAGGCCAACGTCATGACCAACAAGTATGCCGAGGGCTATCCGGGATCCAGATATTACGGCGGCTGTGAGTACGTGGATGTAGTGGAAAAACTGGCCGTGGAACGCGTCCGAACGCTCTTTCGGGCCCCCTATGCCAATGTGCAGCCCCATTCCGGCTCTCAGGCCAACATGGCCGTGCTGCTCACCTTTCTTGAACCGGGTGATCTGATCATGGGCATGGACCTTTCCCACGGGGGCCACCTGACCCATGGAAGTCCGGTGAACTTCTCAGGCAGGCTTTTCAGAACGGTGTTTTACGGCCTCGACACCGAGGGCCGGCGGATCGACATGGACCGGGTCAGGGATCTCGCGCTCAAGCATAGACCGCGGCTCATCATCGCCGGGGCCAGCGCCTACCCACGGATCATCGATTTTGCGGCATTCGGTGAAATCGCCCGGGAGATAGATGCCTACTTTATGGTGGATATGGCCCACATCGCGGGACTCGTTGCCGCCGGTCTTCATCCTTCGCCCATGACGGATGCGGATTTTGTGACCTCAACCACCCACAAGACACTCAGGGGGCCGCGGGGCGGGATCATCCTGGCCCGGGAGAAGTACGGACAGGCACTGGACAAGGGGGTCTTCCCGGGCATTCAGGGGGGCCCCCTTATGCATATCATTGCGGCCAAGGCGGTGGCTTTCGGCGAGGCCCTGGATCCCTCTTTCCTGACCTACCAGGAACGCGTGGTGTCCAATGCAAGAGTCCTTGCGGAAGAACTCCTGGCGGCCGGCTTCGATCTGGTCACCGGAGGAACGGACAATCACCTCTTGCTGTTGGACCTGTCACGGAAGGAGGTCACCGGGCTGGATGCGGAGCGGGCCCTGGGGGAGGCGGGGATCGTCGCCAACAAGAACGCCGTGCCCTTTGACAGGCGAGGTCCCAAGGTGACGAGCGGGATCCGGTTGGGAACGCCTGCTCTCACCACTCGAGGTATGGGGGAGGATGAGATGCGCACCATCGCGCGGTTCATCGTCCTGGTGCTTCAGTCTCCGGGGTCCGAAGCCGTGAAGATGGAGGTGCGGGAAAAGGTCACGGAACTTTGTAGGGCTTTTCCTGTCTATTCTTACCTCGATGGGGGCCGGTAAATGGACAGGCCCTCCTGGGACGAGTATTTCATGACCATCACGAGAGTGGTGGCCAGCCGCTCCACCTGTCTCAGGCGGGCGGTGGGCGCCATCGTGGTCAAGGATAAACGAATCCTGGCCACGGGTTACAACGGCGCCCCCGCCGGGCTCCGACACTGTGCGGAAGTGGGTTGCATCCGGGAGGATACGTCGGTCCCCTCGGGCGTGCGACATGAGCTGTGCCGTGGACTGCACGCGGAGCAAAACGCCATCATCCAGGCAGCTTATCACGGGATCAGCATCAAGGAATCGGTGCTCTACTGCACCAATAAGCCTTGTGTCATATGCACCAAGATGATCATCAATGCGGGTATTCGAACCATCTATTATGAGAACGGATACGATGATCCCCTGGCTGACGATATGCTGGAGGAAGCGGGGATCCGACTGGTGAGGTTTTCCCCATGAAATGCCCCTACTGTACGAAAATCGATAACAAAGTCATCGATTCGAGGTTGAGCAAAGACGGGCGGATGATCCGCAGGCGCAGAGAGTGTCTACAGTGCGGGAGGCGTTTCACCACCTATGAGAAATTGGAGGAGGTCCTCCCCCTGGTCGTGAAAAAGGATGGCCGCCGGGAACCTTTCAGCCGGGAGAAGATCATTTCGGGAATTCGAAAGGCATGTCAGAAGCGTCCCGTGAGCATTACGCGGATAGAGGAGTTCGCCGATTCCCTGGAACTCTATTTCCAGGAACTGGGCAAAAAGGAGATCGACAGCACCGACATCGGAGAGCGGGTGATCGCCAGGCTCAGGGAATGGGACGAGGTGGCTTACGTTCGGTTCGCTTCCGTGTACAGGCAGTTCAAAGACATCAATGAATTCATGGCGGAATTGGAAGACATACTGCGCGCGAGAAAAACGAACGGAGAACCGTCCTGAACCAGTGGCGGCACTTGCTTCTGCAGATCCCAAGGCCCCGCCTCAGACCCGGCCTTTTCCCTCAACATCCAGCCCCCCCGTGCCCCTGATCTCGCTTTATCCTCCGCCGGACGGATCGGATGCCCGCCGGAACAAAGGGCAGGATCCTTCCCCTGGAGAGGGAGGGGGCAACACCGGTTGGCAAGGAGTGTGGGAGGAAGAAACCCGGTGAATGAACAGGATATACACTACATGCGGATGGCCTTGAAAGAGGCGAGAAAAGGCCTGGGCCGCACCTCGCCCAACCCTGCCGTGGGCGCGGTCCTGGTGCGGGAAGGACGGCGGATAGCCGCGGGATTCCACCGAAGGGCCGGGGCACCCCATGCGGAGGTGGACGCTCTGCGGAAAGCTGAAGGCAGGGCCAGGGGGGCCACCCTTTACGTCACTCTTGAGCCCTGTAATCACCAGGGCAGGACGCCTCCCTGCACGGAGGCCATCCTTCAAGCAGGCGTGAGTCGCGTGGTGGTGGGCATGAGAGATCCCAACCCGGGTGTACGTGGAGGCGGGTGCCGGTTTCTTGCCGAGCGCGGGGTCGATGTCCTCGTGGGTGTGCTCGAGCGGGAGTGCATGCGTCTGAACGAAGCGTTCGTGAAATTTGTTCGGACGGGGCGGCCTTTCGTGGCGGCAAAATCCGCCATGACGCTGGACGGGTGGACGGCCACGCGTGAAAAGCACGCCCGTTGGGTGACCGGTGAACAGTCCCGGAGGAGGGTCCACCGCCTTCGGGACCGCTTTGACGCAATCCTAGTGGGTGTGGGGACGATCCTTGCGGACGACCCGTCCCTGACGACGCGGCTGCCGCGGGGTCGTGGCAGCGATCCGATTCGTGTCATCGTGGACACCAGGCTGAGGACGCCCCCTGATGCAAGGGTCGTCACTCAGGAATCAGAGGCCCATACCCTGTTGGCCGTGGGGGGGGCTACGGACCCCGAACGAGTGCGATTCATGGAAGCGAAAGGCGCGCGGGTGGTGCGCTGTCCGGTGCGGGCTGGAAAGATTGACTTGGAGGCCCTGTTGGGTATATTAGGTTCCATGGATGTGACCAGCGTCCTGGTGGAAGGG
>JAFDIS010000038.1 GCA_019307945.1 Deltaproteobacteria bacterium | reverse complement strand
TGGGACTTTAACCCACCTGAAACGTGTGCTGCCAGGCACACACTATGGGCCTGTCCGACTTCCCTGCGCCCGTTCGTCACAGCCGTGCCCCCTCAGGGTTCTCTGTGCGGACCTCGTCCAGCTTTGCACAAGGCCGGGCGCGGGATCTCCCGGTTCCCGCGCAGGAAGCTTCCGTGCATGCCCAGGGTCTTCGACCACGCAGGGCCCGTGCGGCTCTTGCGATAACGATCCGCACCGTGTTGCCTTCCGACGATTGAGAGCACGTCGGCACCCCGAAGAAACCCATTTTCGCGGCTCAATACTGGCCCACACTTTCCCCTGTCAACGCTTCTGACCTCACGATCACCCCCGCATGACCTGGGGGCCGCTGTGGCTCGCTAGGCCTTCAGCGTATGGAACTTTCATCCACTACCTCCTGCCGGTTTTCACCGGCGCTCCTCAATTTAGCTCATACTGACGGGGCGCTTACCCCGGACCCGCGATGGGTCCCTTTCCCTGATGGAGGAAGAGGTTACTCCCCGGCCTTTCGGCCGACTTCGCCGTTGACACGCGGGGCGGGCTTTTTTATACTCCAACCCCCTGAATAATATGGAGGGATCCAGCCCACAATGCACACCGTGGCGGAGGCCTCTTGATTCCGTGCCCCGGACCCCACCCGCAGCACAGAGGGAGTAAATCATGAGCGACGAACTAAGACCCGAATTGGTCGCCTTGAAGGAGCGGCTGGCCCGAACGCTTGATGAATCCCGCGTGGAAGCAATGGAAAAACGCCATGCCAAAGGGTACCGCACGGCCCGCGAGAACCTGGCGGATCTTGTGGATTCGAATTCCTTTGTGGAATACGGGCAGCTCGCCGTGGCCGCCCAACGAAGCCGCCGCGCCTACGAGGAACTTCAGACCAGGACCGCCGGCGACGGTGTGATAACGGGCATCGCCACCGTTAACCGTGACCATTTCGGCGAGGAGAAAAGCCGGACCGCGGTGGTCGTTTACGATTACTCCGTTCTTGCCGGCACACAGGGCTTCTATCACCACAAGAAGCTGGACCGTATCTTCGAGCTGGCCGACGAGTGGCAACTGCCGGTGGTCATGTACACAGAGGGGGGCGGAGGCCGCCCCGGAGATACGGACGTCACAACCACCATCGCCGGGCTGAACATCAATTCCTTTTATACGTGGGCCAAGCTCAGCGGACGCGTCCCTCGTATCGCCATCAACAACGGGTATTGTTTTGCGGGAAACGCGGCGCTCTTCGGTTGCGCGGACATCACCATCGCCACCCGCAGCTCCTGGATCGGGATGGCGGGACCCGCGATGATCGAAGGCGGGGGGCTCGGCGTATTCGAGCCCACCGACATCGGCCCAATCGACGTGCAGGAAAAAAACGGCGTGGTGGATATCGTGGCACGTGACGAGGCGCACGCCACCCAACTCGCCAAGAAACTGCTTGGATATTTTCAGGGACCCCTGAAGGAGTGGTCCTGCACGGACCAGAAAACACTGCGGGACATGGTACCGGAAAACCGACGCAGGGCTTACCCGGTCCGGCGCGTGATCGAAACCCTGGCCGATAGAGACTCCTTCGTTGAACTGCGGCGTGCATACGGGCGTACCGTGGTGACAGGCCTGATCCGCCTCGAGGGAAAACCGGTGGGCCTGATCGCCAATGACGGCATGTTCCTCGGGGGTGCCGTGGACGCCGAAGGGGCCGAAAAGGCAGCCCGTTTTCTACAACTTTGCGACGCGTTCGAGCTGCCGGTCCTCTCCTTGACGGACACGCCCGGCTTCATGGTAGGGCCCGACAGTGAGAAGCAGGCGGCGGTGCGCCGCATGTCCAGTCTCTTCGTCTCCGCGGCAAGCGTAACCGTCCCCATCGTGGCCGTCATCCTCCGGAAGGGGTACGGCCTTGGGGCCATGGCAATGACGGGAGGGAGCTTTGCCGCCCCCCTGTACTGCGCCTCCTGGCCCACCGGAGAATTCGGAGGCATGGGTCTCGAAGGAGCCGTCCGCCTGGGCTTCAAGAAGGAACTGGAGGCCGTTGAGGACGAAGCGGAACGGGAGGCGTTGTTCGAAAGCCTTGTGGCAAACGCCTACGAGATCGGCAAGGCAACGGAGGCAGCCACGCATTTGGAAATCGATGCGGTAATCGACCCTGCCGACACCCGAAAGGTCATCCTGAGGGCTCTTGCGTCCGCACCTGAAGCAAGGCCCCCCCACCCAAAACGCCGCACATTAGTGGACACCTGGTAGCAAGGAGTTGGGGGACGGTACCCACGACGCTTATCCCGCCGAATCCCCCGGTGTCGTTGAATGTTGAGACGAGACACCTGCGGGCTCCAGGGCGTCCGTGAGGTTGATTTCCAGCATGCGGATGCTGGCCAGGATGCGGGCCGTGTTCCGGGTAAGGGCCGGAAAGTCCCGGGCTGCACTCATCAGCTCCGTTGCAATTTGCCTCATCTGCGCGATCTTCTCCGCGATTTCATCGAGATCTTCCATCCACTGCGTCATTTGCCTTCTCCCCGGCAGCCTGTCGGGATACAGGCACCGTTTGAGGCCCGGGGGCAAATGCTCATCCCGCCCGGGCGGGACACGTGGGGGTCTTTCAACACCATACCTAATGCCCTTTCCTGAGATCCCTGAACCGCCTTGCCTTGACCTCGTAGCGCGGCAGGCTACCGTAAGGGTGAAACTCGAGGTCGTACCTGAGGTTCGTCTTGAGCCGAAGCCGATCCACCAAGTGCGCTTCGATCTCCGGGCGCCGGTCTTCCGATCCGGGGAGCAATTCCACACGCAGCGTGATCTCGTCCGTGTCCTCGCGTTTTTTCACCTCCACCTCATACTCGTCGCCCAACCCCTCAATCCCCCGAACCACTTCTTCAATGGCCGAGGGCGCCAGGAGCACCCCCTTGACCTTCGTGATGTCGTCGGCCCGTCCCACCACGCCCCCCTTGATCAGCCGGTAAGTCCTGCCGCAGGGGCAGGGTGCGGGATCCCACTCGATGATGTCCTTGGAGTCGAACCGAACACATGGCTGGGCCATCCTGTCGAAGGCCGTGATCACCATCTTCCCGCGTCTGCCGGGCTCACGGATGATCCTTCCCGTTTCCACATCTTCGATTTCCACCAGGAACAGGGCCTCGTTCACGTGGAGTCCCCCCGGACGGGCCTCGCATTCATAGGACCAGGCACCTATCTCAGTGGCCCCTGCATGATCGTAAACCCTGGCGCCCCAGGCCGATTCCATGCGGTGCTTGGTGCCGGGGATACTGGCCCCGGGCTCCCCTGCGCAGGTGATCTTCTCGATGCTCAAGGACGAAGGATCCAGGCCCAGACGCCGGCGGGCCGTCTCCGCCATGCCCAGGATGTAGGTGGGCGTGCCCATCATGGCCGTGGCTTTCAGTTCCTGTATCTTGAGAACCCGTGCCTTGGTATCCAGGACTCCTCCCGGGACCACCTCGCAGCCGATCTTTTCCGCGGCATAATGCCCGGCCCAAAAGGCCACGAATACGTTGTACCCGAAGGGGATGAAGACACGATCGCGGGGCCGGTAGCCTTGGGCCCAGAGGATGAAGGACCAGCACTCCGCCCACCACTCCCAGTCCTGCCATGTGTCGGGCTGGTAGACGGGCTGCCCCATGGTTCCGCTGGTCTGCCGGAACTCCACAACCTCCTCCAGGGGCACGCAGAGGGCATCACCGTAAGGAAAAGGGTCCTTGCGCTGGATACCCCGCATCATGGACTTTTCCACCTTGGGGACCCGCGAAATGTCCTCGAAGGTGCGAATGTCCGAAGGCCTCAACCCGGCCCGGTCATACAGGGTCCGATGAAAGGCGCTATGCTCGTAGGCCCAGTCAAGAATTCTTCTGAACTTCCTCAGTTGCAGGGCCTCCAGCCGCTCCCGGTCCATGGTCTCCAGGAACGGGTTCCAATATGGCTGATCTCCGGTCATGGCGATCCCCTTTGGCTTGCGCCTTCCCCTTTCCGCTCAGGGCTCTTTCAGAAGCAAGGCCCCGAGCCCTCCCCCGCCCCGGGCGAGCAAGCGCCTCTTAAAACCCGCCTCTTCGGCCCGGGCCATACTCTCCTCAAAACGTTTCCTGGACACATGGAAACTCGGCTCCCGTACGAGACATTCGCCCCCCGGCTTGAGGGCTGCGTAAATCTGTCCGAAAAAGGCCCTTTGATCCGGCACCTCGTGGACCACATGGATGGCCACGGCCAGGTCCACCGTCTGTTCCAGCCCTTCGAGGCCCAGATCATCGCCGCGCGCCCTTCGGATTTCGATCCGGTCCAGAAGCCGGGCCTTTCTCGCCCGTTTTTCCAGGGCCGCCAACATCCGGGGCTCGAGGTCCGAGACCACCACCCGGCCTCCAGGGCCGGTCATGCGGGCCAGGGGCAGGGTAAAGTACCCCATGCCGCATCCGGGCTCAAGGATCACCATGCCCTCCCGGACCAAGGGGCCCAGCATATTCTTGGGGTTTTCCAGAAATTTCCGGAAGGGATTGATCAGGAGATACCCGATCCACGGAGGGCAAACAAAGGGAGCCATGCGATTGGCCTCACACCTGGGGTTTGGGCGGCAGCTTTCGATGAACCAGTATAGGTGATGGCAATGCCCGAGGCAAGACCCCCGAATCACTTCCGGGAATCGGCTGCGTCGAACAAGAAACGGGCCCGCCCGAGTCTGCCTTCCTGGGGCCGACTGTCCAAATAGAGGAAACCGCCCCGACCTCTCAGGGCTCTCCCCAGCAGAATCTCCCTTCCCTTCCATCCCGCGCGGAAACGTTTTCCTCTGGTGCAAGGCTCCGGGCCTGGTCCTTTCAGCGACTTACCCGCGGGGGATACCTGCCCCCTCCGCGTTCCCGGTCCTTTGGACCGGGCCGCGGCCTCCCCCACGGATAAGTCGCGAAAGGAACGGCGGCCCTACGCCTACGCACCGCACGGAAAACATCCCCGCGCTACGGTGCCTACTCTTCACCTTCTGCAGCCTCGGATCAAGGCCGAGAAGTAGGGGTGATCCACCCACCCCCTGTGATTGCGATCCTCTCTCATCGCCTAACATCGCAAAAAACGAACGCCTTGTTCTCACCTCAGAGAGCCGGAGGGGACGGGGTGGTTTCCGGAGTGGCGTTTATTCGCCGAAGCGAACCATGGAGGGTGAGCCGGCGAAGAAAGCAGCCCCCGAGACAGGACGTCGAGGGGGCGAAACGGCGGAAACTGCCCCGGCCTCTCAAGGCTCTCCACCGCAGAACCTCCACGCGCAATGAATTCTTTCCCTCCCTAGCCTATTGACGACGGTGGGGAGTGGGGCAAAAGGGGAGGCCTTTCCAAACTCCCGAAGGACGGCGGCCTCCTGCTCAGGTGCGCTCGTCACGCAGAACGCGTTTGAGCACCTTCCCAGCGGCCGAGCGCGGGAGCAGGTCCACGAACTCCACGCTCTTCGGTTTCTTGAAGGATGCAAGATTCGCCTTACAATAATCGATCACCTCTTCCTCGGTCATCTGTTGACCTTCCTTGAGCACCACCACGGCGTGGACCCTTTCCCCCCACTGGGGATCGGGCAGGCCGATAACGGCCGCCTCCAGGATCTTGGGGTGGGCGTAGAGCACTTCCTCGATCTCTCTCGGGAATATGTTCTCGCCGCCGGTTATGATCATGTCCTTTTTGCGGTCCACGATATACAGGAATCCCTCTTCGTCCACCCTGCCCAGATCCCCCGTGTGGAGCCACCCCCCGCGCAAGGTTTCCGCCGTGGCCTCGGGATCTTTGTAATAGCCCACCATGACATTGGGACCGCGGCTGATCACCTCGCCGACCCTGCCCGGAGGAATGTCCCTGTCCTCGTCGTCCACCAACCGCACCTGGGTGGTCACGAAGGCTTTTCCCACTGAGGCCATCTTGCGAAGGACTTGGTCCGGGTCAAGGGTGGTGATGGTAGCGGCCGACTCGGTCATGCCGTAGGTCTCTCCGAGCTTGGCATTGGGAAAAAGTTTCAGGAGGCGCTTCTTGGTCTCAAGAGGCATGGCCTCGGCCCCGGAAGAAAGGGAGCGTACGGAAGACGTATCATAGGATTCAAGGTCAGGAAGTTGAAGAATGAAATTCCAAACCGTGGGCGGAAAGGTCATCCGGCTGATCTTTTCTTCCGCCACCAGTTCCATGACCCGCTTGGGGTCAAAGGCCCGCATGGAGACCGTGGTGCACCCCACGAAGAGATTGGAGATCACTATGAGGAAGGCGGCAGCGTGATAGAGGGGGAAGACCAGGAGGACCCGGTAGTCGGGCTTGAGGTCTATGTTCACGGCGATGTTCACCGCGGCCCAGGCGCAGTTGCCGTGGGAAAGGACGACCCCTTTGGGCCTTCCGGTGGTGCCCGCGGTGTAAAGGATGCAGGCCGGGTCTTCCTCACTGAGATCGGCCTCTTCCGCTAGCGGTTCTGCGGCACTGGTTTCCGCCTCGAAATCAAGCATGTCCGCGGCCGGTTCGCCGCCGCTCTTGAAATAGCGGCGCACCCGGGGAAGATCACCCTTGATTTCCCGGATCACGGCTTCGAATTCGTGGGAAAGAACCAGATTCGTGGCGTCCGAGTGGTCCAGGATGTATCGGAGTTCCCCGGAGGAAAGACGAACATTGAGAGGCACGATCACCGCCCCCAGCATCATGAGTGCCATGAACGTCTCCAGGATCTCATGGCCGTTAAGGAAGATGACCGCCACATGATCCCCTTTGCCGATGCCGTGAGCCCGGAGGACCGCGGCCCGCTTCCTGGCGTTCATCCGCCAGTCGCCATAGGTCCAGCGCCCCTTTTCCGAGACGATGGCCTCACGCAGGGGATGGTTCCTGACCGCCTTTTGAAGCATGTAGGGAAGGGTGACTTGAAGTTTCATGGATACATTCCTCTCTTGCCAAGGCTATTGGATCATCCGGGACGGCAGCCATGTCGCCAGCGCGGGAAACAGGACCACGATGATGAGTCCCGTGATTTCCAGGAGGACGAAGGGTATTATGGAACGATAGATGTCGGCCATTGAAACGCCCTCCGGCACGATAGCCCGCATATAGAAAAGATTGAAACCGAAGGGGGGCGTGATATACCCCATTTCCATACAGATGGTAAAAAGGATTCCGAACCAGATGGTGTCGAATCCGAAGAGTTTGACTATAGGGATGAAGACCGGTGTGCAGATCATGATGATCCCTGCAGGATCCATGAACATCCCCAGTATGAAAAAGACGATCATCATCAGGCCGATGATCAACCACTTGGAGACATAAAGCCCCGAGATGAGGTCATTGAGCATGTCCGGCGCGCCCAGGGCCGTGTAAAGCTGCGTGAAGCATGTGGCGCCGATGAGGATCCACATCACCATGCAGGTGAGGAGCAGGGTGCGCTCCAGGCTCTGGGTGAAGACCTTCCAGGTGAACTTGCCGTGGATCACCGCACAGATGACCGCCCCGAAGGCCCCCACGGCCGAGGCCTCTGTGGGGGTGCACACCCCCGCGTAGATCACTCCCAGCACGAGGCCGATGAGCAGGAGAGGTAAAACCACTGCCCTCAGGGAGACGATCTTTTCCTTGAAGCCTACCTTCTCCTCTATGGCGGGCCCCATCTCAGGATTTATGAGACAGCGCAGGGCTATATATCCGATGAAGAGGAGCGTGATCAGGATCCCCGGAAGGATCCCTGCCATGAAGAGCTTTCCCACCGATTCCTCGGTGAGAAACGCGTAGAGGATCATGATCACGCTGGGCGGGATCAGGATCCCCAGGGTCCCACCGGCCGAGACGGAACCCACGGCCAGGTACTTGCTGTAACCCCTGCTGAGCATTGAGGGCAGGGCGATGAGTCCCATGGTGATGGTGGCCACGCCGCTGATTCCCGCCATGGCTGCGAAAATGGTGCAGATGACCACGGTCCCGATGGCCAGACCCCCGGAAAGTTTCCCCATCCACTTGTGCATCATGTCATAGAGTTCCTCGGCGATCCCGGAGTGTTCCAGGATGTTGGCCATGAACACGAAAAGGGGTACGGCCAGCAGGATGTAGTTTGTCACATCCTCATAGGCCGTAATCGGAATAATGGCCAGGGACTTGGGCCCCCAAAGGAGCAGAGAAAAAAGAATCGCCACCCCTCCGAAAGAAAACGCCAGGGGGAGGCCCAGCAGCAGGCCCAGGAGCAGGAAGCCGAACAGGAGGATGGTGACAAGCCATGTTTCCATCAGGTCTTCTCTCTGGATCTGAAACGATTTTTGAATGAGCCGGGATCAATCCTCACGCGGTCATTCCTCCGGTTTGCGGTGGAAGATGCTTCCCGCGTGGGCGTCCCCAGGGGGAATGCCCGTCAGGGCCGTCCGGAAATCGGCCACGATCTTGACAAGGCCCTGGAGCAGGAGCAGGAAAGAACCCACGGGGACCATCACCTGGGTCGGAAAAAGAGGCCAGTCCAGTATCGTCCCGGAGGTCTCATGATACTTCCAGGAGTTGGCGGCCATGTCCCAGCCCATCCACAAAAGCCCCAGGACAAACATGAAAAAAAAGATGGATGTAAGGCAGTTGAGAACTGCCTTCGTGCGGAAATGAAACCGGCTGAAGAGGATGTCCACGCTGACGTGGCCATTGCGCAGGAGCGTGAATCCCCCCCCCAGCAGACAGTAAAAACTCAGCAAGTAAGTATTCAGTTCCATGCTCCACGTGGTGGGCCGGTCGAAAAAATAGCGGGCCACCACCTCATAGCAGATGGTGAGCATCATTGCGGCAAGCAGAAAACTCACCGCCCTGCCCAGCCATTCGTTGACCGCACTGATGATTCGGGACATGGCATCCCCCAACGCAGACCCGGAATTGGGAAGGGTCCCCCGCGCGCCCTGTGGGGCGCGCGGGGAGCCTCCTCGAAAAGACAGTGCTAATCAGTCCCCAGCCCCTTGTCCGCCATGAAGCGTTTGACTGCGTCCACGAGTTCCCGCAAACGGGGGCTCTTTGAGCCCAGCCTGTCCCACTGGGCGAATGCGATCTTGCGGATCTTGCGGAGTTCGGCCTCCGGGAGCACAATCACCTCACCGCTTCCCCGCATCACGAAGGAACCCACGGCGATGTAGCCTTCGCGCAGATACCGCTTGTCCATGTAAGCCTGATGCTGGGTGGAGGCCTTTTCGATGGCGTTCTGGATATCGGGAGGAAGACTTTTCCACAGGTCCAGGTTCATGAAAATCTCCGTGGTGGGAAGATTGACCGAGGGGAGGATGACGTATTTGATGACTTCTTTGAGCTTGTATGCATCCAGGACGAACACCGGGTAGATGGTCCCGTCCACGGTGCCGCGCTGGAGCGCCACGTACTGCTCCGCGCCGGGGATGGATGTAGGGGATGCGCCCAGCGCCTGGAACACCCGAGCCATCATCCCCACGGAACGGAGCTTGAGTCCCTTGAGGTCTTGGGCACTGCGCACCGGCTTGGTGGTCATGATGGCGTATTCGGCCGCAGGCTGAATGGTGATGAGCCTGATGCCTTTTTCGGCGTAGGCCTCACGAATCTTTTCCTTCAGGCCGTACTTGTTCCAGGCCTCCCACGCCTGGTCCCAGGTCGTCCAGCTGAAGGGAAGGCCGAACTCCACGTTTCCTTCAGGCACCATACGGGCATTGTAGGGGCCCGCCGAGCACGCCATTTCCACGGCACCGGACTGAACGGCGCGGAAGGTGCCCCGGATCTTCACCAGTTCGTTGGCCGCATAGACCTTGATGTTGACCTGACCGTTGGTTGCCTTCTTGATATTCTCCGCAAACAGTTTCAGCCCGTCCTGGGTGGCTGGAGTCCTCCACACCGACTGGAGTTTCCAGTTGTAGGTCTTGGCCGGCGCCTGTCCGACCAACACAAACAGGACCAGGGTGAAAGCACAGATGATGATCCACGCCGTTGACACGGTGCGCATTTTCATGGCCTACCTCCTTCATTGCGGGTGAATACGCCAAACCACCCCCACCGCTCTGATTGGGGGCTATTTGCTCTTCAATTTTGTAAACAATTTTGCCAATTACCACGCCCCCATTGCCGTGTCAAGACTTTTCGGGAACGCATTCAATGAAAATACCGTGTCGGCGATACCGCTTCTTCCCCCAACAAGGCGCCCATTGACTTGAACATTTGAATTGGATACTATCCCGGGGCAACACGGCAGCATTTCACGGCCTCGACCGGGAACGATCCGACCGGGGCCCCTTACCGCAAGGAGGTTTTGAATGGACATCATCGAAAAGGCCCTGGCCGACGGCAGAAAGACCCTTTCCGAGTACGAATCCAAGCAGGTCCTGGCCGCTTACGAGATTCCCGTCACCCGCGAGGAACTTGTGGAAAATGAGCAGGACCTGGTCCGCGCCGCCGACGACATAGGGTATCCCCTGGTGCTCAAGGGCTGTTCCGCTGACATCGCTCACAAGACGGAAAAGGGGCTGATTCGCGTAGACGTCCGGAGCGAGGAGGAGGCCAAGACCGCCTTCGGCGAAATCATGGGCGCCATGGAAGGTGACAAGGGCGCCGTCCTGGTACAGGAGATGGTCAAAGGCCAGAGGGAACTGGTGGTGGGACTCATCAGGGATCCGCAGTTCGGCCCCTGTGTGATGTTCGGCCTGGGTGGAATTTTCACCGAGATTCTCAAAGACGTCTCTTTCCGCATCGTTCCTTTCGAAAAACGCGATGCATTGGAGATGATGCAGGAGATCAAGGCCCGGAAAATCCTGGAGGCCGTCCGGGGCATGGAAGCGGCCGACGTGGACGCCCTGGCCCACATCCTGCTCCAGGTGGGCAAGATCGGCGAGGAAAACGACCGCGTCAAGGAAATCGACATCAACCCGGTCATCCTCTCCGGGGCAAAGCCGGTGGCCGTGGACGCCCTGGTGGTGCTGGAGTAGGCCGGGCCCCGGCCTTGGGTACGCAGTAAGGGGAGACCGAGGAGGGGAGATGCCCTACGCGAACGTAAACGGCGCAGAGATCTACTATGAAATCCACGGGGAGGGCTACCCCCTGCTCTTGATCCGGGGTCTGGGGAGCAACGCCGACCACTGGTACCCCCAGGTGCCCGCCTTTTCCCGGCGCTACCGGGTCATTGTTTTCGACAACCGGGGCATCGCGCGATCTAGGGACCCCGGAGGTTCCTTCACCATCGGCACCATGGCCGATGACGCACTGGGACTCCTGGAAGCGCTTTCCATACCCAGGGCGCATGTGGCGGCTCTGTCCATGGGTGGCATGATCGCCCAGGTCCTGGCCCTGAGTCATCCGGAGAGGCTCAACGGCCTTGTGCTCGCCTGCACCCACTGCGGGGGCGAGCATGCGGTGAGGCCCTCAGACGACGTCCGCGCCCTCATGGGGCGATACATCGCTACGGCATCCCCCGAAGACGCAGCACGCGCCGCGCCCTGTCTATTCACCCGCAAAACCCTCGAAGAGGCGCAACACCTGCTTCGCCCCTACCTTGAGGCCTCCGCCCGGTACCGGCCATCGGCCGAGATCCTCCAAAAACAGTGGACAGCGATCCAGGGGCACGACACATGGGCAGGCCTACCCCGAATCCAGGCCCCCACCCTCGTACTCACAGGAGACGAGGATGTGCTCGTGCCCCCTGAGAATACCAAGATCCTGGCCCAAAGGATCCCGGGCGCCGAGGCCCTGGTGATCCCCGGGGGGGCCCACCAGTTCCTCGTCGAACGCGCGGAAGCCTCCAACCGGGCCGTGCTGGAATTCCTGGATTCGGTGGATACGGGCAAAATGGAGCGCCAGGGGTAATCCCGCAGTCCCGCAAGAATGCTCGTTTTTGTCTGGTAGTGCGCCCTACCTGCCGACCCCACGTGAGACATTTTCCTACGATGCAAGTCTCCGGGCTCTGCTTGCCACTCCTTACCCCTTGAAGCCTCGCACCAGCGCCGAGAAGTAAGGGCGACGTGCACACCCCATGAGATCGCTTTCTTCGCATGTCATTTGCGGTCGTGAGCACGCCCCCCCCTTCTTCTGTTACCTCAGAGAGCAGGAGAGGGCGGGGTGGTTTCCGGAGCGGCGTTTGCTCGCCGAAGCGAGCCAAGGAGGGCGAGCCGGCGAGAAAAGCAGTTCGCGAGACACGAAGTCGAGCGAACGAAGCGGAGGAAACTGCCCCGGCACCTCCAGGCTCTCCCACACAGAACCTCCCCATCGCCCCTGCCTCTTTGGCACTCGCCTTTTTGCCCATCTCCCACGACAGCAAGAAAAGAAACTCCTCCTCCGTCACCTCAGAGAGCAGGAGGGGCGGGGTGGTTTTCGGAGCGGCGTTTGCTAGCCGAAGCGAGGCAAGGAGGCCGAGCCGGCGAGAAAAGCAGCCCCCGAGACACGATGTCGAGGGGGCGAAGCGGAGGAAACTGCCCCGGCCTCTCCAGGCTCTCCCACACAGAACCTCCGCTCCCTCCCGTGGCACACCCCGTCAACCCTGCCGCCGCGCTACTCCATGTAGACCGTATCCAGAATCAAGTTGAGAAGCCGCCACCTGTAACCCTTCACGCCGGGCCTGAAGTTGTGATAGATGGGCGGGGAGGTGACGCCTGCATAGTAGGCCTTGTCCACCAGGTGGCGAAAAAGGGCCTGAAACGCGTTCTTGCGCTCGGGATCTTTGATCGCCTTGCCGGCCGCCGCCAGTATCTTGAGCAGGGCCGGGTCTTGATTAACCTTCTTTTCCTTGTCCAGCCACACACCCGCCTGGGTTGGGTTCATGGGCGCCGTGGGGCCAACGTACTGCACCCATCCGGCAGGATCGTTGAAGTAGCTCAGGGGCGTGGAAAAGGGGACCTTGTGGGCGATGTAGAAACGCCTGATCCAGGTAATGTATTCCATCTTCTCGATCTTCATGTTGACGCCGATCTTGGCCAGGTCCGACTTGAGAATGGTCCCGATGGAGGCATAGCTGGACGTGGTGTTGTTCACCGTTAAAATGACGGTCTTTCCGATCATGCCCGCTTCCTGGAGCAGGGCCTTGGCCTTTTCGAGGTCAAACGGGTAGCGGTCGTTGAGGTCCTCATAGTAGTAGTGCGCTGAAGAGCAGGGATTGACTTTGGGTCCCACGAGGCCGTGATACACCGTGCGGCACACCTTCTTCCGGTCAAGGGCGTATCCCAATATGGCCTTTCGTACGCGGATATCGTTCCACGGGGCCATGGTGACATTGGCCCCCAGGTTGAGACCGTAAGGGGTTGCCGGCGCCACGGAGACCACCAGGTTCGGATCACTCTTGGAGATCAGATAATGCTCGAAGCTTGCGCTCATCTCCATGTCGATCTCGCCTGCCCGAATCGCGTTATGCCTGGCCTGTGGGTCGCGGTACATCTTGAACACCACACCGTCCAGGTACGGAAGCCCCTTTTCCCAGTAGTTGGGATTACGTTTGAGATAGGTGGTCCCATCGGGGTCCATGCGGTCGAACATGAAGGGGCCCGTGCCCGCCGGATGATTGACCCAGTCCTTTCCGTATCGCTTCACCACTGCCGGGCTGATGAATTTGGGTTTGAAGATGCCCCCCAAGAAGCTGGCGATGAGGTAGCCGGGTCGCTTCAGAGTGACCTTTGCGGTGTACTTGTCCACCACCTCCACCCGGTCCACCCATAGCCTGAAGGCCTTCATGTAACACTTGGTTTCGGGGGCCATCATGCGATCGACGTTCCACTTGAAGGCGACGGCGTCCCAGTCCGTTCCGTCGTGGAACTTGACGCCCTTTCGCAGATTGAAAATCCAGACCCTGCCACCATCCTCGGATCGCCAGCTCTCGGCGAGCCTCGGTTCAATGGTCCCGTCGTTTCTTTCTCTGGCCAGATAATTGTACATCTGCTGTGTGGTCCAAATCACCAGATAGCCTTTCTGTGAGTGGGGGTCGAGATATTTTCTGGCGTCCCACTTGATCCCCACCTTCAGGATCCCCCCGTATTTTCCGGCCAGCGCCGATCCTTGAAAAAACATGAGCAGGCAGACCGAAACAAGTATGGTGAACGTCACCCGCATGCCCAACACTCTCTTCCTCTCCATGGCGACCTCCTTTTCAGGGAAGACCCATGCCATAGTCCAGGGGCTTCCACTTCTGGTGAACGGCCGGAGCCCGCCCCGGCCGCCCCCCCCCGGGGGGCCAGAGCGGGCCGAAAAACCCGGCTTAGTATCCTATCGCCCCTCACGGGGCGAAGTGACAGGCCACGAAACGGCCTGTTTCCACCTCCTTGAGGGCCGGACGCTCCGACCGGCAATCATCCCGGGCCCGGGGACAACGGGTATGGAACGGGCACCCGGAAGGGATGGCCAAAGGACTGGGCACATCTCCTTTGAGAAGGATCCTCTCCTTTCGAAGCCGCGGGTGCGCCACCGGTGCCGCCGCCAGCAGGGCCTCGGTGTAAGGGTGCAGGGGGGTCTCAAAAAGGGCTTCCGTTTCCGCCATCTCCACGATTCGTCCGAGGTACATGGCCGCCACGTGATCACTGATGTGCCGCACCACTCCCAGATCATGGGAGATGAAAAGGTAGGTGATCCCGAATTCATCCCGGATCTCTTCCAGCAGGTTGATGATCTGGGCCTGAATGGAGACATCCAGGGCCGAGACGGGCTCGTCTGCCACTACGAGTTCCGGCTGGAGGGCGAGGGCACGTGCCAGGCCCACCCTCTGCCTTTGCCCTCCTGAGAATTCGTGGGGATAGCGGTGAAAATGCGCGGCGGTCAATCCCATGAATTCCAGGAGTTCCGCGGCCCGTTCCCCGGCCTCCTTCTTGCTCATGATTCCGTGGGACACCAGAGGTTCGGCCACGGCCCTTCCCACGCACATGCGGGGGTTGAGGCTCGAGTAAGGGTCCTGGAAGATGATCTGAACCCGCTGCCGGTACCGGAGCAGTTCCCTGCCCCGCAGTTCGGAGATATCCCGCCCCTGGAACTGGATCCTGCCGGCCGTAGGCTCCAGGAGCCGAAGGATCAGTCTTCCTATGGTGGTCTTGCCGCAACCGCTCTCCCCCACCAGCCCCAGGGTCCGACCTGCCGGAATCCTGAAGTCCACACCGTTGACCGCACGCACCAGCAACGATCCCCTCCCGGCAAACCGGCCGGAGCGCACTTCAAAAGCCTTTTGAAGACCTTCCACCACCAGAAGATTCCCGGCATCACCTTTATTCATAGAGCCAACACCTCACCAGGTGCCCCTCTTCCAGCCTGGTCACGGGGGGCGGATTCTCCGTGCAGCGGGGCAGCGCCTTGCGGCACCGGGGATGAAAGCGACAGCCCTCGGGAGGGCGTACCATGTCGGGGATGGAACCCGGGATCGGGTCCAGTCTTCCCGCTCTACGGGCCATACCCGGGAAAGAATGAAGGAGGCCTGTTGCGTAGGGGTGAGCGGGGCCGTCGAAAAAGCGCTCGACACCGCACTTTTCCACCACCTGACCAGCATACATGACGGCCACACGGTCCGCCATCTCCGCCACCACGCCGAGATTGTGCGTGATGAGGAGAATGGACGTTTGAAATTCCTCCCGGAGGTGCTTCATCAGTTCCAGGATCTGTGCCTGTATGGTCACGTCCAGCGCCGTGGAGGGCTCATCGGCCAGGAGCAGGGCGGGCCGACAAGCCAGGGCCATGGCGATCATGGCCCGCTGCCTCATGCCGCCCGAGTAGCGATGGGGATACTCCCGCACCATGCGCTCGGGCGATGCTATCCCTACCCGTCCCAGGATTTCCACACTCTCGCGCAGGGCCCGGGCCCGGCCGATCCTGCGGTGGGCCCGGAAGGCCTCGGAGACCTGCTCTCCCACCGTATACACCGGGTTGAGGGACGTCATGGGGTCCTGGAAAATCATGGAAATCCGGTTGCCCCGAATCTCCCTTCTCAGGGACCGCCTGTCCAGTTTCAGCAGGTCCCGCCCCTCGAAGAAAACACTGCCCTCTACTACCCTCCCCGGCGGGTCCGGAATGAGCCGGAGTATCGATTTTGCCGTTACCGTCTTTCCGCAACCGCTCTCTCCCACGAGCCCCAAGGTCTCCCCGGGGAAGATCTCCAGGTCCACGCCGTCCGCCGCGCGCACCACGCCCTCTTCAGTGTAAAAATAGGTCCTGAGTCCCTGTATCCGCAGGAGCGCATTGTTCATTGCTTGAGCCTCGGGTCGATGGCGTCGCGCAGGCCGTCTCCCAATAGATTTACGCCCAGGACCGTCAGGAGTATGGCGAGCCCGGGAAAGATACCCAGCCAGGGGTTCAATTCCATGGTGGTAAGGGCCTCCCTCAGATCCGAACCCCAGGAAGGCGTAGGAGGCTGGGTGCCCATTCCCAGGAAACTGAGACTCGCCTCGGCTATGATGGCCACCCCGACGGAAATGGTCACCAGAACCATGACCGGGGCGATGCAGTTGGGCAGGATATGGAACAGGAAAATACGCCAGGGCCTGATCCCCAGTGCCCTCACCGCCTCGATGTACTCGTTTTCCCGAATGGAGAGGACCACCCCCCGCACCAGTCTCGCATACCTGGGGATATATACGATGGTCAGGGCCACTGCAACGTTGGAGGCGCTGGGGCTCAGGACCACCATGATCATGATGGCCAGGAGGAAAACAGGGAATGCGAGCATGAGATCCACCACGCGCATGAGAATCTGATCCACCCACCGGCGATAATATCCGCTTATGATACCCAGGGGGATGCCCACCAGAGAGGCCGCCACCATGGAAACGATACCCACGCCCAGAGAAACCCGGGCCCCGTGGATCACGCGGCTGAGCACGTCTCGGCCCAGCATGTCCGTTCCCATGGGATGGGCAAAACTCGGGGGCCGATACTGCATCCCTTCGAGCATCTCATTGGGACCGTAAGGGGCGATGAGATCGGCCAGGAACGCCACCAGCACCATGAGAAAAAAGACCAACAGGCCGAAAACGGCGGTCTTTCGCCGGACAAGCCTGCGGAACACGATGCCGAACATGCTTCGCTTTTCCATAGCTACCTGACTCGGATTCGCGGATCCAGAAAAGTGTAGACAATGTCCACGGCAAAGTTCGCCAGGAGAAATCCCGTGGCCGAAACGATCACGAAGGCCTGCACCACGGGATAGTCACGCTGAAGGATGCTGTCGATGCCCAGGGAACCGATTCCGGGAAGCGCAAAAAGGCTCTCCACGATGATGGCTCCGCCGATGAGATAACCGATCTGGAGCCCGATCACGGTGACCGTGGGAACCAAGGCGTTCTTCAAGGCGTGTTTGTTGATAACGAGCCACTCGCTCAGGCCCTTGGCCCTGGCCGTGTCGATATAGTCCTGGCGGACCACTTCCAGCATGCTGTTGCGGATGAGCCTGGTGAACATGGCCATCCTTGCAGAGCCCAGGGTGACGGCCGGCAGCAGCATGTGGCGCAGGTTTTCGAAGAGCCCTCCGGACAGGGGAACGAAGCTCGTGGCCGGGAGCCACTGCAATTTCAAGGCAAAGACGATCAACAGTAGTGCGCCCAGAAAAAACTCGGGCAGGGAAATCCCCAGCATGGACACGGTCATCAGGGTATGATCGGGCATACTGTTGGGCTTGACGGCCGAGATCACGCCGAAAGGCACGGAAAAAACCACTGCAAAGGCAAGGGCCAGGACCAGCAGTTCCAGGGTGACGGGCAGCCGCTTGGCCACCTCACGGATCACCGGCTCCTGGGAGATCAGCGAATTTCCCCAGTCGCCCGTGACCATCCCCTTCAGCCAGATCAGGTATTGGACCACCACGGGCCGGTCCAGCCCCATCTTCTGCCGGTATTCCTGAGCCAGTTCTTCCGAGTAGTCCTCGGCCAGGATGGTAAGAATGGGATCACCGGGAATGGCGCGGATCATGATGAACACCACGAGGGTGATCCCCACGAATGTGGGAATCAGAGCCAGAAGACGCCGGAGAATGAATCGTAACATGAGTTTCCCCGGGAAGGTGGGCGTCCCGGTTCGGGTACTGACCGCTCCTGTGCCCCGATGAACCGCAGAATCCAGAAGCTCTTTCGCACGGCGCCCTCATCGGTCCCCGAGCGGTCATGAGCATCCACGACCGTAAGGCGGGCCACAACGCCGCTCTTACCGGCCCATGCCCTCCATGTCAAGTGGGGACGCATCCCTCTCCCCGGGGCCCGGGCCTCTCACCGGCATTTTCCCGTTGACAAGGCGCCTCATCTGTGCATCACTGGATCTTACCTCAGATCTTATCAAATTTTCAATAATATTGTATTCGCAAAACCGTTCGGGTGCTTTGCCGCACTCGGCCGTGTGCCACTTCATGGTGGATTTCCGGTGTACCTTAAACGACTCATCCCGCTTTATCTCGGAGCCGCCATCGGTCCCATGGGCGGCATCGGCATCGTTCCCCTGATCCCGGTGCTCGCTGGAAAGTGGTCGGTGGAATTCACAACAGCTACCCTGGCCATCACGCTATACCTGGTGCCTTTTATTATCATCCAGGTCTTCTCCGGATCCATCGCCCAGGTATTCGACGTGCGCAAGACCCTGCTCTTCGGGTTTTCGGTCTATGCCTTGGGCGGCATCCTGTGCGGGCTCTCGCCCAACCTGTGGGCTTTGCTGGGAAGCCGCATCGTTCAGGGCATAGGCGCAGGGTTTCTCACGCCCATCATAATGGCCCTCATCGGCGAAGTGGTCCCGGAACGCCATGTTGGAAAGGCCATCGGTGGGTTGGGGGTGGCGTATACTGTGGGGGTCACCCTGGGGCCGTTGTTCTCCGGACTCATTGAAGTCCACATGGGATGGTCCTGGTTCTTCTACTTCCTGGCTTCCATATCCATACTTTCGGGCCTCTTTTACCGGGCGGTGTTTCCGGCCGAGGCACCCGTGCCGCGGGAGGCGGACGCCACCCGCGCCGTGCTGCCCCTGCTTCGTCGGGCCCTGGGACAGCCGGGTGTGATGCTGGTAAGTCTTGGGGCTTTTACGCTTTTCATCGCCTTCATCGGAATCATGACCTTCACGGCGGATCATCTCAAGACGAACCTCCACCTCCCCTCGGACCGCGTGGGGGCACTGCTTTCCGTAACAGGGCTCTCGGGCATTTTCGTCTCCCCGGTGGCGGGACTTCTAGCAGACCGCGTGGGCAGGATGAAGGTCTTTCTAGCGGGGACCCTAATCGCCTTTCTGGCCCTGGGCGCCATGTCTCTTGTGAAGTATACCTACCCCCTCTATTTCACCCTGTTCATGACCCTGGGCGTGGGGACGGCCACGGCCTGGACTACGCTCAACACCATGGGCGTTCAGCTCTCCGTGGCCTTGAGAAAACCGGTTACTTCGTTGTATAACGCGGTGAAATTCTCAGGTTATGCCCTGGCCCCGGTGCTGCTGGCCGTCCTGTACGCGCCCATGGGACTGAAGGCCGTTCAGTGGGGGTGCATGGGGGCCGTGGCCGTATCCTCGGCCCTGGCGGTGATGGGCGACCGAAGGGCCCACGGCCCCGGGCGTGACCAAGCGCCGCCGGGCCGGTAGGAACCTCCCTCCTCCCCACCACCGGCCGTATAATGACGCGCGAGGACCCATGAGGTAAGGAGCCCCAGCCATGGAGAGCCCAAACACAACCCTGGAACTGGCCCGCTTCGGCGCCCGCCTGCGCTTCGAAGATCTGTCGAGGGATCAGGTACGAAAACTCAAGGCCTTTTTTCTGGACTGGCTGGGATCGGCATTGGCGGGCGTGAACGAAATCCCGGTCCGATGTATTCTCGACATCGCCCGGAGCCAGGGAGGTACTCCCGAATCCACGCTGATCCCGGGGGGCTCCGGGGGGCCCTGCCTGATGGCAGCCCTGGTCAACGGAGCGTCCTCACACGTGGTGGAGATGGACGACCTTCACCGCGAGTCGATTCTCCACCCCGCCGCTGCCGTCATGCCCGCCCTTTTGGCCCTGGCCGAACGGGAACATGCCACGGGCAGGGCATTGATCACCTCCATCGCCGTGGGCTACGAGACCGCCATCAGGGCTGCCCTCGGGGCGGGGACGGATCACTACCGCTTATGGCACACCACCGCCACCTGCGGCACCTTTGGTGCGGCCGCGGGGGCCGCGTCCCTGTTGAAACTGGCCCCTGAACGCTTTGCATGGGCCCTGGGCTCCGCGGGTACCCAGGCCGCAGGTCTATGGCAGTTCCTGGCCGAGGGGGCCATGAGCAAGCAGCTTCATGCGGGAAAGGCCGCCATGAACGGATTGCTGTCCGCGCTTCTGGCCCACGGAGGCTTTACGGGGCCGGTGCGTATCCTGGAGGGGGAAAAGGGGTTTTTCAGGGCCACATCGGAAAATTTCGATGAGGCCCGCTGCCTTCAAGGCCTGGGTGAAACATTCTTTTTCGAAAGAAACTCCTTGAAATTCCACGCATCCTGCGGGCACACCCATTCAGCCATCGAGGCGGCCGTGGCAGCGGCCGGTAAAAAGGGGATTCCGCCCGATGAGATCCGGGAGGTTACGGTTCATGTGTACCAGGCGGCCCTGGACCTGCTGGGCGACGTGACGCCTGAAACTCCGTATGAAGCCAAATTCAGCCTCCCTTTCTGCCTGGCCCTCGCCCTTACCCGGGGGCGGGCCGCGCCCGAGGATTTTACGCTTGATACGCTGCGGGACCCGGCACTGAGGGCGCTGATGGACAGGGTCCGGGTAATATCCGACCCACGGCTCTCCAGCCGGTATCCGCGCAGATGGCCCGCCCGCGTGCAGGTTGTAACAAGCCGGGGGCAGCGCCTTTCGGGCGCCGCCGATTATCCCAAAGGGGACCCTGAAAACCCTTTGACCTGGGAGGAGGTGGCGGATAAATTCAACGGCCTCACCCGCAATGTCCTTTCCGGGACCGGGGCTCAAAATTTGATCGACCGGATATCACGGCTGGAAGAACTGGCCGACACAGCAGATCTCCTGGCAGGAATCGTTCGCTGAAGCCCGGGCTATAGCTTTTTGCCCAGTTCGCGCGCCCTGGCCATCACATCCTCGCGGCCCCGGATTTCGCCGGCCTCCATGGCGCTCCCGTACACCATCCCCACCATGCGTGCTCCCACGTACCGAAAAGCGTCCTGGAAGGTCCTAAGCGCGTTGATACACCCGGAGGTGAACGGGTCCGTGTCGCCGTAGCTCATGGCCACGGCCACCCGCTTGCGGTAAAAGGCGTCCTTCTTGTAGGCGGGCAGAGCGAAGCAACGGTCCATGAAGAGCTTGGTCTGGGCCGACATGTTGAACCAGTACACGGGGCTTGCGATGACCCATGCCTCGCTCTCGATGAGCTTCCCGTAGAGGCCCTGCATGTCGTCGTCGATGGCGCACCCCTCGCTGTCGGGCTTCTGACAGGCGTAACAGGACTGGCAAGGGGAAATCTTCATCTCGTGAAGAGAGACCGTCTCCACGCGGGCCCCCGCCTCCTGCGCACCCTGTGCGATGGCCTCGGCCAGGGCCGCGCTGTTTCCCTTCTTTCTGGGGCTCCCCAGGAGGATCAGTACTCGCTTTTCCGTCATCTGTCTTTTCCTCCCCTCTTCTCCGAACCGCGGATGAGCCGCCCCCTGCGGATCACCGGCCCTTGAATTCGGGTTTTCGCTTCTCCAGGAAGGCGGTCACGCCTTCCATGAAATCCTGGGTGTCGGCCAACGCCCGCTGGCACAGACGCTCGTAGTCCAGTTGTGCGTCCAGGTCGTTTCGTTCGGAGACCCGAAACGCCCTCTTGATGTATCCGAAGGCCTTCGTCGGCCCCTCGGCCAATTGTCGGGCCAGACCCATCACCTCGTCCATCAGTGCCCCATCGTCCACGCATTTCCAGATCAAACCCCAGCGCGCGGCTTCTTCCGCAGGCAGCTTTTCCCCCAAAAGGGCCAGCCCCAAGGCACGCGCCCGGCCCACGAGCCGGGGCACATACCAGGTACATCCACAGTCCGGCACGAGCCCCAGCCTTGGACCGAAGACCTGCATGAAATAAGCGGAGCGCCCCGCCACCACGACGTCGGCCGTAAGGGCCAGACCAACGCCCCCGCCCGCAGCCACGCCGTTTACCGCCGCAATCACCGGCTTCTCCAAGTGAAAAATCTCGGAAATGAACGGGTTGTAGTAAGCGATCATCCTGCGGGAAACCATCTCTCCGACGGAAACCTCCGCCTCGCCCTCAGATGCCCCGCCCTTGCCTGCGTCCGTCAGATCCGCCCCCGAACAGAAGGCATCCCCCGCTCCGGTGATCACCAGGGCCCCGGTCCCCGGGTCCGCCGCCACCCGGGGGAGCAGATCGCGCACCTCCGTCATCAGCGCGGCGTTCAGGCTGTTGTAGACTTCGGGGCGGTTGAGCGTAAGTATTCCGACTCCGTCCCGCACTTCGTAAAGGATGTTCTCGTATGCCATCCGGACCTCCTTCCCTTCATCCGCATCGCCTGGGAGGCCTGCGCCTTTTCGGTAGAACCATACCAGATCGAGCCCCCCTTCACAACAGCCCCGTGGTTCTCCTCTCCCCGGGAGGGCCCTCGAAGCCCCCGGCGATCCTGAAAATTTCCTGGACATTTCCGGAATGAGTATGTATGTATTACTTACCATATCGATCTTATGCATGGAAGCAAATATTTTATTCTATTATTTCGGTCTGTTAGCATTAGTAGTTATGGCCTACATACCGTATCGATGTTCGTGACGCCCTGGAGTCCGTGACGTGCCGATTCCACCCCAAGAACAGGAGCGCCCGGGCGAGTCGACCTCCCCGCCACCCGGCCGATTGAAGATCATGGACGCCTTGCGGGCCCTCCTTCGAGAGAAGGAGTTCAGCGCCATTACCTGGTCCGACATCGCCCGCACGGCCGGAGTCAACGAAGCCCTTATCTACAAGTATTTCAAGGACAGCCGAAACCTCCTCCACGAAGTTCTCAAGGAGTCTCTGTCGAGGTTTGTAAGAAGACTCAACCGTGATCTCAAAGGAGTCCAGGGGGCACGAAACAAGCTCCGGAAGCTGATCTGGTCCACCATTGATATGTACGATTCAGAGCGGGTCTTCGCCAAGATCCTGTTCCTGGAGGTGCGCAACTTCCCGGGCTATTTCAGGAGTGAAACGTATCGAATCGTGCAGGAATACGCCGGTATGATTCTCGGCATCATTGACGAGGGGATCCGCAAGGGCGAGCTGCGACGGGACATTCCGCCCAAGCTGCTGCGGCAGGTGGTCCTGGGGGCCATGGAACATGCGGTGCTGCCCGGGATAATATTCGACAAACCGCTACGGCCCGATCAGACCACGGAGGCGCTTTGCCGCATCATTTTTGAAGACATCCTGGCCCGGCCCTCGAACCGGCAACAGGGACATTGAGCGCCGCGCCCCGGAGGAGAAGCCCATGAGCGAGAAAACCGTGTTGATGGAAAAGGAAGAACCCGTCTGCCGCCTGACCATGAACCGCCCCAATATCTTGAACGCCTTCAACGGCGCTATGGGCACGGGCCTGTTCAATGCCTTGCAGAGCATCGCCGGGGACCCGGAGGTCCGCGTGGTGATCCTGCAGGGGGCGGGGGAGCATTTTTCCTCCGGGGCGGACATGCACCTGCTGGCCGAAGGGACGGACCCCCCGACGCGACTCCGGATGATGAAGAATCTTTCAAGGCTCATCATCGCCATGAGGGAACTGCCCCAGCCCATTATCTGCAAGGTGAGGGGCGTGGCCTACGGAGTGGGTTCCAACCTGGCCCTTGCGGGAGACTTCGTGGTGGCCTCAGAGACGGCGCGCATCTGCGAGGTCTTCATCAACATCGGCGTGATCATGGACGGGGGCGGCCACTATTTTCTCCCCAGGCTCGTGGGACTTCACAAGGCGCGGGAACTGGCCATGCTGGGCGAGGAGATCAGCGGCAGGCAGGCGGAAGCCATGGGCCTAATCTACAAATCGGTCCCGGACCAGGACCTGGACCGGGAGACGGATATGCTGGCACAAAAGCTAGCCTCCAAATCGCCCATGGCGATGGCGGTCATCAAGGAAGGCCTGGAACGCAGCCTAAACATGCCTCTTCAGGACGTCATGGAGTGGGAAGCCTCGCACCAGTCCATCATGCTCCAGACCCGGGAGCACAAGGAGGCGGTGGAATTTTTTCTGGCATCCAGAGATAAGAAAAAGGGGGGCTGAGCCCGGGAGGGCGTCACCCGCACGGGATGGCTTTTCAGAAGGCATCCTCAACCGGAGAAAACGCAAGGGGGAATGGATCAATGGATTTCGATCTGAGCGAGGAACATCAGATGATCCGGGACATGACCCGTCAGTTCGCAGACGAGGTCATCGCCCCCCGGGCCGAGCAGATGGAGGAGAGCGGGGAATTCCCTTACGACATATTCGAGAAGATGGCCGAACTGGGCATGGTGGGAATTCCCTTCCCGGAAGAATACGGAGGGAGCGGGGGCGACTGGGTGGGCATGCACCTGTGCATCGAGGAGATCTCCCGTGCCGACGGCAACCTGGGCGCCCTTCTGGATGTCACCACCAGCGTGGTGGGGCAGGAGATCTTCGTCTTCGGCACGGAGGAGCAGAAAAAGGAGTTCCTGGTGCCCATCGCCCGGGGGGAGAAGGTGGGCGCCTTCGGGCTGACCGAACCCGACTCGGGCTCCGACGCAGGATCCTTGAGGACCTCGGCCGTAAAGGACGGTGATTCATGGGTCCTCAACGGCACCAAGCAATTCATCACGGGCATCGGCCTCGAAAACGCCTCCGTGATGCTCACGGCCGCCCGAAGCGGCATGGACGGGGAAGGGAGGCCGGTGATCTCCGCCTTCATCGTGCCCAAGGGCACCCCGGGCATGAGCCTGGGCAAGAAATACCGCAAGCTCGCGGGCAAGGCCCTGCCGGCCAACGAGGTGATCCTGGAGGACTGCCGCATCCCCCTGGAAAATATCCTGGGGGATCCGGGCCGCGGCTTTGCCCAGCACCTGGCGGTCCTGGAGACGGGGAGGATCAGCATTGGTGCCGTTTGCGTGGGTATGGCCAGGGCATGCCTGGAACAGGCCCTCAGCTACGCCAGGGAGCGCACCCAGTTCGGAAAGCCCATCTTCCACTTCCAGGCCGTCCAGTTCAAGCTTGCGGACATGTCGGCCTCCATCGAGCTGGCGCGAAACCAGGTCATCAAGGCAGCCTGGCTCAAGGACCGGGGCCGCAGGCACACCTTTGAGGCCACCGTGGCCAAGCTCTACGGCTCGGAGATGCTCGAAAGGGTGGCGAGCGACGCGGTCCAGATCCACGGCGGCTACGGGTACATGGACGAATATCCCGTGTCGAGGATGTACAAGGGGGCCAAGCTTCTCCAGATCGTGGAAGGCACCTCCGAGGTCCAGCGTATGATCCTGGGCCGCATCCTTCAGGACAGCGGCGGGAAGTTGTGGTAGGGGCTGAACCCAAGCCCCCACAAAAACATTTCACATCTAAAGCGCTGAGTCGCATTTTGCAGTTTTTTGAAAGGAGGAATAATACAATGGAACAGATGTTGAAAGATCGAGTGGCCATCATCACCGGGTCGGGCCGGGGCATCGGCCAGGCCGCCGCGAAACTCTTCGCCCGGGAAGGCGCCAAGGTCGTGGTGAGCGATATCGACCAGGAACCCGCCGATGCCACCGTGGAAGAGATCAAGGCCGCAGGCGGCGAGGCCATCGCTTATGTGGGGGACGCCACCGCGGAGGGGTTCGCCGATGGGATCGTAAAGGCGGCGGCCGACACCTGGGGCGCCATCCACATCATTGTAAACAACGCGGGCTACACCTGGGACGGCGTGATCCAGAAGATGACGGACAAGCAGTGGCAGGCCATGCTGGATATCCATGTCACCGCGCCTTTCAGGATCATCCGCGCCGCGGCGCCCTACTTCCGGGACGCGGCCAAGAAGGAGATGGCCGAGGGCAAGAGCGTCGCCCGAAAGATCGTTAACATCTCCTCCATGGCGGGCACCAGCGGCAACGCGGGCCAGGTGAACTACTCGGCGGCCAAGGCCGCCATCCTGGGCCTGACCCGAACCATGGCCAAGGAGTGGGGCCGTTTCAACGTGCAGGCCAACGCCATCGCCTACGGGTGGATCGAAACCCGCCTCACCCAGGCCAAGGAGCAGACCGAAGACCTGGAGCGGGAAGGTCAAAAGGTGGCCATCGGCATCCCCGAGGCCCAGCGGCAGATGATGAAAATGGTGATCCCCTTGGGACGGCCCGGAACGCCCCAGGAGGCGGCGAACGCCATCCTGTTCTTTGCATCGCCACTTTCCGATTACGTCTCGGGCCAGGTGCTGCTGGTCTCGGGCGGGTTGTCTTTGTAAGCTGGCCGGGCTCCCCCGAGGACTTGAGGGAGCCCCTTACTGATCCTTCGAGGAAAACGGACGAAAATAAGAGGAGGAGGCCATGGCACTGAACCTGGATCTGATTGGAAAGAAGACAGACCCTCAGCCTTTCACCTACGACCAGGACCGGGTCATCCTGTATGCCCTCGGCATCGGCGCCGGGGTGAAGGAACTGGATTTTGTCTACGAAAAAAACCTCAAGGTCTTTCCCACCTTTGCCGTGATCCCCGGCATGCCCGCCATCATAAGCCTGATGATGAACTCGGGCCTAAACCTGCCGACGGTCCTTCACGGCGAGCAGAAGATCGTACTGCACGGCCTGATCCCGCCATCAGGCACGCTTTACTCCACGGGTGTGTGGACCTCGGCCTACGACAAGGGGGACAAGGGCGCCATCGTGAACCTGGAGATCGAGACCAAGGACGAGAGCGGAAAATCTCTTTTTGACGCTCGCGTGGTCCTTGTGGATCGGAGTGCGGGTAATTTCGGAGGCGACAAGGGCCCCCCCACGGAAAAATTCGATCCTCCTGAGGGAAAAGACCCCGACTTCCGGGTTGAATACGATACCTCCCCCGATCAGGCGGCCCTCTACCGCCTGAGCGGCGACAAAAATCCCTTGCACATCGATCCGGAATTCGCCAAGCTGGGGGGGCTGGAACGTCCCATTCTGCACGGGCTCTGCACATACGGTTTTGCCGGAAGAGCAATCCTTTACAGTGTCTGTGACGGTGACCCGGCGAGATTCAAGTCCTTTGCCGTGCGTTTCATGGGGCCGGTTTTCCCCGGCGAAACCCTGGTGACTTCAGGCTGGAAGACGGACCGTGGATACATCATCCAGACCCGGACCAGGGACGGAAGACTCGTGCTCGGAAACGCTCTGGCGGAAGTGTCCTGACCCCTGATGCGGGCATGCAGTATGCGCTTTGTTTTTAACAAGGCAGATCGAATGGGCACGAAAGAAGATCCACATTTTGAGCGGCGGGGGCGAAAAGGCCCCCCTTGAAAGGAGGCAAGCATATGGTTGGTATCTGTTCATACGGAGGTTATGTGCCGAGGTATCGTCTGAACCGGGGACTGATTTACCAGGCCATGGGTTGGATGAACCCTGGTAACATCGCCAACGCGCGTGGTGAAAAGGCGGTGGCCAATTTCGATGAGGACAGCCTGACGCTGGCCGTGGCGGCGGGCATCGACGCCCTGAAGGGTTTTGATCGCGACAAGGTTGAAGGAGTGTACGTGGCCTCCACCACTATGCCGTACAAGGAGCGGCTGAACGCCGGAATCGTGACCACGGCCCTGGGGGTGAATGATCAGATTCGTGCGGCGGACTTCAGCGGCGGGATCAAGTCGGGAACCACGGCGCTCTTGTCGGCCCTGGAGAGCGTGGCCGCGGGGACGGTGAGCAATATCCTGGTGTGCGCCTCCGACTGCAGGCTGGGGAAACCGGCCTCACCACAGGAGCTGATTTTCGGGGACGGTGCTGCGGCCCTGCTGGTGGGAAACGATGGTGTTATTGCGGAGTTCAAGGGATCTTATTCGACCACCTATGACTTCGTGGACCACTACCGTGGAGAATTCGCCAAGTACGACAGGCAGTGGGAAGACCGCTGGATCCGTGACCTGGGCTTTGACCAGCTCGTGCCCGAGGCGGTGGGGGGTCTGCTCCGGAAGCTGGACATGAAAATCACTGATTTTGCCAAGGTGATCTACCCATGCCATTACCCTGCCGCCCGAAAAAAACTGAACAAGGTCTTGGGGATTGCTCCGGAGGCGGTGCAGGACAATCTGCAAAACGAACTGGGGGAGACGGGCACGCCCCAGGCGCTGATCATGTTGGTGCGGGCGCTGGAGGAGGCCAAGGCGGGAGATAAACTGCTGGTGGTGAGTTTCGGCAGCGGCTGCGACGCGCTGTGCTTCGAGGTGACCGACGCCATCGAGGGTGCCAGGGACCGCGACGGTATTTCCGGGAGTCTGGCCAACCGGGCCGAGCTCGACAACTACACAAAGTTCCTGGTGTGGCGAGACGCGCTTCCTGCGGAAGTAGGGCTCCGCTCTGAGGAGGACCTCTGGACGCGGTGGTCCTCGCTGTGGCGGCAACGCAAGGCCGTGCTGGGACTCTGGGGCAGCAAGTGTACGAAATGCGGAACGCCGCAGCTTCCTCCCCAGCGTGTATGCGTGAACCCGGAATGCGGTGCGGTGGATGAGATGGAGGAATACAGGTTTTCGGACAAGATAGGCCGGATCGCGAGCTATACCGGGGACATGCTCGCGGCCTCGTTCAATCCGCCTGCGATTTACGGTGCGGTGGAATTCGAGGGAGGAGGTAAATACTACTTCGACTTCACGGATTGCGACCTGGATGCGCTCTCCACCGGGATGGCGGTTGCCATGAGCTTCCGGAAGAAATACTATGACAAGATAAGGGATATCACCGGGTATTTCTGGAAGGCGGTGCCCGTAAAGGAGGTGAAGTGAAATGGCGGACGGAATCAAGGACAAGGTGGCGATCATCGGGATGGGTTGCACCCGCTTTGGTGAGCGGTGGGAGTCGAGCGCCGAGGACCTGATCGTGGAGGCCTTCGT
>JAFDIS010000037.1 GCA_019307945.1 Deltaproteobacteria bacterium | reverse complement strand
CCCCTGTTCGGAGACGGACTCGGCCTGGATTCCATCGACGCCCTCGAATTGGTGGTGGCCATCGAGAAACACTTCGACGTGATCATCGAGGACGAAGACGTGGGCAAACGGGCCTTCGCGTCCATCGACGCCTTGTGTGAATTTATTCGGGAGCAGACCGTCGGGGGATGACGGGTGCGATGGGTTGAAACCGAGGAAACGGTCCGTTTCAACGAGGTGGACCAGTGGGGCATGGCCTGGTACGGCCACTACCTGGCTTGGTTCGAGGTGGGCCGTATGGCCCTCCTGCGCAGGTTCCGCCTGTTGCCGGAGGATATGGTGGCGCTGGGCTTCATCGCGCCGGTCATCCGTGTGAAATGCGACTACAAGCACCCCGCGTCCAGCGGAGATCGCATCGTCATCCGCACCTCGGTGGTCAAGCCGGAAATCGCGGCCCTGATCTTCAAGTTCGAAATTCTTTTGAAGGAAACACGCACCCTCCTGGCAAAGGGGGAAACCACTCAGGTCCTCCTGAACACCGAAAGGAAAATGATCTACCGGCTGCGGGGGGAGGTGGAAAAAAGGATCCATGAGCTCGTTTCCTATTGCCGGGAGGCGTGACCACGCCTGGCTCTCCATTCGATCCTCCGAGCATACGGAATCATGACAATCGCCGCCGTCATTCCGTCATACAACAATGAGGAGACGGTGGGCCGGGTCGTTCGGGAGACCATGCCCTACGTGGCCCAAGTCTTTGTGATCGACGACGGGTCCACGGACGAAACGGCCCATGCGGCCCGGGCCGCCGGGGCCCGCGTCGTCCGGGTCCAGCGGAATCGGGGCAAGGGTCACGCCCTTCGAGTGGGGTTTCGGTGCGCCCTCAAGGAGGGATTTGAGGCAGTGGTAACCCTGGATGCGGACGGTCAGCACGACCCGGCGGAAATACCGCGATTCATCGAACGTTACCGTCGGACCAAGGCCCTTATGGTGGTGGGAAACCGCATGGAGGGCAGGCTGGATATGCCCAGGGTCCGTTACGGGCCCAACCTGATCGGGACCTACACCTTTTCGTGGCTCATCGGACGGCCGGTACCAGATTCCCAGTGCGGGTTCAGGCTCTACGACCGCATGGTGATGGAGCGCCTTCGGATTCTCAACAATGGGTTCGAGGCGGAGGCGGACCTGCTCCTGAGGGCGGGAAAGCGTGGCTACGCCATTGAATTCGTCCCCGTCAAGAGCATCTATTTCCAGGGTCCGGGGAGCCTTTCTCACTTCCGGGCCGTACGGGACACGTTCCGCATCTGCATCATTTTTCTCATGAACCTCTTCTGGAAGAACCGATGAACGAAAAGATCGCAAGGCGGGTGGCGGTGACCGGCATGGGAATCGTCACGGCCATAGGCGCAAACCTAGAAGACTTCGCCGAGGGTCTCTTCGCGGGCCGCTGCGGCATCGGTCCCGTGACCCTCTTCGATACGGAAGGGTTCCCATGCCGTTCCGCAGCCCAGGTCCCCCGGGTTTCTGAAACACCCCTGCCCGACCCGCGTGTCGCCAGGAGGATTTCCAGGTGCGATCACCTTGGCCTGGAGGCGGCCAGACAGGCCCTGGAGGACGCGGGCCTCGAGCCTGTCCGTGACGGGGGGCCCAAGGTGGGGGTGGTCCTGGGAGGCGGGGCCGGGGGTATGCTTTCGTGGGAGGGTTACCGCCGGTCCCTGTGGCGGGACAGAAGGTTCCGCAGGCCTTCCGTGCTTTTGGCCTCGGCGCCCTGCACCTTGACCGACCTCGTGGCGGGACATTACGGGTTCGAGGGGTTCCGGGCCACGATTACCACCGCGTGTTCCTCAAGCGCCACATCCCTGGGCTATGGGTTCGACCTGATCCGCGCCGGACGCCAGGACGTGGTGATCACAGGGGGCAGCGAAGCACTTTCCGAGCTGACCTTCGCGGGATTCAACGCTCTGAGGCTCGTGGACCCGGAATATTGCAGGCCCTTTGACCGAAACCGCAAAGGGCTGTCCCTGGGCGAGGGGGCGGCGGTCCTGGTGCTGGAAGAAATGGAACGTGCCGAACGCAGGGGTCGCATCCCCTATGCCGAAATCCTGGGTTACGCCGTCAACGCAGACGCCCACCACATGACCTCCCCCGACCCTGAAGCAAGCGGCATGACCGGTGTCATGACGCTCGCACTTGAAAACGCGGGGCTTGCGCCCGCGGATATCGATTACGTCAATGCCCACGGCACGGCCACCACGATCAACGACCGCCTCGAGACCCTGGCCCTCAAGCGGGTTTTCGGAGCGGAGGGTGCCCGAAAACTAGCCGTCAGTTCCACCAAGTCCATGGTTGGTCACTGCCTCGGCGCGGCGGGTGCCGTGGAGGCCGTGGCCACGGTCCTGGCCCTTTACCGGGGCAAGGTTCCCCCCACGATCCACCTGGAGAAACGCGATCCCGATTGCGACCTGGACTACGTGGCGGGCGCAGCCCGGGAAAGGGACATGCGTTTCGCCATGAGTAATTCCTTTGCCTTCGGTGGGAACAACACCTGCGTGGTGTTCGGGAGGTTCGGAGAAGAATCGGAGGGGGCCCCATAATGGACACGGCGGTCACCGGGATCGGCATCGTGAGCCCCTTGGGCGTGGGGAGGGAGGCGTTCTGGGAAAACTGTCGGGCCGCAAGATCGGGCCTCAAGCGCATCCCTACCTTTGATGCGACCTCCCTGACATCCGATGTGGCCGGGGTGGTGGAGGATTTCGATCCATCCCTGTTCATGCCCGCCAGGGCCTATCGCAGGATGAGCCGAATCTCCCGCATGGCCGTGGCGGCGAGCGTGGAGGCACTCCAGGACAGCGGTGTCGAACCAGGCAAGATCCACGGGGAACGGGTGGCCGTGGTCATGGGCACGGCATACGGGAGCAGCTCTCACGTTGAGGACTTCTTCGTGAGCCTTATGAAAGACGGCCCCCGGGGGGCCCAGCCGCTCCTCTTCCCCGAGACCGTACCCAACGCACCCGCCAGTCACATCGCCATGTTCCACGGCTTCACCGGACCCAACACCACTTTCTGCCAAAACAATATCTCCGCGGAGAACGCCCTGCTCTTTGGAATGAGCCTACTGGAACTGGGAAGGGCGGATATGGTCCTGGCCGGGGGGGCCGAGGAACTCTCGGAGATGCTTTTCGCCTGCCACGACGCCGTGGGAGCCCTGAACCCCGTGCGTGCCGGGGAAGGCCCGACCCCGGAACCACGGCCAGGCCGAGGACTCGTCCTGGGGGAAGGGGCCGCCGTGCTGGTCCTTGAGCCCCTCTCACGCGCTCTCAAGCGCGGAGCCTCCTCATACGGAATTCTTAGTGCCGGCGCAATCTCAGGCGGCGCCTCCCACTTGGGGGGTTACGAGGAGGAGGCCAAGGGGCTTGCGCGGGCGGTCACGGAAGCCCTTGGCCGCGCGGGCATCGGGCCGGACGAAATCGATCAGATCCATGTGTCAGCCGACTTTTCCGGAGCGGCCGAACGGGTTGAACAACTAGCACTGCGAAACCTGCTGGGTGAGGGGGCCGATGAAAGGGGCGTCACCCCCCTTAAATATCTCACGGGTGACTTCGGAGGTGCCGGTGCCCTAAGGGCCGCATGCCTCCTGCTGGCGCTTTCCCGAAAACAGTCCCCGCCCACGGTACGGATCGGGGACCTTTCGGCCGCGACTCCCGCGCCCCCCTGCTGGGCCGTTGATGCCGGGGGCCGCTTCGGCAATGGCCTGATGACGTCCACCACCTTCGGGGGAGGAAGCGCCTCACTCCTCTTTTCCCGCTTTGAGGACCCATGAGAGTCCTGTTGGTCTCCCCCAACGTTGAATCGCTGCCCGACCCGGTCTTTCCTTTGGGTCTTGCACAGGTGGCAGGTGCACTCAAGGCGAGGGGAATCGACTACCGCGTCCTGGACCTCTGTTTCGCGGAGGATTTCGAGGAGGCCATAAGGCTGCAAATCGAGGACTTCCGCCCCGAAATCGTGGCCCTCTCGCTCAGGAACGTCGACAATGTGAGCTATCCCCACTACACCTCCTACCTGCCCTTCTACGGCCGTGTGGTCCAGTGTGTCAGGCGACACAGCGACGCCCTGGTGGTAGCCGGGGGCAGTGGTTTTTCCCTGCTGCCCGAAGCAGTGCTAGGCCACATCGGGGCCGACATCGGCGTCGTTGGGGAAGGGGAAGAGGTCTTCCCGGATCTCCTGGAACGCATCGGCCGGGGGATGGACCGCGGAAACGGCCCGGTGCTGATCCAGGAGCCCCGCCTCGTGGAGGACCTCGACGCCCTGCCCGACCCGGACCGTTCCGGGTTCGACGAGGCGGCCTATCTCAAGCTGGGCGGCATGGGCAACATCCAGACCAAGCGCGGCTGCCCCTTTGACTGCATCTACTGCGTCTACCCCCTGGTGGAAGGAAGGCGCGTGCGGGTCCGATCCCCTGGCAGGGTCTGTGACGAGATGGAAAGGCTCCTGGCCTCAGGGGTGGACAACCTGTTCATCGTGGACAACACCTTTAACTATCCCGTGGCCCACGCCGAGGCCGTCTGCCGCGAGATCCTCCGTCGGAGGCTCAAGGTCCGGTGGAGCTGCTATGTGAACCCCGGTTTTTTCACCGCAGATCTGGCGGCCCTCATGCAGGAGGCGGGTTGCACCGGGGTGGAGTTCGGCACCGACGCTGGCCACGGGCTCATGCTTGAGAACCTGCGCAAGAATTTCACCCTGCAACACCTCAAGGAGGCGTCCCGCGCCTGCCGCGAACAGGCCCTGCCCTTCTGTCACTCCCTGATCCTGGGGGGCCCCGGCGAGACCCTGGAAACGGCCCGCACCACCCTGGAAGAGGTCCGCGCCATGGAACCCACCGCGGCCATCTGCATGGTGGGCATCCGGGTCTTTCCCCGTACGGGCCTGGCCCGGGTGGCGGAAGAGGAAGGTCTTGTCCGCCCCGGAGACGACTACCTCGGCCCGGTCTTTTATCTCTCCCGTGCCGTGGAAGATGAAATCCTCCCCTTTATCGAAGAGTTCGCAAAGCAGAACCCCACCTGGATCCTACCGGGGCTTCACATCAACATGGACGAAAGGCTCCAGAAAAAGGTCCGCCGCTTCGGCATCCGCGGACCCCTGTGGACCTACATGAGGCGCGGTGAACGTTTCCGCAGGCGGAAATAGCTTCCCCCCCCGTGGTTCATGGGTATCAAGAGCGCCTCGCGTTCCGTCATTCGAGACAATATCCAGGGATGATTTGACTTGACAGGGCAAATCTCCGGGACACGGAACGGTTTCCCGTCATGTCCTTGTTACAAGACCGATGGTTTCCCTTTTCCCGCGGGGTTTGCGCCATGGATGTCCTTCTCGACATAGCGGGCGAGGCAGGCCTGCATGCCTTCGAGTCCGGCGCAGGCGTCCCTCACGATAGCCAGCTGGTCAAGATCCGCCGCCGGGCCCACCCCTGGGGCCATCCCTTGCACTTGACAGGGTCCCAGGGAGAATTATTTTTCACAAATCATGGGTGGCCCACACGGGAAGAAATAACGCTGGAGCCCGTTACTTCCCGGAAATGCAGTGGAGGATCCAGGCTTCCCAAACACCGAAGAAAGGAGGTCTGAACCATGAAACTGTGGGACCGAATCAGCAGAGGAATGGACGCAGGGTTTGACGCCGCCATCGCGGCGGTTCATAATCTTACGGAGAAGGCCGGAGAAGGGATCGAAGTCACAAGACTCAGACGGGAAAAGGCCCGTTACGAGACTGCTCTCACACGCCTCTTGGCTGAACTGGGAAATGCGGTCTACGAAGAAATCTCCCAGAAAAGGCTGGATGACGTGGCCGAGACTCTGGGCGTCAAAGACAAAGTGCTGGAGATCGCAGAATACGAGGCCCGCATGGTCGAAATCGACCGAAAGCTGGGCAAGGAACTAAAAGATCAGGAAAAGGAATGATACGCATGTCCGGCGTACCCATGGGAGGCCACATGGGTACGCCGGAATCTTTCGCCTGCCTTTTTCCCGCCATTCCCGGCCTCTCCCGGCATCGTCCCTACCGGGGCGCTCGTGTCACAATCTCCCGGCCAGCCAGGGGGTTCAGGGGGTTCCCTTTTGACACAATTTGGCTATTAAATTAATCCAAGCGCCGAATGGTAATTCGGCCAGGGACGGATCCTGAAGAACACGATCACCGCAAGGGGACGGGCAGTCATTCCATCCGAAATCCGCCGGGGATTCGATTTGGCCCTTTCCGATTGCCCGGAGTAAATCGTCCAGGACAGTGTCATTCGGATAATTGAGGTCAAGAAGACCCCCCTCAACGCATTTCGTATTTCGTGGCCGTGGCAAAGGAGGGCTCCCTCCCCAGGCTCTTGCCGGAACAAAAGAGGGCCCGGCAGCGTGAATGCCACGGTACTTATTGGATACTTCGGCCTTCTTGACCTTGCGGGACGATGAGACGGCTGCCGATCTGTAGCCGATCTACTCTTTATAGGGCGGAGAAACAGAAAGCCACCTGTGCTGCCTGTTTCCTGTCTCTAATGCAAATCCTTTATCCACTCTGGAAGCATAAGCGTGAATACGAGGGGCGCCTGGCGTATCAACAATGAAAGTCTATGCCGGTTCAATCGATTCACGAGTCCCGCCCCCGCTCCTAAAGGCCTCGGAACTGAAGGTGACCCACAGCCTTTCCTTGGCCAATGCCCAGATTGGGGCATGCGCCATGATGAAAGGCGCACTCTCAGTGCTTAGGGATCCCAAATTTTCAAATCTTCACTGTGCTCGGCTGAAACTCCCCATGAAAGATTAAGGGTCCCAGGCATAAGGGACCGACCCCGTGCCATGCTCAAGGAATCAGACACAAGAGGCCAGATGGCCCACTACGCAGGACCATTTGGCCTTCCTTTTGCTTCAACCGAATCTTCAGGTACGACCCAATGTCACACAACGACCTCGTATTACATTCTTTTACGTTTCGGCATTGTCTTTGCATTAACTATTTCCAGAATCCGATTCTCCGACTTCACCCCTTTCACGGCAAGGCATTCGGGCGCGTATTATTAGTGACAGCCGACATCAATGAGGATCGAATCACAAAAAAAGCGCCAGGGGCAGCATCCCGCTCGCCGATTGTGCATTGACGGTGATCCAGCCATTGAGATCCTTTTGCCTTCGGGGTTTCATAGGCCATGCCCGGGGTGACTTCTGCGGGGGCCGAAACGCAGAGGTGCACGAAAGGTCAAGAAAACGCCAATGCAGAGTTATTAACAGGGAGTTGAGAAATGTGGCGAACGCAGGCAAGGAAGGGCAAAATAATGCAAAAAAACCGGAGTCTACACATAGCAAATGAATATTTTGAGCCGAATTCTAACCTGAGCATCGACATGCGCAGCAATTTTTCAACAGCCTGTCAAGGGAATCGCAACTACGATTTCAAGGCTGTCTCACACGGAGATAAGATGGAGGGAAAAAAATCGCGGCCAGAACCGAGACAAACGATTCGGGAAAACCCCTTCACCGAAAGATTTTTCGAAATTCCGTTGAGAAACGAAGATGGGATGCTGCCAGGGTGTTCCAAGGTGACCAGGGACATGACCGAGAGGAGAGCATTCGAGGAGGAGCGGTTCAGGAGAACCAATCTCACTTTGGAAGACAAAGTCAGCGAGAGAACAAAGGAATTGGAGCGAGCGGCTGATGCAGCGGATGCGGCCAACCTGGCCAAGAGTGAGTTTCTGGCCAGCATGAGCCATGAGCTTCGCACACCGCTCCACGCCATTATCGGTTTTTCCGAGGTCCTGAGGGACCGCTATTTCGGGGATCTCAACGATAAACAGACCGCGTATGTCAAGGATATCCTGGAGAGTGGAAAGCACCTCCTCTCCCTGATCAACGACATCCTGGACCTTTCAAAAGTGGAGGCGAACAGAATGGCGATCGATCTCTCCCCCGTGCATATCAAGGGTCTTATGGAAAGCAGCCTTGTCATGATCAAGGAAAAGGCCTACAAGCGCGGGATCGATATCGAGCTGAAAACAGGCATCGACATGGAAGAACTAATCATTACAGCCGACGAGCGCAAGGTCAAGCAGGTGATCTTCAACATGCTGTCCAATGCAGTGAAGTTTACGCCCAAGGGCGGGAAGATCCGTGTGGCGGCGGATTTGCTTGAAAGCCCAAGTTCCAAAATACAAAAAGATTTTCAACCTCCACCGCCGGCCCTCAAGATGAATGGAAACTGGGTTATGATTTCAGTGCAGGATACGGGGATCGGGATCGCCCCCGGACACCGCGAGAAGATCTTTGAAGAATTTTACCAAATCCAAGGAGGCGTGCAGAATAAGACGCCGGGGACAGGCCTTGGGCTATCGCTGAGCAAGAGGCTCGTGGAGATGCACGGGGGCAGGATATGGGTGGAGAGCGAAGGGCAGGGGAAGGGTAGCCGGTTCGTCTTTGTTCTGCCGCTGGAGCCCATCGCTGCTGAAAAGGAGCCTGGATCCCTGGAGGATTTCGAAAAGACCCTTATAAAATCATTTGGGCAGGATCCTGAACCTCTCCAGGAGGAACAAGCGGCCTTTCACACTGGTATGCTTTCAGATCCACGGGGGATACCAGGAGGAACGAGAGCGGGAAATCCGGGGAATCGTGGGCCGGGAGACCAGGACTTATGATTTCCGTGGATCGGACCGGGACGGACGACTCTACCTGATTCTCCAGGAAACCGACCGGCATGAGGCGATCATCGTCTGCGAACGCCTCGCCGGAATGTTCAGTACCGTGCTCAAGCTCAAGGGCGGGGAAATCTCTTATGAGGCGGCGGTGTTCCCCGAAGACGGCGAATCGGTCGAAGCCTTGCTTGGGAGGGTGTCCGTGACCTCCGGTTAAGGCTGCCTTTCGGTGAATAACAATAAATAACAATATGGATTCTTCAGGAGGCGTCAAGGTGGCGAAGGCGGTACTGATTGTCGAGGACGATCTTCAAAACAGGCAACTTGTCAAAGACTTGCTCAACATAAAGGGCTACGACACTATTGAAGCAACTAATGGAGAGGAGGGCATTGCCATAGCAAAGGCTAAGAAACCCGATCTCATCCTGATGGACATCCAGATGCCTGTGATGGATGGGATCAGGGCCCTCGAAATCCTCAAAGGAGATCCTGAAACCAGGGAGATCCCCGTGGTGGCAGTGACGGCTTATGCCATGAAGGAAGATCGCCAAAAATATCTCGATGCGAGGTTTGACGACTACGTATCCAAGCCGTTCGGCACCCGAGAATTCCTTCAAAAGGTGGCCGAATATTTCAAAAAATAGATTGTTGTCCGAACCGTCATACTAGAAGATACAATCCATCCGGAGGTGCCTGTGACTAAGACAATTTTGGCCGTAGATGACGAACCCGTGAATCTCAGATTGCTCGGGGCCATATTAGCACCCCAGGGATATCAGTTGGAGACTGCGTCCGGCGGACCGGAAGCGCTGGACAAAATAAAATCGGTCAAGCCGGACCTCATCCTCCTGGATGTCATGATGCCCCGGATGAGCGGACTTGAGGTATGCGAGAGGATCCGATCCATGTTGTCGATCCCCTATATTCCCGTGATCTTTCTCACCGCCACACATCTTGAGCAGAGGGATGTCATTCGGGGTCTTGATATAGGGGGGGATGATTACATCCGAAAGCCTTTCGACAGCTTGGAACTGTTCTCTAGGATTCGTGCGGCTCTCAGGGTCAAGCAGCTCAATGATGAGCTGAGCAGGACCAGGGCGAAGCTTTCCCGGTACGTGTCCTTGGCCACCCTGAGGATGGTGGAAACGACCTTCTCGGAAGCCGGGGTCCCGGGCGGTGAAACTGCGGACGTGACGGTGCTCTTCTCCGATATTAGAGGTTTTACCCATCTTTCGGCAAGCATGCATCCGGAACAGGTATTCAAGATGCTGAACCTCTGTCTCTCAAAACAGATCCAAGTGGTGGAGGAATGCCAAGGTATGGTCGATAAACTCACCGGTGATGAAGTCATGGCCGTGTTCCAGGGACCGCGCATGGTCTCGAATGCCCTCCGGTGCGGGCAAGGCATCGTCGAAACCCTCTCCGGGTCTGAGATGTGCCTGACGGCCGACTGCATCGGGGTGGGGATCGGCATCAACACCGGACCCGTATACGTGGGGAGCATCGGGTCCGAGACGATGAAGGATTATACGGTCGTGGGCAACACCGTCAATGTGGCCGCCAGGCTCTGCGGGCTCGCAAGGAAGTTTCAAGTCCTTTTTACGACCAACGCCGCCGGAAGAATGGACCCGGTAGAAATGCCATACGTATCCATCGGAAAAGTGCCATTGAAGGGGCTCAAAGAATCGGTGGAGGTCTTTGAATTAATAACGTAAGGGTTGCCATGTTTCCAATCGGTCCGAAACATGGGTGGGAGGTAAATACTCATGGAAAAGAAACCTAAAATTCTGGTGGTGGATGACGAGGAGCAAAATCTGCGCCTCATGGAGGCCCTCTTGGTCCCCTTAGGCTACGATGTCGTCGTGGCAAGAAATGGAGAAGAAACTTTTGATCGGGTGGCGAAAACTAATCCTGATGTAATCCTCCTGGATATCTTGATGCCTGGGTTGAATGGTTTCGAAGTGGCGAAGAAACTGAAAGCAAGTGAAGGAACCAGGATCATCCCCATCGTTATGGTCACCTCGTTGAACGACGTGGAGGACCGTGTGCGTGCTCTCGAAGCCGGGGCAGATGACTTCCTTGCCAAGCCGGTTGAAATGACGGAATTGAGGGCGAGGGTGCAATCCTCACTCAAGATCAAAGCCTACTATGATCACATGCGAGACTATCAGAAGAAATTGGAGGCGGAGGTTGCCAGGAGGACGGCACAATTGAAGGCCGCTTTCGAGAAGATAAGAGGCGCTTCCCTGGAGACCATCTACAGGCTCTCAAGAGCGGCTGAATACAAGGATGAGGATACCGGGGCCCACATCCTGCGCATGAGCAACTACTCTTCAGTGGTGGCCCGCAAGATGGGCCTCAACGGCAGGGTCGTGGATTCCATCCTCTATGCGGCCCCCATGCATGACGTGGGCAAGATCGGAACCCCGGACCGGATCCTGCTCAAACCGGGGAAGCTGACCATGGCTGAGTGTGAAACCATGAAGCAACATGCCGCCACGGGAGGAAAAATCCTGGAGGGCGCGGATCCCGGGTTCATGCGCCTAGCCGAAGTCGTAGCCCTGACCCACCACGAAAAATGGGACGGGAGCGGATACCCCAACGGACTGAAAGGCAAGAAAATTCCCCTGGCAGGCCGCATCGTCGCCATCGGGGACGTGTTCGACGCGCTGACCTCGAAGCGCCCTTACAAGGAAGCGTTTTCCCTGGAAAAATCCTACGAAATCATAAGGCAAAGCCGGGGCACGCATTTTGACCCGGACGTGGTGGACGCCTTCTTTTCGGCTGAAGACGAAATTGTGGCCATAAAAGACCGGTATCCGGATGAAAAAGAGAGCCTTTTCGTACGGATTGCCGGAAGACTCCCTCAACCATAAGGCTGGGAAAATCGGCTGCCGGGCCTGGCGGCGATTCATCTCGAAGACCGAATCCACCACTCCTTCCTCCTCATTGTCTTCGGAACCCGCCTCGCTGGGGGAGGCGAAGGCGTCACTGCCAAAGCCTGAACTTGACTCTTCGCACTGGGTCTCCAGGAATTGTCCCTAAATGTCCGCATCACCATCGAGCACCCTGCGAATGTGTCGGGCCAATTCCTCGGGAGAAAAAGGCTTCTCAATGAAGTTAAAACCCTCACCCACCAGTGCATTGTCTTGGATACTCTTGTCCGGATATCCCGACATATGAATCACTTTGATGTGGGGGCGTTCCCGTCTGATTCGCCGGGCCAATTCCCAGCCGGTCATCCCTGGCATGACCACATCCGTCAGCAGGAGTTGAATGGGGCCTGGATGTTGACCCGAAATTCCTATCGCCTCCCCTGCATTTGCGGCTGAGAGGACGGTGTATCCGTACATTTCGAGAATCCTTTTGGCCATGATTCTCACTGTTCTCTCATCTTCGGCCAGAAGAATCGTCTCGGAACCATACAGCCATGCCGCCTCCTTTTCCTCTTTGTGCGACATGATACTCTTTTCTTGGACCGCAGGGAGATAGATCTTAAAACATGTACCCTTTCCTTCCTCGCTGTACACCCAGATGTAGCCCTTGTTCTGCTTCACGATACCGTAGACCATGGAAAGCCCCAGGCCCGTGCCTCTGCCTTCCTCCTTGGTGGTGAAAAAGGGATCGAAGATGCGGGACCTGGTTGCCTCATCCATGCCCCGACCGCTGTCCGTAACGGCCAGCATGATGTAGGGACCCGGAGCGCCGTCCCTGATGCCATGCTCCAGGAAAAAGCCTTTGTCCAATTGGACGTTGGCGGTCTCCACGGTCAGTTTTCCTCCCTGGGGCATGGCATCCCTTGCATTGACCGCCAGGTTCATGAACACCTGCTCCACCTGGCCCGGATCCGCCAATATATTCCAAAGGTCTTTTTCCATGTGCATCTCAAATGAGATGTCCTCCCCGATCAGGCGCCTCAGCATTTTTTCGGTATAGCTCAGTTGTTCATTCAGATTGATGACCCTCGGCTGAATAATCTGCTTACGGCTGAATGCAAGAAGCTGCTGGGTAAGGGAGGCTGCGCGTTTTGAAGCCTTGATGATTTCATCAAAGTATCCATAGAACGGATCATTTTCGGATAGATCCATCAAACCCAATTCCGCGTTACCCAAAATCGCGGTCAGAAGATTGTTGAAATCGTGAGCAACGCCTCCGGCAAGCGTGCCGATGGCCTCCATCTTCTGTGACTGCAGAAGCTGGGCCTCGAGGCGTTTTGTCTCGCTCAAGTCTTCGGCTATGGCAAGAACCTGCGGCCTTTCCTTCCCGGGGTAGAGGCGCGTGTAGCGGATGCGGCAGGGAAAAACCGAACCGTCTTTTCTCACCCAATGAGTTTCAATCTCTGAGACTTTGCTCCCTTCCTCCAGCGCCGCCATTGCCCGGCCCGCCCTTTCATACTCATCCTGACTGGGGTAGAGTACCCGTGCATCTCGGCCTGAAAGTTCCCCGAACTCATACCCGAGCATGTCGGCCATGGTCTGATTGTGCCACTGCATGACCCTGTTTTCTACCAGCCCGATCCCCAGTGGAGATGCGGCAAGAATGGCACGGAGCCTCGCCTCCGATCTTGCCAGCTCCTTCTCCGCCCTCTTCCGTTCCGTGATGTCTATGGCGATTTCGAACCGTGCATCTCGGCCGTCATTCCATTTGATAAGCCGATCAATAATGAAAAAATGTCGGTTGAGCACTGGATTGTGGTACTCCCACTCGTAGGACTTATCAGGATTTTTCAGGAGGATTTCGCTGTTACAAAAGTTGCACGGAGATGAAAGACCCTGAAATTCCTCATAACAGATCCCACCCAAGAGAGGCTTCCCGAAGGCATCCTTGAGGGCCTTGTTGGCATAGAGGATCCGGTGCGTTAAGGGGTCAACGATATAGATGATCTGATTTATGGCATCGAAAATATCAAAGACCTGTTCCCGCTCCGACAGGAGTTTCTCCTCGGTGCGTTTACGTGTAATGATTTCAGACCGGAGGACTTCATGGACATGATCCACCGCCTTGCGATGTTCGGCCACACGCGTTTCCAATCGATCCTTGGACTTTTTCAGGGCCTGCAACCTCTCCTGCAGAGATGTGACGTCCGTGACCACGCCCAAGGCCCCCTTGAACCTGCCCCGAGTGTCAAAAACCAGTTTGGGGGAGATCGTAACAAGAATCCGCTCGCCCTCCTTCCTGGCCCACTCGTTCTCGTGAGGGGTCTCGCCTTCCTTTTTTCTCTTTTTCAGTTGCTTTTGGAAAATCTGCCTCCAGGGCTCTTCCAGGGCCTTGAAGGCCTTTGTCAGATGGACGCCCAAGACCTCTTCACGTGGTGAGCCCACGATTCGGCAAAATCTCTCGTTCGCATAGGAGATAACGCCCTTTTCATCCACCGTGACCAGGCCTTGGGTCATGTTTTCCACCGCGAAACGATACATTTTTTCCTCTTTGACCGGCGCGGCGGAAGTCCCGGCAGTGCCGGCTGATCCCGGATCTTCCGAACGCCCTGCATGAGCTCCTTTGAAGCCCCCTTCCAGGAGATCATCCCTGGTTCGATCATCTTTCATTTAAATCCCCCCTTTACGGCTAAGGTGGAACTTTCCGAGGGTAATCACCCTTTCCCCCCTGGATGAACCAATGAAAAACGGCTGATTTCAAAAATCTCCTGACCGATCAAGGCGGCCTGAAAGATCAAGCGCGTCCTAGAAACCCCAAAGATTAGGTTCGGTTACCTTCGGGATCCAGGCCTGCCGCGCCCACCCCCCTTCAGGCTCCCGCCAGGACCCTTTCGATCTCTTTTGCGTCGAACGGCTTTCGGACCAGGATGATTTTCCGCTTCTCGGTCTCCTTCTCCAGGGTTTTGGTGGAAAATGCCGTGATGAGAATCCGGGTGAAGCCTGCTCCGCTGCCCTCCGTCATTTCAAAGAAGCGGAGCCCGTCCATTCCGGGCAGGCTGTAATCGCAGATCACCACATCAAAGATTTCCGTTTTGAGACGTCCAAGCGCCTCTTCCGCACTTTCCAGGGCCACGAATGCGGAGACCTTTTTCTCAAAATACCATGCCATGGCGCGCCGTAAGAGGTGATCATCATCCACAAAAAGCACGTGCAAGGTCGCCAAGTTTTCGAAAGTTCCCATTCTTCCATCCTCGGTTGAAGGTGATTGCCGTTACGATTCGAGAGCCATACACCGGTGAAAACACCCCGGGTCCTGCGCAGAGAAGAACCACTCAACGGACGTCGGAAGCCGTGGATGGAAGGCCCAAGAAAGCTTTTATTGAGGAGAAATGCAATGAGGATGCCAAAAAAAAGGCCTGGAATATCCGTTGGATAACCGGACACCGGAAAGGACGGATGCCTCGTTCTGACGTCAAAAGGGCCAAATGGCCCTCTCACGAAGGCCGTTTGACCAAGAGGTGTGCAAGGGCAATTCCGGGCCAGGCCCTTTTCATGCCCTCCGGGAGATGAAAAAGAAGGGAAATGCGCTTCACAACAATTTGCGTTTTCTCAGTCGATAACGAAAGGCATAATAGCTCATCCCGAGGAGCCTGGCCGCTTCCACGGCATTACCCCCGGACCTTTTCAATGCCTCGCTCATATAATGGTCTTCCAGGGCGGCCAGATCCACCCCCCCGGCAGGCAAGGGAGGAAACGGGCCCTTTATGCTTTCAGGCGGGACAGAGGAAGACCCGCCTCTCTCCTCAATGCCAAGATCCGACGGCATCAACACCTCTCCGGTACTCGTCAGGACGGCTCGCTCAATGACATTGCGCAGTTCCCGTACGTTTCCCCGCCAGTTATGCTTCTTCAACATCTCTTCCGCCTCAGGAGAAATGCCGCTGAAACTCTTTCCCAGCCTTTGACTGAGCTGTTCGAGGAGATATCTGGCGATGGGCGGGATATCTTCCTTCCGGTCATTGAGCGAAGGCACCTCCACTTTCACCACGGCAAGCCGATAATACAGATCTTCCCTGAAAAGGCCTTTCTCGATAAGAGCGATAAGGTCCCTGTTGGTGGCGGAAACCACCCTGGTCCTGACTCTGTGTTTCTTGGTGCTTCCCACCCTGTAATACTCGCCGGTCTCAAGGAAACGAAGCAACTTGGCCTGCGCTTCAAGACTCAGATCCCCTACCTCGTCCAGGAACAGGGTCCCCTCCCCTGCTTCTTCCACCAGGCCGCGCTTCCCTGAAGTACGGGCCCCGCTGAAGGCCCCTTTTTCATAACCGAAAAGTTCGCTTTCAACCAGCTCCTTCGGGATGCTGGCGCAGTTGATGGGCACGAAGGGCCCCCTGTAAAGCGGGCTGCGGTAATGAACGGCCTGGGCGATCAATTCCTTGCCCGTACCGGACTCTCCTATGATGAGTATGGGTGTATCAGCGCTCTTTGCCACGGCCCGGACAAAATGCATCATGTCCTGGACTGCGTTGCTTTCCCCGATGAAGCAGGGCAGATTCTCCCGCAGGTACCGATCCTGCAGGGCCTGGATCTCTTTCTTCATCCTGACGGTTTCCAGGGCATTTCTTACGGTCACCCGCAGGGAATCCATGTGGATTGGTTTTACCACATAATCATACGCGCCCAGTTTCATGGCGGAAATTACGGTCTGAATTTCCTCGTAGGCCGTTACCATGATCACGAGGATATCGGGATTGATGCCCTTGATTTTTTCCAGGGCCTCTATACCGCTTACTCCCGGCAGCCCGATATCCAGCAATATCAAGTCCGGGGCTTCTTCCTCGACTCTCCGGAGGACCGATTCTGCGGTGGGGAATGTTTTTACTTTGTAATCCCTTTTGAAGGAAAGAGAAATCCCCTTCCGGATGCTTTCTTCATCGTCCACGACATACAGAGTGAACCGAATCATCGAATCCCACTCCCCATTTCCGCCGGGATGCGTATGGTAAACTCCGCGCCGCCCAGATTCGAATCGGAGACTTCAATGGTTCCTGCATGAGCGGCAATGATCTTTCTGCAGAGACTCAGGCCGACACCCGAGCCGGAAGGTTTTCTCGTGTAAAAGGGCTCGAATATGCGCCGGCGCTCTTCAGCAGGGACCCCGGGTCCCGAATCACTCACCTTGACGATGACGTTGCCGCCCTGGGCGGAGACAGAGACCTGTATTCGTTTCTCCTCTCCCATATCCTCCATGGCCTCGGCCGCGTTAGACACGAGATTTATGATGACCTGCTCGATGAGCCGGAGGTCGGCGAAAACAGGCGGTATTGCGGCGGCAAAATCGGTTTCCAGGCCTATTCCCGATTTTCTCAAGGTCGCAGAGGATAGCAGGATTGCCTCCTGGATGGCTTCGCTGATATTGATGGGTCTCATGGATGGTTTGTCGGGCGCCGCCAGATCCATGACGTGCTTGACCACGGCCTCGATTTTCTCTGTTGCGTTCTTGGCTTCACTGATCAGTTCCTCTATATCGTCCCTCCTGTCCGGGTCATCCAGATTCTCCCCGATGGTGTCCAGGCAGACGTTGATTCCTGATAGGGGGTTCCTGATTTCATGGGCGATTCCTGCGGCCAGGTGACCCAGTGATGCCATTTTCTCCTGCTGAATCAGGGCGATTTCCATCTCCTTTTCCCTTGTGACGTCCTGGATGGTTCCAAACATCCGACGGGGATGATTCGGCTCATCAAAAAAGACCTGGGCCCTCTGGCGCACGGTTTTCTGGGTGCCGTCGGACAGGACGAGCCGGTGTTCGATATCGAACGACCCTTTCTTGTGCAGGGCGTCGGTCACCGCCTGCTTGACGAATTCCCGATCTTCGGGGTGAATCAAATGCATGGCGGCCTTGAATGTCCCGTCAAACTCCTCGGCATCCCTGCCCAGTATGACCCCAAGGCCTTCGGACAGTCGCATGTCGTTCTCCTCGATCCTCCAATCCCAGTTCCCGATGCAAGCTATCCTCTCGGCCTCGGAAAGCCTTGCCCGGCTGTCCAGGAGACGCCTTTTTGACTCTTCCAGCTCCGCTACCTTCTTTTCCAGTTCAAGGCCCTGCCTGCGTGACGTCTCGAACAGGCGCACATTTTCAATGGCAATGGCTACCTGGCCCGCCATGGTCTCAAAAAATGCCACTGCCTCCCTTTCAAAGACCTTGGGCTCACATGTCAGGATATGGAGAACACCGATGGTCTTATCAGCAACAACCAGGGGCACCCCGAGGTAGGAACTGAGCCGAAAGCCATGTATCCTGTCCCTGTGCATCTGGAGCCTGGGATCCTTTGCCAGTTCAAAGATGATAACCGTTTCCCGGCGTTCCATAAACCAGTGCAACAGGCTCTCGGCCAGGCTGAAAGCCTCCTCTTCTATCACCGTACCGTTGGGAAGACGCATGGCGAAGATTTCCGGCCGCTCCTGCTCCCCGTTCATCAGGCTGACGGCAACGGCGTCCGCCCCCAGTTCCGTGGGCACCCGTTCCAGGACCACCCGGAGGATTTCTTGCAGACTGCGGCGGCCGATTATCGCCTGATCGATATCCCGGAGAACCTCCAGCCGGCTGAGCCTTTCGCGGGCCTCTTGATAGGCCCGGGAATGGTCAACGGCAAAGGAGAGGTGATCCGCCATCCGACGAAGCGTTTCCATTTCATGCCCCGCAAACGCATCTTCCCTCTTACCGGCAAGAAAAATCGTCCCGATCCAATCATTTTCGTCCTGTCCCTTATATTCGGGAATTTTGAGAGGAATACTCACAAAGGCCTGGATGCCTTCCTTCCAGACCAGGCCCGGAATTTCTTCAGGCTTATCCTCATTCAAGCGAAACAGGCAGGCCCCCGTCATCCACCCGGGCATCTCAGCCAATGGAAAAGACACCAGATGCGAACGCAGCCGGGGAGAAAGCCCTATCCATGACCTCAGCACTGCGCGCTCCTCTTCTCTGAGATAAATCCCACCGAATTCGGCCCTGAGAAAGGCCGTTACCTCCTCCAGGATGGTTTCAAGCCGTTCCTGGAGATCAAAGGTGGTAAGCAGTCTTGATATAATCCGCCCCCGGGCGGCCAAATCTTCTTTTTGACGAGGGATGGTTGCCTTTTCCCTGCTCCCGGGGACACAATTTTTATTGCTGGTTCTATCATTCATTGCAACACCTCTATACCGCCGGCAGAGGCGGACCTGCCGCCCTGCCGGGACAGCGTCTCCCATTCACTGATCTTGAAGAGCGACGGTGCCGTCGGCGAACAAGCACCCGTTGTGTTCATAAATTCGTAATAAGCGATGCTGCTCCGGGCCGGGGAAGGCAATTCGTACACCTCCATCCCCGGGCATTGCTGGGAGGGCATATTGCGTGGATTTTGGAAAGGTGTCTCTTACTGAGTTTGATCTATCTTCCGCTCAGTGTGCTCTCACCCGGCCCAAGAACCCCAAGCCGGCAATCTGTGCGTGCTCGTCGTCAACAGGCATCTTGATTTCGCTATAGTCTACCCTGATACCGGAGTCTTCGTCCTCCAAGAGAATCCGTTAATCCGCATCCCTTATCCCTGGAGCAGGCTGACAATCGCCCTGGAATTAATGCCTCAAACCCTCCACGGTTGAGTTTATAATGCCGGACATAGGGATAGCGATGAACCTGTTTCAATATAGATACCTTTCTGTTTTTTTCAAGCCTGTCGACGACCCTCTGTCTCTTGGTCTCGAATCTTCGTTCCCTCTCTTGCCTACCTGCGTTCCTTTGCGTATTCCTGCTGACGGGGAACCGGGCCCGAGCCCGGCCGGTCCTCCGTACCCAGGCAGAAACTCCACAGCCTTCGCCCCACGATACGTTCCACCATGTGCCCCAGGTCCAGCGTCTTTTGAAGGTCGATGCCGGTCTCGATGTCCATGGCATCCAACATCACCAGGAAGTCCTCCGTGGAGACCAGGCCCGGCCTTCGAGACACCTCCTTGAGGCCGATCAGGCCCGGCACCGGGACGCCGTCCACGAAATTGGCGGGCCATCCCCCCAGCCCGCCCAGGGTGGTCTCGAATCGCGTCAAGCCTACCTGAAGGGCGGCGAGGTAGCAGGCAAGCCCCATGCCCCTTGCATCGTGGACATGAAAAATGTGAAGAGCGGGATCCGGCTGCCGCTCGAACACACGCTCGAAATAGGCGAAGACCTGTCGGGGATGGGCTTCCCCCATGTGGTCCGGGTGTTCGATGTCGTCCACCCCCATATCCAGCAACCGGTCCATGAAATCAAGGGCCCTTCCCACCAGATCCACCTCTCCTTCCTCGGGATCGGGTGGTGAGAATATGCCGGTTAGAAAGACATTAACCTTCATGTCCAGCGCATGGGCATTTCGGACCGTCTCCTCGATCCACCGCCAGGTCTCCTCGTAGGTCATGCCCACCACGGTCTTGTTGAATTTTTCGCTCGCAGGAAGAATCCCCAACAAGACCCGATCGATACGATAGCCCTTCTCCCTGGCGGCCAGGGCCCTTTCCGTGGCTTTCTTTCCGGTAGTGACGTAGGAATAGGTTACGTCTTCACGGTCCGGGAGGTTTTTCACCACTTCCTCCCAATCCCTGAATTGCGGTTGATACCGCGGGGGGGCAAAGGCCGAGACCTCCATCTCCTTGAAACCTGCGGCGACCAACCGGTCTATGATGTAAAGCTTGCCTTCCACGGGAATAACCTTGGTTTCGGACTGGAAACCGTCCCTCACCGTAAGATCGGCGATGCTGACTCTTTCGGGTAAATTATTAGCTCGTCCCATGAGTATCCACCTCCCGGCTCCGCGCACCATATCGTTCTCGTCCTTATTAGGCGGGATACAAATTATGATCTCAAAACATGGCAAGATCGTTCCTGAGATATCCCGGAGAAAACGCGATTTTGACCGAGTACATTATATTTAACGTTATTGTCAACTATAAATTGACCGGTATTTATAAAAACGAAAACTTTTTTGTTGACAATTCTTGCATCCACGGAGTATCTGAAAGGTGTCCAGCGAACGTTCTTGTTGGGCCGCGTAAGATACGGAGCCGCGAGGAGGATGTGGTGGGAGTTTACACCCCGTTGTGTGACCTGCTCCAGATTGAATGCCCGGTCGTGCTGGCCGGCATGGGAATGGGAATTTCCGGGGCCGACCTTGCCGCCGCGGTTTCCAATGCCGGAGGCCTGGGCCTTCTGGGCTGCAGCAGGCTTACGCCCGATCAAATCCGGGAACTAATTAGAAAAACAAGGCAATTAACGGATAAGCCCTTCGGGGTGGATATCCTGGCTCCGCCCCTGAGCGGATCCCCTGGTCAAAAGGAGGGGCTGAAGAGGCAAATCCCTCGAAAATACTGGGATTTTGTGGAGAAAATAAAGCGGGATTTCAATATACCCGACTTTGACCATCCCGACTATGCCCTGACCGAGGAATTTCTGCGACAGCAGATGGAAGTCGTAGTGTCGGAGAAGGTGCCGGTATTCGCAACCGGCCTGGGAACCCCCGGGTGGGTCCGCGAGGAGATCCGCGCTCACGGCATCAAGTACATCTCCCTTGTGGGGAAGGTCAAACATGCCGTCCGTCTGAAGGAGAATAGCCCCGATGTCATAGTAGCACAAGGGACCGAAGCCGGGGGCCACACGGGGAAAATCGGGGGGCTTGCCTTGATTCCCATGGTGGTGGATGCGGTATCGCCTGTACCGGTCCTTGCCGCAGGCGCCATCTGTGATGGAAGAGGCCTGGCTGCAGCTCTGGCGCTGGGCGCTGTGGGCATCTGGATGGGGACGGCATTCTTGGCGACCCACGAGGCATTTCATGACGCGATCAACCTCGGCTGGATGACGCCGGGGGACCGGGATTTCTACCAGGACACCATCTTGAAGGCAGCCGAAGACGATGCCGTGGTCACCCGGGTAAAGACCGGAAAGACTTGCAGGGTATACCGCAGCGGACTCCTGAAGCTATGGGAGGAATCGGGCCTCGAGCCTCTTCCATACCAGTTGCAAACCATCATTATGACCCATTTGGAGACGGGTCTCATGAAAGCCGACAAATGCGATTACGTGCTCCATCCGGGCGGGCAGGGCGCAGGAATGATCCATAAACTGAAAAGCGCGGGGGATCTCGTCCGCGATATAGTGCACGAAGCCGCTCAAATCATAAGGGATAAGCTGCCCGTGTATATCTAGCTCCGTGATTTTCTGATGACCTCTACCGCTGAACATACTGCTGATGAGCGGCAACGGCATATGGCGCCAATTCACAACCATAAAGGAGGTCTGGAAATGGGAAAGCAAATCCTTTTTGTCGCATCGTTGACCATGCTCTTGGTGGCGGCCCTGGGAATCACCCCCGTCGTTGCGGTGGATCCGGTCAAGATCGGCTGTCATGGTGCGTTTACGGGAAAATACGCCGCCTATGGAATGAGCACTCTGCATGCCGTCAGATATGAAGTGGCAAAGAAAAATGCAGAAGGGGGCATAAAGAGTCTCGGTGGGGCCAAAATCCAGTTGATCGAAATGGACAACGCCACCAACGCGAAGGACTCTGTTGCCAATCATGAGCGACTGGGGACCAATCCTGCGGTTTTGGCGGTCATCGGTCCCTGCACCACCCCCATGTCTCAGCCGGTGGAACCTATTGCCGCCAGGTATCGCCTACCAACCGTTCACTCCATCACCACACTGGACAAGATATTCGAACATGGAAACGAATACGTGTTCACCGTCAGTGTGCTGGCCAGCAGGTACGGCGCCACTTACGCCAGTTTCATGGTGGCCATGCATGAAAAATACGGGTTGACTCTCAACAGGATCACTATGGCCTATCCGGACAACGATTACGGTATCAGCGTAGTGGACGGCTTCAAAAAAGGCATGAAAAAGGCGGGATTTGACAAAAACATCGTCCTCGATCTGCCTTTCAACTGGAAGTCGAAGGATTTAAGTCCCATCGTGTTGAAAATAAAGGCCGCCAAGCCGGACTTTCACTTGCAGGTAGCGTACTTTGCGGACGGAAAGCTCTATCACGATGCCTGTTACAACCTGGGCTTCCATCCCTGGCAGGTGGGCGGCGCCAGCGGTTTCAACCATCCCAAGCTGTGGAAGACTCTCGGGGAAAAAATAGGCGGCGCGACCATTGGAAACAAAAAGACATTTGCCTATGATATGGCCGCCTTTGATCTGCCCAACGCGGGGCGGGACGCCTGGACCAAGGGCTTCACTGCAAAGCATCCGGACATTACCGTGGAAATGAATCTGCTGCTGGGGGCCATGGCGGCCCGCTTTGTCATCGAGGCCATCGAAAAGGCGGGGAAAAGAGACCGCACCGCCATTGCCGGGGCCCTTCACTCTCTCACACTTGAAAAGGATGATCCGAGGGATTTGGCGGGAACTTACAAGAAGCCCGGGCCTGTGTGGATGCGCAACGGCAAGCCAAACAGCTACGGCTATATAGCCCAGTGGGAAAAAGGCAACGGCCGGTGGAGCAAGAAGACGCTTTTCCATCCACTCATGGGGATGCTGGCCGTGCCCAAGGCGTTTCGTTAGGGAATGACGCAAATTAGCAAATTAGGGGCCGTGTCCATGGCATTGCTTAAGGTGGAGTGCCTCACCAAGCGCTTCGGTGGGCTGGTGGCTCTCGACAGGGTCTCCCTTGAGGTGGAGGAGGGACACATTATGGGAGTCATCGGCCCCAATGGTGCCGGGAAAACCACCCTTTTCGGCACCATCTCGGGATTTCATAAACCCCAAGAGGGTGCCGTCTACTTTCGCGGGCGGCGCATAGACGGACTAAAGCCCCACAGGATATGCAAGATGGGACTGGTCCGGACTTTCCAGATCGCCCAGCCTTTTCCAGGCTTCACGCCCCTTGAAACCCTTGTCACCGCGGCACTGAACACCTTGCCCCTGGCCAGGGCAAGGAAGAGAGCCCGGGAGGTACTTGAAATGGTGGGGCTGGCCGAAAAGGCCCAGGAAGAGGGGGGCAATCTCACGATCGCGGATCAGAAGGCCCTGGAGGTGGGAAAGGCAATCGCTACGGGCGGCAGACTCATTCTCCTCGACGAAGTGATGGCCGGGCTCACTGTTCTCGAGGCACAAACCATGATGTCCCTCGTCAAACGACTTCAGGCCCAGGGTTTCACCTTCTTGATGGTGGAACACGTCATGTACGTCATCATGAAGCTATGCGACAGGATCGTGGTCTTGAATTTCGGTCAAAAGATAGCTGAGGGCACACCCGGGGAGATCGCCGGGAACAAAACGGTGATCGACGCCTATATCGGAGAGGAGGCGGCGGTTGCTGGTTAGCGTACAAGACATTACGGCGGGCTATGGTTCCGTGACCGTCATCAAGAACATTTCCCTGGAAGTGGACCGGGGCGAATGGGTGGCCGTGATCGGTGGAAACGGCGCGGGCAAGAGTACTCTTTTTAGAGTCATTTCGGGGCTGGTCCGGCCCAGATCGGGCAAAATATATTTCGAAGGCAGGGAACTGACCGCCTTGCCTCCACATGAGATCGTGAATAAGGGGATCATTCAAGTTCCCGAGGGTCGAATGCTCTTCCCGAAAATGAATGTTATAGACAATCTGCTGCTCGGCGGACGGAATAGACGGGCCAGGAACAATGTGAACGAGAGCTTGAAAAAGGTTTATGACCTTTTTCCCATCCTTGAAAAAAGGGCTTCGCAGGAGGCCGGTACCCTTTCGGGCGGCGAACAGCAAATGCTTGCCACCGCAAGAGGTCTTATGGCCCTGCCCCGGGTGCTGCTTCTCGACGAACCCTCGCTGGGTCTTGCCCCTCTCATGGTCAGAGAAATATTCAACTCGCTTCAAATCCTGAACAAGGAAGGCATGACCATTCTGATGGTGGAACAAAACGTCGTGGTATCGCTCAAGAACGCCGAGAGGGCATATGTCTTGGAAAACGGTGAGATCGTCATGAGTGGAAGCAGCAAAGATCTCATTAACGACGATCGGACCAAACAGGCGTACCTGGGAATATAAGGAACATGGATATCACTATCATTGCTCAGGCGCTGATCCAGGGACTCATGCTGGGGGCCATTTACGGGTTGATCGGCCTGGGAATCACCATGGTTTACGCCATTACCGGGCTTCTCAATTTCGCCCACGGTGATTTCATGGCCATCGCCATGTATCTCTGCCTGGCTCTGTTCACCCATTTCAACATGGATCCCTATCTTTCCTCCCTGATCGCAGTGCCGGCGTTGTTCGTCCTCGGACTCATGGTCTATCATTTTCTGTTTCGACGGGTTCTCAAAGCGGAATTGCTCATGGTGGTTCAATTGACGCTCGGCATGGTATTCATCATCGAAAGCTCTCTTCTGCTGACCTTTACCGCTGATTATGAATCAGTCCCCAATATACTGCACGCGGTTAGATTCAGCCTGGGCCCCCTTTCCGTATCCGGAAGTTACCTTGCCACATTCCTGGTCGGGGGCGGCGCCGGTGCGGCGCTCTATTGGGTCCTGCAAAAGACGGACCTGGGAAGGCAGATCAGGGCGATCTCGCAGAACAAGGACGCCGCCACCCTGATGGGAATCAACACCACACGAATTCAAATGATCGTTTTCGCTTTGGCCATCGCTCTTCTGGGGCTTTCAGGGTCACTGACCACTTCGATTCTAACCATGGAGCCATACATGGGCCTGGAGCTGACGCTGTTCGCCTTCATCGTATTTGTCATGGGCGGTGTCGGAAATTTCCTGGGCACCTTGGTAGCAGGTTATCTGCTGGGGATAGCCGACGCCATGGGGTCCCTGTTCATAGGCGGTCACCTGGGAGCTATGGTACCCTATGGCCTCTTTGTGCTGCTGCTGTTGTTCAGACCGCAAGGCATACTGGGGGCGAAATGATGGGGGAAAACTCACGAACCGACATAAAAATCTACCTGGGGCTGTTGGTCTTGCTCATCGTGCTTCTGCTCCTGCCCACCCGGCTTTCCATTACCTGGACACGCACCTTTGCCATGGTATTCCTTTTCATTTACTGGGCTTCGGCCTGGAACATCATCGGGGGCATGGCCGGGGAAATCAATTTTCTCCATCCCATTTTCATCGGAGCCGGGGCCTATTCCTCCACCGTGCTGTACATCAATTTCGGAGTGAGCCCCTGGGTGGGGATGTTTCTAGGGGCCGCCATCGCAGTTGTCCTGGGCCTCGTTATCGGCTGGATATGCTACCGATCCGGTCTGCCCCATTTGTCTTTCGCCCTGATCTGCCTGGGCTTTTCCCATATCGGCGAAATCATTGCCCTGGAATGGGATCTGCTGGGAGGTTCCCGAGGCCTGGTGATACGCCCGGCGCCGGGATTGGCCAATATGCAGTTTGAAACCATCAGCACCTATTATTACATGGGACTGGGCATGGCCGTTCTCATGGTAGGAATCTGCCATTGGATCAGCCGCAACAAACTCGGCTACTATCTCAAGGCAATAAAACACAATGAAACGGCTTCGGCCGCCATAGGAATCGATACCGTCCGTTACCGTCTTTTGGCCCTGGCGGTCAGCGCCTTTTTTTGCGCGCTGGGCGGAACCTTTTATGCACAGCTTGTACTGTACATAGACCCTCACAGCGCGGTCTCCATAACGGCGGTTATCAGCATGATTCTTTTCTGCGCCATCGGGGGGTTCGGCACGGTCTTGGGCCCGGTGGTGGGGACGCTCATCCTCATGCCCATTGGAGAAGTTGTTCGATTGTACGTGATGACCGGATTTCACCTAATCATTTATGGTGTTCTTGTCATCGTTGTCATCCTGCTTAGCCCTCACGGTCTGGTTCCCTGGTTCCAGAGCAGAATGAAGAAGACGCAGGAGGAATCCCCTGCATAGCGTTTCAGAGGATGATGGAATGAAGCTTGGACATTCACTGTTGATCAATGCGGAGAAATATCCCCAAAAAACAGCTGTCATGGTGGACGGAGTGGAACGGGTATATGGGGAACTAAATTCCCGCGTCAACCGACTGGCCAACGGATTGATGGGCTTGGGGCTTAAGAGGGGCGATCGCATAGGAATTCTATCGCAGAATTCCGTAGCGTGGATCGAATCTCTTTACGCCATTTTCAAGATGGGCGCGACCGCGGTTCTCATCAACTTTCGTCTCAAGGATGATGCCATACTAGAAGATCTGAAAAGAACCGATCTGTCGGCGCTTCTCTTCTCCGATGAACACCTCCCCCTCGTCCGGCGATATTTGGCCGGTCCTTGCGGAGACATACATGCCGTTGTCCTCGGCCAAGAGGAAACGGGCGGTATCATGTCCACGGAGGGCCTGATATCCGCCTCTTCAGGAACGGAGCCCGAAGTCGAGGTACGGCCGGAGGACCCCGCGGTCATCATTTTCACCGGTGGTACTACGGGCTTGCCCAAAGGGGCCGTTTGCACCCATCGAATGCTGATCTGGACTACCTTCAATTGCATGACCGCATATGAGACTCCGCGCACCGACCATGTGATGCTGCACCCTTTTCCGCTCTTTCACAGTTCGGGAATCTTCAGGTTGACTTCATATATCTGCGCAGGGGCCACCTATTTGACAATGAGCCGTTTCGACGCGGAAAAGTGCCTTGAATGGATCGAACAGTACTCCGTGACCTCATTCATAGGAAGCTCCGCGATCTTCTTGCCCATGCATGATGTCAAAGCCAAACAAAGTGTGGATACGGGCTCCGTCAGGAACTGCATCGCCACCTTTGCGTTCATGGATCGCGAGGGTCGCAGGCGTCTGAAGGAACTTTTCCCGAATGCGGATCTCTATGAGGGATATGGTTCCACGGAAGCAGGGCCGGTCTCCGCCCTGGGTCCGTCTCAAAAACCAAGAGAAAGAGGGAGTGTGGGAAAACCTTCCATATTCACCCGAATCAGGATCGTCGATGATCAGGACAGGCCGCTTCCTCCTGGAAAGACAGGAGAGATCGTTGTAAGCGGGCCGCATGTGGCGACAGGCTATTTCAACAATAAGGAAGAAACCGAAGCCGCTTTCCGGGACGGCTGGTTTTACACGGGCGACATAGGAAAACTGGACGAAGATGGATTCCTCTACATGGTGGACCGAAAAAAGGACATGATCAAGACAGGCGGGGAAAACGTCTACTCCAGGGAGGTGGAAGAGGTCATACTCCGTCACCCGGCTGTGGAGGAAGCTGCAGTCATTGGGGTGCCCCACGAGCGATGGGGAGAGACCATCAGGGCGATCATTGTCAGTAAAAAAGGTATGGAAATCAACGAACAGGAGATCATCGATTTTTGCAAGGACCGGATGGCCGGCTACAAAAAACCGACCTCCGTGGTTTTTGTCGAATCCATCCCCAAGACCGAAACAGGAGGGAAGGTTTCCAAATGGAGGTTGAAAGAAAAATACGGCCGGTGAGATCACTGAAGGGCTCATGAACCCGGGCCCCATAAAAAGGAAAGATATGGCTCCCCTATTCAAGAAGGTAGAAGAAATTGTTCTGGCGGTCAAAGATCAGGACAAGGCCGTCTCCTTGTTCGAGGCGCTGTTCGGGCTTGAATTCCATAAAAGCTGGACTGTCCCGGCAGATCACATGCAGGTTAAATGCGCAATGGTAGGCGATACCCAATTCCACATCGTCGCATCTACCAAGTCTGGTACGCTCATTGATAAATATGTCAGTGGGAGAGGAGAAGGACTGCATCACGTCGCATTTCGCGTGAACGATCTTGACAGCGCAGTGGCTCACCTCAGAGGTTTGGGCGTAAAGGTCATACCCGAGACACCTCGCACCGGCCGGGAAGGGTCCCGTTATGCATTTGTTCATCCACGGTCCGTGCACGGTCTGCTCATCGAGTTGATTGAGCGGTAGGGGAGTAGAGTCCTTGCGTTTGCAGAGAGGAATCAGTGATTTCGGATTTCGGCATGTGGAATGTTAAATTCGGAGTGATAAATTACATGGGGTATGAGCAATGCACAATCAAGAAGAAAACAACACAGACAAGTCGGAACTGGTATTTTCAGACCTCAACCCGGGGAGAGAATTTCGACCCCTGTTCTATTCGGTGACGCAGGATCTCGTTAAAGACTATCTCGAGACCGTGGGAGACACCAGTCTTCTCTACAAGGACCTCGAGGCAGCCAAGGCGGCAGGGCTCCAAGAATGCATGGCGCCGCCGGG
>JAFDIS010000139.1 GCA_019307945.1 Deltaproteobacteria bacterium | reverse complement strand
AAACTTCATGCGTCAAGGGGGTTTTATTATTGATTTAAGGGAAGCCTTTCCACTGGCCCTTCCTCCGTCAGATGCGTCTTGACATCGCCGGGGCGGTTGCTTAACAATGCTTACGAGCGAATTCGAAGAGATTTCAGGATGCTATTCATACCGGAAGGGGGACGAGACATGGCGGATGCCGAAGGATTGCAGGAGGCGCGCGGCGCGGCGGAGATGGGCCCCGGCGTCGGCCCCGGGGCGGGCAAACGGATCAAGGGGATGGACCGGATCGATTGGGGAATGCGAAATCGTCTATCCCGCCTGTTGGGGTCTGACGGCAGGTGCCAGTTTCTGCCCATCGACCACGGCTATTTCCAGGGCCCCACCCGGTGTCTGGAAAGGCCGGGAGAGACCATCAGGGACCTGCTGCCGTATGCGGACGGACTCTTCGTCACGAGGGGCGTTCTGAGAAGTTGTGTGGATCCGGATATCACCACGCCGATCATTTTACGCGTCTCGGGAGGGACCAGCGTCGTGGGGGAAGACCTTGCCAACGAGGGCGTCACCGTATCGGTGGAGGAGATGATCCGCCTGAACGTGGCCGCGGTAGGTCTTTCAATCTTCGTGGGGAGTGCGTATGAGAAACAGACGCTTCAGAACCTGGCGGACCTGGTGGATGCCTGTGAGGATTACGGCATTCCGGTAATGGCGGTCACCGCCGTGGGAAAGGAGCTTGAAAAAAGGACGGCCAGGTATCTGGCCCTCTCCTGCCGCATCGCCGCCGAACTGGGCGCAAAAATCGTCAAGACCTATTATTGTGACGAGGACTTCGACAAGGTTACCAACGGATGCCCGGTGCCCGTGGTGATTGCAGGGGGTCCCAAGTGCGAGACGGAACAGGAGGTTTTCGCCTTCGTGCATGACGGCATCCAGAAAGGAGCCATCGGCGTGAACCTGGGACGCAACGTGTGGCAGCATCCGCATCCGGTGGCCATGATGCGGGCTCTGAACGCCATCATCCACCGGCAATGCGGTCCGAAGGAAGCCGGGGAACTCTTCGAGGCGGTACGAAGGGGAGAGGCCTGAGGTGGTTTTCACACGAGGGGTCCGGGAGCGGCCGGTGGGAGACCGAAAAACCATGCGTGTCCTGATGTATTACAGTAACGCAGATGTGCGCGTGGAAGAGGTCCCGGTCCCCCGGCCGGGACCCGGTGAACTTCTGATGAAAGTCGAGGCCAGTGGGATCTGCGGCAGCGATGTGATGGAATGGTACCGTCGGGACAAAGTCCCCCTGGTCCTGGGTCATGAAGTGGCGGGAGAAGTGGTGGAAGTGGGGGCGGGGGTGGAGCGCTTCAGTAAAGGAGACCGCATCGCGGCGACCCATCATGTCCCCTGCAACACCTGCCATTACTGTCTGAACGGCCGTCACACGGTCTGCGACACTCTGCTTCGCGGCACCCATTTTCACCCGGGCGGATTCTCCGAATATCTTCTGATTCCCGCCATCAACGTGGATCGGGGGGTCTTTCCCGTCCCCGGGCATGTCTCCTACGAGGAGGCTTCGTTCATGGAACCCCTGGCCTGCGTATTGCGGGGGCAGCGCAACGCGGGCTTCCGACCCGGCTCGTGCGTCCTGGTGCTGGGCACAGGCATCTCCGGACTCCTCCACGTGGCCCTGGCCCGCAATCTGGGAGCGGGACTGGTGGTGGGGGCCGACACGATTCCCTATCGCCTCGAGATGGCCTCTACAGTGGGGGCACACCATACCCTGGAGGCGGACGACCGCCTTGGGGAAGCCCTCAGGTCGGTAAATCAAGGGCGTCTTGCGGATCTGGTGATCATATGTTTCGACGGGTTTATTCCTCTGGCCCTCCGGTGTGTGGAGCGCGGAGGTACGGTGCTCTTCTTTGCCGGTGCCGCCGAAGGCGCCGCCATGCCCGGCACCATCAACGACCTGTTTTGGAGAACGGAAATCACCCTGACGAGCACTTATGCGGGGAGCCCTTACGATTGCTCTGTGGCCATGGATTTAATCGGGGCAGGTGTCGTACCCGTGAAATCACTGATTACCCATCGGTTGTCCCTGGATGAGGCCACGGGGGCATTCCGAGAGGTCTGCGATCCCGTATGCCACCAGTGCGTCAAGGTGATCGTGGAACCCCACAAGGGTTGAAAAAAGAAAAGAGGGATCTTCGCCCGCCGCGACCGGAGAAGGTGGGGGGGTCCGTTTTTCGCGACGGGCCTCGGGCGGGCACAAATCGCACACCCCGAAAAAGGAGGATGCCATGAGTTCCAATACACAATCCGCGTCTCCTGATTTTGAGAAGGCACTGGCCGTGGGGCGACCCCCCAACATAGTTCGGCTGTTCCCGCACTCACGGGCTCTCATCGTGAGCGGAAAGGTGATCGACCGGGCTCTCATGGCCAAGGGAAAGGCTATGACCATAGCGGCCAACGGGCGGAACCACTTCGTCATCAGGGGAGCCCTGAGAGCTGCGGCAAAGGCCAATGCCGCCATCATCCTGGAAATAGCCAAGTCCGAAGGAGGCGGTTCCGCTTATTGCGCCGTCAATTTCTGGAATCTGGCACGCCAGGTGGACGCGATATGCAACGAACTGGGTATCACCGTCCCCGTGGCCGTCCACGCGGACCACTACGGCATCAAGGGCGAAAAGGACGTCGAGGCGGCCAAGGTGGAAATCCCATCCATGTTCGATGCAGGGATCACCTCCATCGCCATTGACGCATCTCACCTGCCCGACGACCAGAACCTGTTGGCCAGCATCAACCTGAGCCCTCTGGTGCCTCCCTGGGCCGGGTACGAGACGGAAGTGGGAGAGATCAAGGGAAAGGAGGGGCTTTCCACCGTGGATGAGGCCCTTTTCCTGGTCCGCGGCCTCAATGCCCATGGCATTTTTCCTGACTGGATAGCCCTGAACAACGGGACCACCCATGGTATTGAGGCGAGCGACAGCGGTATCCAGGTCCCGCTCACCGCTCAAATCCACGAGGCACTGGTTCCTTACAAAGTTTCCGGTGCCCAACACGGCACTTCCGGGAACAGCTCGGAGCGGCTCCGGCGCATCGCACGGGAGACCCGGACCACGAAGGCCAACGTGGCCACCGCATTGCAGATGATCACCTGGGGTGTCAAGGTAAACGAGTTCGGCAATGCAATGCTGGATGAAAACGGTGACTTCGTCAAAGTCTCCGGAGAAGGCGTAAGCGACGGGTTATGGGAAGAGATGGTGGCCTACGCCAGGGCCCAGGGGCTGAAGGCGGGCGACTACAAGAAGCTCAACCTGCCCTTTGAGAACAGGCTCCACGGCCAGCCGGCGGAGGTTCGCGAGCGGATGGTTGAGGGAGTCGAGGCGTTCGTCTACGACCTGTTGGTGAACGTGTTCAATGCCCGGGACACGGCCCCCCTGGCCGTCGAGGCGATCCTGAAGGCGGGTTCCTATGACCTGGGGCCCAAGGCGGGTCGCATCGAGGACCCGGCGGAGTGGACCGAAGAGAAGATTCGGGAGAAGGCCGCTTCTCTTGACGTGGACAAGGGTCCCGGGGGCGATTTCGATGACTGACCTGGTTCCGGGCGGTCCCCGCCCGGGGCTCTTGCAGGAGGCGGCGCATGAACCGAGGGTCCACCCCCGTGACTCAGCCCTGGATCCGCGACATCCGGGAAGGAGAATCGGTCCGGGGCCGATACCACGTGGCTGAAAAGCGCGTGGGCACCACCCGCAGGGGTGATCTTTTCATAAGCATGACCCTGTCGGATCGCACCGGCCGGATGGAGGCCAAGGTGTGGGACCGCGCCGAGGCCATTTCCCCTCTGTTCAAACAGGGGGACGTGGTGGAGGTGGAAGGCAAAGCGGGGGCCTATCGCGATCAGATCCAACTGACCCTGTCGGATCTGAGGAAAGTGGAAGACACCCCCGATCCCTCGCTTTTTTTGGAAACGGCGCCGGAGGAGCCCGCCAGGATGGTCTCCGCCTTAAAGAACGTCCTTGGTACCGTGGACAACCGGCACCTGAAGGCCCTCACGGACCGTTTCGTCCTGGACCCCCGGTTCATGGCGTCCTTTTGCAGGGCGCCCGCCGCCAAGAATTTTCACCACAACTACCTGGGCGGTCTCCTGGAACACACGCTGTCCGTGTGTGAGACGGCCCGGCAGGTGGCCGGGCAATACGCGCGTCTGGACGGGGACTTGCTGGTCACGGGCGCCTTCCTTCACGACATTGGAAAGATTCGGGAGTACGAGGTGACTTCCGGCATCGAATATACCGATGAAGGACGACTCCTCGGGCACCTGGCGCTGGGGGCGGCCATGCTGGAAGAGCGCCTGGCCGGGATGAAGGATTTTCCAGCGGACCTAGCCCTGCGCCTCAAGCATATGATCCTAAGCCATCACGGCCAGTTCGATTTCGGCTCCCCCAAGAGGCCCAAGTTCCTGGAGGCATTTGCGCTCCACCTCATCGACGACCTGGATGCAAAGATGAACGGGCTGGGCAGATTCCTGGATCAGGATCCCAAGGAGGGGGCCTGGACGGAATATAACCGCATGTTCGACAGGTACCTGCTCAAAGGCAGGGTGAGGAGTGGTGAGCCCTCTGAAGGCCCGAAAACGGAGGATTCCGGAGAGAGGCAGGAACGCCTCTTCAGGGCGGATGTTTGAACGCGTATCCTGAAGTGTTCACCGAGGGCGTATGAAAAAGTACACCGTCGGGCGGAAAGATGTTTGAAATGGCCTGAAATCATGGCTGTTTTTTTTGGCATATGGCTTGCATGCCTATTAGGGTGAAGCCCGGGGCCCAGGAACAAGGGCCCTGTGGAGCATCAACCCATAGCGCGGAGGTCCAGTTTCCAAATGGAAGACCTCTTCTTCATCAGCTTCATTTTGGGCGTGATCGGAATCGGCCTCGCCACGGCCCTGGTCCTGATTCGGGAAAGAAGAATGCGTACCGCAAAGGCTCGCCCCAAGTCCCGGGAGACGGCCCACATCTACTTGCCCGCCGTTCGTTCATGACCCCGGGCATTACACGTTACGCGCCCTCTGCTTTTCCGCCTTCAGCCGTCTCCCCGCACACGCGGTTTCTCCCCGATTCCTTGGCCCGGTAAAGGGCGCGGTCCGCCCGATCGATGAATTCGGCGGCCTCCTCCGGGGGCCTGTAAGTGGCCACGCCAATGGACAGGGTGATGACGCCGACGTACTCCCCCGTATCCTTTCTTCTCCACTGCTTGGCCTCGAACCGGGCCCTGATCTGCTCGGCCAGTGCCAGTGCGCCTTTATGGGATGTCTCCGGGAGGACCGCCGCGAATTCCTCCCCTCCGAAACGGGCCACCAGGTCCTTACCCTTGACCTCGTTCTTGATCATCTGAGCCGTGGTTCGGATGACTTTATCTCCAACCAGGTGTCCGTGTCTGTCATTGACACGTTTGAAGAGATCGATGTCCATGAGGACCAGGGACAGAGGTGTTCCTTCCGCGCCTGCCTTGTCCATGGCCTGGGCCAGTCGCTCGTCGAAGGCCCGGCGGTTGGCCACTCCGGTCAAGGCGTCGGTGGTGGCTTCCCTGCGCACCCTTTCCAGGTCCTTCCGCAGGACCTCGATCTCCCGGGAGGTCGCTTCCAGCCGACCCCGGAGACCCTCGCTGGATGATTCCATGGTACGGGTCTCGGAACGGATGCTCTCCACGATCTGGCGGATCACCGCAGGGTCGATGGTCTCCGCGAGACGGTCCGAGAGCCCGGCCAGGGCTTCGCCATACCTGGAGATTTCCCCGCCGGTCCGGGAAAGGTGCTTCAGCATGTCTGCGATGATCCGTTTGAATTCAGTGCGGACGCGTTCTATGACCGACTGATCCTCTTCCGCCACGTAAGAGTTGTAGAGGTCCTTGTTCACCTCGTCGGTAATGGGTCTGGAGTTTTGCAGGAAGTCTTCTATGACTTTCTTGAGGTCCTGGTTCCTGCCGGATACGTACTCATACCATACCGCGTAGTTGATGGGGTCTACCGGTACACTCAGTTTGCCCATGTGCCGAAGGGCCATTCGTAGGTATTCGCTGGATTGGTGAAGAGAATCGGAATAATTCATGGCCTGGTTTCCTCAATTCGTTCTTGTTGGGGTGGTCGCCACAATCGCCGGCCGCCGGGCCTTCATTTCACGCCCCGGCCGCCATGCTCCTCCGCTGTCCTCAGGCCGCTTGACCGTCAAGGATCTCCCGCATCTTTTCAGCCAGGGTCCTTACGTTAAAGGGTTTCTGGATGAAGCCGCGGCATCCCTGCTCCAGGATTCTCCGGGCCTGTCCGTCTTCGCTGTAGCCGCTTGACAGGAGCACACAGACTCGGGGATCGATTTCCTGCAGTGCCGTGAAGGTCTCTGCGCCTCCCATCCCGGGCATGATCATGTCCAGTATTACCAGGTCGATCCGGTCACGATCCCTTGCGTACGCCTCCAGCGCCTCCTTTCCACTTCGCGCAACCAGGACCTCGTAACCCAGTTCCTTGAGGATCTCTGATCCCACCTCGGTCACCATCTCCTCGTCGTCCACGAGGAGGATGGTCTCCGGTCCCTCAAGGATTCTCCGGACTTCCGCAGGTTCAGGAGCCTGGGCAAGGGCGGCGGTTGCTGCGGCAGGGAGCAGGATCTCGAATTGGGTTCCACGGCGCGGCCGGCTCTGCACATCGATTATGCCCCCGTGGTTTCGAATGATGCCGTACGCTGAGGCAAGTCCCAATCCCGTGCCGCCGCCTTTCTTTTTCGTGGTGAAAAAAGGTTCGAAGATACGGCGTCTCACCTTTTCCTCCATACCGGTGCCCGTGTCCCGGACGATCACCTTGACGTAGTGTCCCGGTTTGCCGCCGATAGGTCTCACCGCCGTGCGGTCAAGCTCCACATTCCTGGTCTCCAGGTATAGATCTCCCCCCTCTGGCATGGCCTGCCAGGCGTTCACAAAAAGGTTCATGAGGACCTGCTCCATCTGCCCCCGGTCCACCGCCACGGGTCGGAGGTCCCCGGCGTAGTCTTCGTGGATCCGGATCTCCTTCTTGGTCCTTCCGAACATCCCCACGGTGTCCCGGATCAGGTCGTTGAGTTGGACGGGTGCCACGTCGAAGTCGTCTTTTCTGGAAAAGCCCAACAGTTGGCGTGTCAGCTCCGCACCGCTCTGGACGTATTTTTCGATGCTGCGCAGCTTTGCATAGAAAGGGTGGTCTTCTCCCACCTTCATGAGCATGATCGATGTATACCCCTGGATGCCCATGAGCAGGTTGTTGAAGTCGTGGGCGATGCCTCCTGCCAGCGTCCCCACCGCCTCCATCTTCTGCGCATGCTGCAGTTGCGCCTCAAGCCTC
>JAFDIS010000138.1 GCA_019307945.1 Deltaproteobacteria bacterium | reverse complement strand
ACCGTGGGGTGAAGATCATATGCATCGCACAGGTCTGATAGAGGTTTGCCTTCTACCAGATGTTCTTTCAGGATCGCTACCTTTTGCTCAGCCGTATAGTTGCGTCGTTGTTTTTTCATCTCATTTTCCTCCTCTCTTCTCTGTAGTTAACAGATTCAGAGGAAAACTCCAATTCCGTCTGAAGCAGGACACCGACAGGGGCATGGCACGTCCACTCTGAATAGAATATCATGGCGCTTGGCACCATGTGATGAACCGGGGAAGAAGAGGCGGAAAGATATTTCATGACAAGCATGACTACCAGGTATTTATCGAGCTTCTTGAGGGAACCACAGAATCGAAAGAATGAAAAAGCAGACATTGGCGGATCGGAACGTCAAGAGAGGTGTAGAGGGGGTAACTGACAGGGTGATCAAGAGTCAAGAGCAGACTTGACCCAATGATGGGGTAACCGGCATTCTTACCGCGACCTTTGCTGAATCAAAATCAGCATTATTATGGCCTAGGGAGTTGTAGATGTCGAATGCTGGTGCCCTTGGGCCTAGTTGAAACCGAAGATATTGGCTCAGAAAAATTATAATTAATATCTCTGGTTTTTTTCAATTCAAGAAGCACTGGCTCCACTTTCCTCATTAAGATCCCGTAAAGTATTTTACGGTTCTCCTTGATAGCAAGGTCGGTATGAAGATGAACTTGCTCCCAACCATTTTTCATCCAATAGGCCAAGGGATGCCTGGAACTGTAATAAGCAGTTATGATTCTGTAATTAATCCAATCTCCAGTACGGTCAATCCAATAAATGGCTATGAAATACAGAAAGGTTTCATCAGGATTGCCTGCAAGGTATATACGAGAATCAATCTGGACGTTAACCTCGGCGTTAGGTGTCAACCTACACCCTATATTGTTTTGAAGATAGTCTCTGAATATTTTAAAGAGCCGTTCCTCATGGTTCGGAGACGTAAACGGCTCGTCTCTTGAAAGAATGTCATAGAGTTTTTCTGAAGAAGCTTGCATATATTCTCCTTCAGTCCTGTCCGCCCAAGGGCCCACCAGAAACCACCCCAGAAGCGTATACTGTGTGAGAGTTTTTGCAATGTCTGCGTGGAGGAACTTCCAGTTTTGGGGGTTTTCCATGAGCAAGTACACAGAGGTGCCCGGTATCTCGTAGCTTCCTATTTGAGGACCATATCGATGTGAAATATAGATATGGACGGTGTCTTTGTTGGTGATCCTGTAAAACCTGTGGTACACTTCCCTACCGGCGCAGCCGGCAAATGCGATCATGATTACGATGGTACTAACTGCGAGCCTAACTTTTGACGAAGATCTCTTCGGATTCATGAATTCTTTTTGACCATTGAAAGCGTGTGCCGGCTTGTGCGCGTCCATAAATGCCCTTTTTTCTTCACATCCTTCGGGAGACTGAGCAGGAGCGGAGCACTGGCAAAGTAACCGAGGACCCGCTGCGAAGCAGTGCGACTTGGCGCACGAAAGAAGTTAGAAATTCGAAACTCAGCACTGCCCAAAATAAATCTGTGGTTGTGTACCACCTAGGAATCTAATTCAAATGAATCTTTATTGCAGGAAAAAATACTGAATCAGTAACTGTCCATGCCATAATAGTTTGTTCTATATCCTTATAATTTTTCAATGATAAACTTTCAAGCAGTGCAAACGAGAAATCGTCCCTCCGTGGGAATGGGGTCAAGTCTGCTCTTGACTCTTTCGGGGCAAAATGTTGCAGACAGGGGCATGTGTCAATGGGAAAGTAAAAGTGTACCGCTCGTGGTCGGGAATCGGGCAGTGGGTTCGTCCGGTGTGTCCCGGCAGGTCCGTTCCCGGGGCTCCGTTTGGACACTCTACTTTTCGGACGGGATCCCCGATTTCGGAGTCTTCTGCCTGTGTGACGGCTACGGCGTAACAAGTGGCGTCAATTTGTGGAATTTTTTTGTCCCGCCTGCCTTCGCGGGACACGCCTCCGCGTAATCCCTTGATTTCTTCGCATTCTCCGCTCGGCCCAGTCCCCACGCTCCGGGCGGGTCCCTAGCTTCCTTGAGCTTGTAAAACCCTGCCGCGGTGGAATTCATTTCTGAACTGGAAACCAGGCTTGATTTCACCCTTGACAAGCGTGAGGGCCGGCCATACTATGTGAATTGTGAATCACGATTCACATGGGAGGTCCAGCCGTGAGAGCTCAAAAACTCCAAACGGAAATTCGACGAGAACAGATCGCCCAGGCGGCTCTTGACCTGATCGGAACCCACGGGCTCCAGGCCCTGAGCATTGCAAGTGTAGCCGAACGTGTCGGCCTTGTGCCTTCGGGTATCTATCGCCATTTCAAGAGCAAAGATGACTTGTTGAGCGCAACCCTGAACCTGATAGGGAAAAGGCTGCTGAACAATGTGGAGTCGGTTCGCCGGGAGACACCAGACGCCCTGGAGCGACTGCGAGTGCTTTTGATGCGTGAAATCCGTTTGCTCTTGGAAAACCAGGCAATCCCCCGCGTGGTCTTCTCCGAAAGCATCTTCAGCGATTCCGTGGACCGAAAAGCCAGGGTGCGGGCCGTCATAACCGGCTATTTCCAGGAAGTTGAGAAGATAGTTCAGGAAGGGCAACGGAAGGGTCGATTGAGGGCGGATGTAGATCCCCTGACCGTGGTGCTGATGTTCAAAGGAATGGTTCTGTCGGCTATGGTGCTGTGGAAGGTCACGGGCGGGAGCGTGGACCTTGTCCGGCAGGCCGAAGCCGCATGGGAGCTGTTTCGCGCCGCAGTCTCCAAAGCACCGTGAAGGTTTAGGGGAAAGGCAGGCGCATGGCGAAGGCGAATGAAACCCGTTGGAGGAAGCCCGGGTGATGACTACAGATCATAAGCAAGACAGGAAAAGGATGCGCATTTGGCAGAAGTTGGTGGCGGGAGTCCTACTGCTGGCTCTCATTGGGCTGGTGGTGTTTTTCGGCGTACATAGGATTCAAGAACGGCTGAAATCAACACCGCCGGTTCCCCGCCCGCCTCTCGCGGTGGAGACCCTGCAGGTCGACCCCGGCCCTTTCACGGTAACTCGCCCTTATACGGGCAGCATTGTAGCCACTAGACGCGCCTTGATCTCAGCCCGGGTAAGCGCCCGAGTGAAAAGGGTCCGCTACCGCGAAGGTGAGACCGTCAAAAAGGGAAATCTGTTGATCACCCTGGACGACAGGGATCTGCGCGCGGAAGTCGGCCGGCTGGAGGCGACAGCAAGACGTATCCAGGCCGACTTGGATTACTGGATGCTACAGACTGCCCGTGACGAGAAGCTGCTTCGAGGAAAGGCTATCCCGTTTCAAAAGCGAGACGAGAGCAAGCGTATGGTGGCCTCTTTGGAGGCTTCTTTACATGCAAACGAATATGCCCTCGCCGCTGCCCGTGCCAAGCTGGACTACACGCTGATCCATGCCCCTTTCTCCGGCGCGATTCAGCGACTTGATACCGAAGTCGGTGAACTGGCCACGCCCGGCAAGGTTCTTCTGGAGTTAGTGGCGACGCGCCCCTTGAAGGCCGTATTCTCTGTGCCCCAGCAAGACCTTGCAGGGATCAGGGAAGGGATGGAGGTCCGCTTGATCGTCCCGTCTCCGGACAAAACCATTACCAGCCGTATAGATCATATTTATCCGGCCCTGGATTCAGGCACCCGTAATGCCACGTTCGAGGCCCGTCTCACGAAACATTTGGGGGGGCTTCGACCCGGTATGACAGTGGATGGGATGGTTGTACTGGCAAAGTTTGAAAGGGCGCTTGTTTTGCCCCGCTCCGCCGTACGCATCCGCGAAGGCGGCACGGGCGTTTATACGGTTGAAAAAAATGTTGCCCGCTGGCGGCCTGTCACCATTGGTCAAGCTCAGGGCAAGCAAGTAAGGATTGTGTCAGGTCTCAAAGGTGGTGAAACAGTGATCCTCACACCTGATCCACGACTTCAAGGCGGCAGCCGGGTTCAGCCTCGCAACAACTGGAGGACTGCTCCATGAGTTGGCCGCGTTTCTCTATTTCCCACCGCTACACCATCTTCTCAGCCCTTATAGCTGTAGTTATATTGGGGGTGGCTGCCCGCTTTTCCATTCCGGTACGTCTTTTCCCTGATACCGACCCGCCGGTCGTGACAGTGATCACACCCTACCCTGGTGTAGCCGCAGTGGATGTAGGCAAGAACCTGAGCAAGCCCATGGAAGAGGAGTTCGGCGGGATTGACGGCGTGGTGCGTGTAAATTCAACCAGCCAGATGGGCCTATCGGTGGTGAAGGTCGAGTTCGGCTACCAACGGCGGGTGGAAGAAGCAGCCGTAGACGTACAAAACGCCATCAGCCGCATCCGCGATAAGTTGCCCGAGGGTATCCGTGAACCTCAGGTTATGCAGTTTTCCTCAGCGGACAAGCCCATCCTTACGATCGCCGTCACCAGCTCATCTTTCCCACTCGCGAAAGTTCGGGATCTGGCCGACAACCCTGTTCGCGATCGTTTGCAGCTGGTCTCCGGAGTGGCGGCCGTAGATGTTTTCGGCGGGCACCGGCGACAGCTCGAAGTGGCTGTCCACGCAGACAGACTGCGCGCTTTCGGGGTCACAATGGCCCAGGCGGCCGGTGTCCTGGAAGGCTGGAATCTCACGGAATCAGGCGGCCGGGTGAATGTCGGCGCCTTGGAGACGGTTGTCCGATTTGATGCTCCGTTATCCTCTCCTGACGAGGTTGCCAAGATAGTGCTCCTGCGTCGTGGAGATATGGTTGTTCACTTATCAGATGTCGCGGATGTCTCCGAAACAGTAAAAGAGCAACGTTCCGCCTATCATTTCAACGGCAAGCCGGCCATCGCCGTACAAGTGTTTAAGCGAGACGAGGCCAACACCATAAAAGTGGCTTCCGCCGTCCGCGAGACCCTGAGCAGGATTGAGCAGGATTTTCCCTACCTCCAATTTGCAATTGCTGACGATGATTCTCAATTTACCGAACTGGTCATCAACAACATGACCAGCTCGGTGCTCATCGCGATCATTCTCACCATTATCGTGGTCTTCCTGTTCATGGCCCACTTACGCCAGGCGGCCATAATCGCCATTTCCATCCCTGTGTCGTTCCTTCTGACTTTCATGTTGATGTGGGCTTTTGGGATCGATCTCAACATGATCACCATGTCCGCCATCATTCTTTCAATCGGGCTGCTGGTGGACGATGGCATCGTGGTGATAGAAAACATCCACCGCCACCTCATGCTGCCGGGCAACACGCCCTTCAAAGCAGCCGTTGAGGGGACCGAAGAGATCTTCCTGGCGGATCTCGCCGGCACGGTCACAACCATTTCGGTGCTGGTTCCACTGATTTTCCTGGGTGGCTTTGTGGGCAAGATGTTTACTCCCCTGGCCTGGACCCTGTCTTTTGCCCTGGCATCTTCATTCCTAGTTTCCGTGACTCTCATCCCCCTCCTGGCAGCGCTTTGGCTGCGGCCGCAAGATGACAAGAAAAACCTGCTGACCCTTTTGGTGTCCCCATTCACCCTTCTCATGAAGGCATTGAAAGAAGGCTATCTGTCAATCCTGCGATGGGCATTGCGTCACCCCTGGCTGACGTTGGGTGGGGCGCTTATGGTGCTCGTGTTGAGCGTGCGCATCATGGTTTTCCTGGGTAGTGAGATGCTGCCCCGATTCGATTCCGGAACCTTTCAAATCAGTCTTGATGGAATCCCTGGAACCCCGCTGGAGAAAAACCTGCCTCTTGTGAAGGCGGTTGAGAAGAAGCTTCTCAGCGAGCCGGAAGTAGTGGGGGTCAGCACCCAGATCGGCTTCGAGCCGGGGGCCCATTATCTCGGCGGCCGTGGGGCCATGGACGTCCACCAGGCCCAGATTACCGTCAATCTCACTCCACGCACCGAGCGCACGGTTACGCTTTGGGAAGTCATGGGGCGCCTCAGGTCGTTCATGCAGGACCTTCCCGGAGTTACCCTGGGCACGACGAAGGAAAAAGGGGGAACCGCCCGGGCAACAACAGCCGCCCCCATCGACGTACGCTTGAGCGGCCCTGATCCGGCGGTGCTGGATTATCTTGGCAGTGAGGTGCTGGAACGCATCCGCGCGGTTCCCGGGCTACGCGATGTCTACAAGAACTGGGCACTCAACACCCCTGAAACCAGGGTGATAATCGATCACAAACGTGCAGCCGAGCTGGGGCTCACTGGTAAGGCGATAGCGAAACTGGTTTATCAGGCGATGGAGGGATGGAAGGTCACAAATTACCGCCAACTTCGCTATCGCGATCTGGACGTCTACCTTCGGTATGCGCCCGCGGACCGGCAAAACATCGACGATCTGTCCGACGTGGTGCTCCAGGGCCCCGACGGCCGCCGCGTACCCCTGAGGGAAGTGGCCAACCTGGAGCAACACTTGGGGCCCGGCATCGTCACCCGTGAAGACTATCAGCAGACCCTGGATGTATTGGGATACCATTACGGCCGCCCTCTCTCTGAAACTGTCGCTGATGTTAAGAGGTCACTTTCAGACTTGAAGCTTCCGGATGGCTACCATCTCGACATCACCGGAGAACAGCGCGATTTCCAGGAGGCCCGCACGCGCATGGTGCGGGCCCTGGCCCTGGGAATCCTGGCCGTCTACCTGGTATTGGTGGCGCAGTTTCGTTCCTTCAAGCATCCATTCACCATCATGGCGGCCGTTCCCCTGCAGTTCGTCGGAGTGGCGGCGGGATTGCTGGTAGCCGGCAAGTATCTTTCCATGCCGGCGATGCTGGGCATCATCCTGCTCACCGGCACTGTGGTGAACAACAGTATCGTCCTTATTGATTACATCTTGCGGCGCCGACAGGAAGGAATGGAACTTGCTGCGGCGATTATGGAATCGGTCTCGGTCCGATACCGGCCTATAATGATGACGGCGCTCTCCGATGTGGCCGGGATGCTGCCCTTGGCCCTGGAGATGGCGGTGGGTTCTGAACGCTTTTCGCCCTTGGCCACAGCAGTTATCGGCGGCGTGCTGGCTGCCACTCTCCTCACTCTAGTGGTGATCCCTGTGATTTTCCGGCTTCTGGAAAGGTGAGAATCCACCCATCCGGATCCAGGGCGGGCAGAGTGGAGGCGCAACCTCCAAGGTTATTGGTTCGCGGAGCGAACCAGTGATTATCAGGTCTATTCCCCAGCCTTACCTCTTCCCAAATTGAGCGTTTCAAATTTTGATGAGGAACTATTCCTCATTGTTTCTAGGGAGATCGCTTGCAATGAGGCTGTCTGAATCACCACCCAACGGGGTTCGCGTAAGCGGAGTGTGGGTCTTCATTCGATCATCAAAATTTGAAACCCTCCGGGATTTCCGATTTTGCAGCATCTTCGGTGTTGCCTGCCTGTGCGTGTCCCGCACGCAGACAGGCGCTTCGGATCC
>JAFDIS010000036.1 GCA_019307945.1 Deltaproteobacteria bacterium | reverse complement strand
TGGTCTAGCGAGATGGAAAGGATATTTAACCATAACATCTGGTGGCGAAGTTTATGGTGGAGGCATTTTAATCGGAGCCTTTGAATCAGAAGGCTACAATGGAAAGAAGGCAAAGGTCATAGTTGTGGGTGCTATGGGGGGTGTCACTGCTGGCCTTCCTGTTTCAACTACTACTGGTGAAATAACATTGGTAACGCCTGGGGAACCTAATCCTGGCGATTTTTTGGAGCCATATCTTTTGTTTCAGCTAATGCAGGTTTGGTAAGAACTGGTGGGGCTTCGTATGCCGAGATAGGGCTTGCAAAAAGTGAAAATATATTCTCTTTTCAGTACGGTTTTGATGCAAGCACTAGCGGATATGTGGGGTGGGCATTTGTAGTAGGCAAACAATTGTATGAGGTATTAAGGGTAAAAAAGGACCCTTGCGAATAGATATGATCTCGAATTTGGCAAAAGTCGTCATGCCGCTCGCGGTAGGAATTCTTTTCATAATAAGTTTCTTCTTTGCGGACAGAAATGAGTTTTTTAATTTTCTAGCCTACTTCCCAAGGAAGCGTGAGGGTAGCATAAAAATTGGATCACTAATATTTGGCATTATTTTTGTAATTGTAGCCCTTTACAATTTCCTTAGGATCTTTTTCCTTTAGTGAAAAGACGTGAAAAAGGGCTCTACTCAAAATAGCCAAGATAGGCTCATCCCTTAAAAGGCGCCTGTCAAGAGGATAATCTTCCCCCTTGCCCGAAGCATGATATTTTGTTTCGGATCCCGGTTTTGGTCTGCCATGAACTACTCTGTAGGTCCCGCTGTCCCTTACCGCGTCCGTCATTTTCTATGGTGGCAATGACGGTTGCTTATCGAAAGGTCTCTCACTCCCGTTTGGGTCTTGTAAAGACATGAATATGACAAAAGGCATAGAACTCCAGCGGTTACGTGAGTTTTGAGAAATCCGTGTATTACTACAGGTTTTCGCTGTGTTTCTGTATCCCCTGGATAGGCTTTGGAGGTAGCATTTTTCTCCGAAAGTGGGGGCAAGTCTCGATTTGTGAATTGCTCAGGGTATTTCTGCAGAAAATACCCGCAGGTGACCCAGGGCGGGGGGCTTGCCTCAACTCCGTTTGCTACGTTTTCCACAGCCGGTTACGCCGAGGCCCTTCTTTACAAATGAAGGCCGGCGATTGCCGGCCGGGGCGGCAATGGGACCCGCAAGCGGGCCCTGACCCTACCAGCGCACGCCGCAGTCGGGTCCCACGATCCGGATCAATTCTTCAAAGATATGGTTGAAGTCCACGACGCCCACGATCCGGTCTTTTCGGCTCACCAGGGGCTGGCGGATGCCTTCCTTGAACATGACATAGATGGCCTGGTTGATGGTGTCGTCCTCGGCAAGCAGGGGGTGGACCGGCGACATGATCTCACCGATACTTTTTCCCGCTTCCTGTTTCACCAGATCGAAAAAGGAACTCCGGATCCACTGGAAGCGCCGTTGAAAATCTCCCACCTCGTCGGATACTTCCATGGCCCGGCCTGATAAAACGGAATAGAAAATCCTGGAGTGGTCGGGCTTTTTTGAGGATTCGGGCACCAATCCACGGATGAGGTCGTAAATGGAGAGCTTGCCGATAATCTTGCCCCGGCTGTTTGTGACGAAAAAAGTCCGGTGACCGACTCCACCGGCATCTCCTTTTTGGGCTTCGTGCTTTCTCTTGAGCACCGCCAGGGCGTCCCCCAGTTTCCCATCGACGGGAATGGTCTCATATTCCTCTATGGGCGCCATAATATCCCTGACCCTTTTTTCCGTGTCCATATCGTGTTTCTCCTCGAAAAAATTTAATGGGCTCAATAGTCCCTCCCGGGTAATTTCACCCGCCTGCAAATACAGCATTCCGCTGGAAATTTCAAGGGGTTTGTGGAAACGGTCCAAGATTTGTCCCCCTCTCCACCGAGGGCGTCAGGTGGCTTGGGCGGTGTTAGTCCCTGATTCACCGGTCTTTTCTTGTGGTTGAATTTTACGCAGGAATACGTACATTCATGAGGTGTCCTCCGAGGCGAATCCAGGCCGCCATGGGCCTGAAATATCACCGGGGTTGGATACACCGCGGGTCAAGGAGGTGATTGCTCTGGAACGTACCAATCATCTGAAAAACGTAGGCTTTGTCTCCACGCGGATCGCCGGCACGGACGGCGTTTCCCTGGAAATAGAAAAGTGGGCCCACGTTCTCGAGCGAAACGGGTTTCACTGCTTCTATTTTTCCGGTGAAAACGACAGACCCGAGGAGACTTGCATGCTGGTGGAGGAAGCCCATTTTCTCCATCCCGACATCCAGGCCATCAACGAAGACTGCTATGGAAAAAGGACCCGGTCCCCCAAGGCGTCAGAGAGGATTCACGAGCTACGGGAATTTCTCAAGCAAAGGCTCTACGAATTCCTGCGGAGGTTCGAAATCGATTTGCTGATCCCTGAAAATGCCCTCGCCATTCCGCTCCATATCCCTCTGGGCGTGGCCCTGACCGAATTGATCGCCGAAACCGGTATCCCCACCATCGCCCATCACCACGATTTTTCGTGGGAGCGGGAGCGCTTCCTGGTCAACGCCGTGCAGGACTATCTTTGCTGGGCGTTTCCCCCCAACCTCCCCTCCGTGGAGCATGCGGTGATCAACTCCCTGGCGGGCCATCAGTTGAGCTACCGTAAAGGCATTTCCAATACCATCGTCCCGAACGTCTACGATTTTGCCAACCCCCCCCCGCCTTCCAAGGTCTGCCCGGAGGAGATCAAGGCGAGTATCGGGCTCAAGGAGGACGATCTCTTCATACTCCAGCCCACCCGAGTGGTCCCTCGAAAGTGGATTGAGCGCAGCCTGGAGATCGTGCACCTAATGGGCCTGGAAAATCCCGTGCTCGTCATCTCTCACTCTGCGGAGGACGAAGGAGACATCTATAACGAACGTGTCCGGGAGTATGCCGCGGACCTGGGGGTCAGGCTGGTGTCAATAGAACACATGGTGGGTCCACCGGAGGAGGATCACAACGGGACGAACGACAAGAAATATTCCATTGAGGATATTTACCGCTGCGCGGACCTCGTCTGTTATCCTTCCGGTTACGAGGGATTCGGAAACGCCTTCCTCGAGACCGTGTATTACCGCAAGCCCATAGTGGTTAACCGGTATTCCATCTATATAGCCGATATCGAGCCCAAGGGATTCGAGACCATCGATATCGAGGGATTCGTGACACGCCGAACCATCGAGAAGATCCACCGTGTCCTGGGGGAACCCGGGCATCGGGAAAGGATGGTGGAAAAGAATTACGAGCTGGGCAGGCGCTATTTCTCGTATGAGGTGCTGGAACGCCTCCTCCTTCACCTGGTAGATAGGCTTCAGACACGCCACGGGAGCCTCTGAGCCATGAAATACAATGTCGCCATCTTGCATTACACCTGCCCCCCGGTGGTGGGCGGCGTGGAGGAGATAGTGAGGCAGCAGTCCTCGTTGCTCACCCGGCACTACCACAACGTCAAGGTGTTCGCCGGAGAGGGTGAGGTCTTTTCTTCCAACATCGAGGTGGAAACCAACCCGCTCTTGGGCTCTCGAAACAAGGCCGTTCTCAATGCGCACCGCGCAAGCTCCGAGGGAAATCCTGCAAGGATGGAGGCGCTCACCAGGAAGATTTATGATTACCTTATGGATGCCCTCGAGCGCTTCGACGTGCTTATCGCCCACAACGTGCTCACCATGCCCTACAATCTTCCCCTGACCGCGGCAATTCACCGGATCGGCAGGGAAGGGCTCCTTCCCGTGATAAGCTGGAATCACGACTCGCCTTATTTTTACCCGGACTATCCTGAGTACCTGGACCTCTTCCCCTGGAATATGCTCAAGCGGGGATATGCCGGCATTCATTACGTGGCCATCTCGGAAAGCAGAAAGGAGATGTTCGGCAGGCTTTACGGCGGCAAACGATATTTGTCCGTGATCCCCAACGGTATCGACCCCATCCGATTTTTCAGACTGGATCCTACCACTGTGAGGCTCATCCAGGAGGAACGATTGTTCGAGGCCGAATTCCTGATGGTCCAGCCCTCCAGACTCCACCGGCGAAAGAACATGGAGTTTTCGATTCGGGTCACCCGCGCCCTCCATGACCAGGGGCTTCACGCCCGCATGTTGATCACGGGCGCCCATGACCCCCATGAGCCCAAGAGCCTCGCCTATTACCGGGAACTGAAGTCTTTGGCCGCGGAGTTGGGAGTATCCCAAGACGTACTCATCATTGCCGAGTATGTGTTCAAGAGCGGTGAAAAGCTCGCCGCGAGCCGGATCACCATGCGCGATCTCTACCTCATCTCCGATATCCTGTTCCTTCCCAGCCTGCAGGAAGGCTTCGGGATTCCGCTCCTGGAGGCGGGGATGATCAAACTGCCGGTGGTCTGCTCCCGGATTCCTCCTTTCCGGGAAATCGGGGGGGAGGACGTCTGCTTTTTCGACCTGGACGAATCACCTGCCGCCGTGGCCCGAAAGATTCTCCGATTCAGAAAAAAGCTCGAACCCCAAAGGATGTTCCGGAAAGTGACACGGAAGTATGTTTGGGACAACATTTACCATTCGGAACTACTTCCCCTCCTGGATCGAGTAATCGGAGAAGGCGACAACCTCGCCTGAGTCATCCCCGGCACCCTTCTTTTTTGCCGACCGGTTTTTTCCCAAAGGCCCCTCTATCTCGTACCTGCGAGAAGAGAAACAGATCAGGCGAGGAGTGGAACCTGGAGCGGCCGGGGGGCCGGTTTGCTCGTCACCGACTGCCGCTGTCCCCCTCATTCCCATGTCAAGAGGATCCCTCTGATCGCGTTACTCATTTATTCCCGGTTTCACCTTCCCCGGCCCCGCAACGAGCAAGGATTTCACGACAGGGAAAAAATACCGGGCCTTCTCAAGTTTTTTCGGACGGAACCGATATGTTTCTTGAACGGGAAAGGAAAGGCCTCTTAAGGGCCTTTCCGGAACATACAAAAACGGGAAAGGAGTAGCGGGGATGAAGAAGGTTTTTTCAGTGATGCTGGCTTTGACGGTGGGAATCATGTTCTGCTTTGCGGGTGCCGGTCTGGCGCTGGAAAAAGCCACCAAGGATGAGTGCGTGGCCAAGGCCAAGGCTGCCGCGGAACTGGCCAGGAAAAGCGGACTGGACGCCGCCCTGGAGAAGATCGGTGATAAGAACGGACCTTTTGTATGGAAAGACAGCTATGTGTTCTGCATTGACCTCAAGCAAGCCACGGTGCTTGCCCACCCGATCAAGCCTAAGCTTCGGGGAAAGAAACTCATCGGGATCAAGGACTCTAACGGTAAGATGTTTTTTGTTGAGATGGTAAACACGGCCAAGAACCAGGGACAGGGATGGGTATCCTACATGTGGCCCAGGCCCGGAGAGAAAAAGCCTTCTGCCAAGGTGACCTATATTTACAGAATCCCCGGCGTTGACGCCGCCATGTGCGCCGGAGTCTATGAATAGACCCCGGGAGGCGGGACCATAACGTTATGGTGGGACAAGGGACTCACCTGCAAACCGGGTGGACAGCCTGTTAAGAGCAACGATGGGCAGGGGCAGTAATCTCCTGTCAAGAAGAAATCGACAACTATGGATCGTCCGTGGAGGTCCTGATGCCGGGAATGGGAAAAGAGGCGTTTTCGAGCATTCGTGTCAAGATTATACTTCTTGCATTGGTGGGAATCGTGGGAATGGCCCTCGTGGCCGGGGTCAACAGCTATGTGGACCGTCTGAAAGACCGATCCATCCGGTTGAGAGGGGTCAGTCGCGAGATCGCGGAACTGACCCTTCATGCCGTTCTCACCGAAAAGGAATTCATGGAGGCGGGCGATAAGGCTCGGGTCGAGGAACACGCAGACCTCATGGCTCGGATAATCGAGCATATGGATCGGATTCCGACCATGACGTCCAACGAGGAAATCAGGGCCATCGTTTCAAAGATTCGCAGTTTGGCGGAGACCCGCAAAGAGGTCTTCAACGAGGTGGTGAAGAATTATCTCGCCGTCACCCGCGACAAATCCAGAATTTTGTCCACCATGAAGAAAATGGAAGATGCCCTTTTCCGGGTCATCGCTCTCATTGATGCGAAGGAGAGCGAGGTCATGACGGAGGGAGAGACCCTGAGCCCCACCCTGGGAAGCCTTCGAAGCGAACTGAGGAATTTCGTGCTCATGTGGAACCGCAGGCTTCTCAATATTCAGGATCTCTTCCAGTCGCAGGACGCGGAATCCTACGGTAAACGGCGAAAAGAAATCGACAACGACCTCAAGATCCTGGCCGGGAACCTGACCACTCTGGTGGAGGCCGTGGAACTCGGGGAGGTCCGTGGGACCTGGAAAGAGGTCGCCGAGTCCATGCCTGTGTTGGACAAGCTGGAAAGTACGGTTTTCTCCGAGTGGTTGAAAAACCAGGCCCTCCAGGCCCGCCTGAAAGCAATAGCCCAAGAGGCCGAGAAAGGGGCGGCCGATATACTGGAGGCGGCCAAGAGGCAGACGGCAACTGCATCCCGGATCGGGCTTGTAAGCAGCGTGGTGGTGTTTGCGGGAGGCTTTGCCCTGCTGATCATCTTGAGTCTTTTCGTGATGCGGGCGGTGCTCAAACCCATCTCGGGCACCGTGGCAATGGTCCATGACATCGCTGAGGGCGAAGGAGATCTCACCAAGCGCCTGGAGATCGATTCCCGCGACGAGATGGGGAAACTGGCCTCCGGATTCAACCTCTTCCTGGGCAACCTGCAGACCATGGTCAGGGAGATATCCGAGAACGCCGGCCAACTGGCGGAGGCCTCGGAGACGCTTTCGGCGCTTTCCCGCCGGATGTCCGCGGGATCCGACGAGGCCTCGGAAAAGGCCCGATCGGTCGCCGGTGCGGCCGAGGAGATGAACTCCAACATGACTGCCGTTGCCGCGGCCGCTGAGGAGGCCTCCACCAATGCCTCCCTGGTGGCGACGGCCGCCGAAGAGATGGCCGCCACCATTGATGAGATCGCCCAGAACTCTGAAAAGGCCCGCACCATCGCCGAAGAGGCGGTCTCCGACGCCAGGGCCGCATCGGAAAAGGTGGACCATCTGGGCACTGCGGCACTGGAGATCGGTAAGGTCACTGAAACAATCAATGAGATTTCCGAGCAGACCAACCTCCTGGCCCTCAACGCCACCATCGAGGCGGCCCGGGCAGGCGAAGCTGGAAAGGGGTTTGCCGTCGTGGCCAACGAGATCAAGGATCTTGCCCGGCAGACGGCGGAAGCCACGGGGGAGATCAGAAACCGGATCGAAGGCATCCAGGCTTCCACCGAGGAGACGGTGGGCACCATCAACAAGATCTCCGCGGTGATCGACCAGGTCAATGAAATCGTATCCACCATCGCCACGGCGGTGGAGGAGCAGTCCGTGACCACCAGGGAGATCGCCGAAAACGTGGGCCAGACATCGGCAGGCATTCAGGAGGTGACTCAGAACGTGAGCCAGGCCAGTACTGTGAGCGCCGAAATCGCCCGCGAGATCGCGGAAGTGAACCAGACCACGACCGAGATGTCCAACAGCAGTTCCAGTGTGGAGGCAAGCGCCCAGGAACTGGCCCTTCTGGCGAGCCAGTTAAAGGAGCTTGTGGGACGTTTCAAGGTGTAAGAAATCCACATCGGAGGCGCCAAGCCCTTTCCGGGACCCGGGGGGGGGGCGTCTCCTGCACGTTGTATCCATGTCGTGTGATCAAGTGGGGGGCGGTTTCCACCGCCCCCTTTTTCATGGTCTTTCCAGGGGGCTCAATAGTTCCATTAATTCTTCTCGTGTGAAAATCTTGAGGGCCGAGGCGTCGTCTTCCCTGACCACTCGTTCCATCAGGTCCCTTTTCTTGCCGATGATGGCGGATATCTTCTCCTCCAGTGTGCCTTCAGTGATCAGCTTGAAGACCTGCACGGCCCGTTTTTGACCGATCCGGTGAACCCGGTCCGTGGCTTGATCCTCCCGCGCGGCGTTCCACCACCGGTCGTAGTGGATAACCACGGAGGCCGCCACCAGGTCCACACCCACGCCGCCCGCCTTAAGGCTTCCCACATAGACGCGGCATTCGGGATCTTCCTGGAACGTTTCCACGATCTTCCCGCGGTTCCGGCTGGCACCGGTAAGGGCCACGAAGCCGATGTCCTGTTCCCTGAGGTATTGCGTTATGATCTCGATCATGCCCAGATACTGGCTGTAGACCACTACCTTTTGGCCTCCGTCAATACATTCGGAGAGGAGTTCGGTGAAAAGGTCCCATTTCCCTGATTCGAATTTCTTATAGGCATGGGGGGACCTGGCTACGAGGGCCGGGTGGTTGCAGATTCGTTTGAGTAGAGAGAGGAGGGAAAAGATGTGTATATAGGGGACCTTTTGTTCTTCCCGCTTGAGGACGTCCATCAGGGGTTTTCCACGGTGAGCGATGGCATCCCGGTAGAGTTTTACCTGCTCTTCGGAAAGAATGCATGTGCGGACATCTTCTATCTTGGGGGGCAGATCATGGAGCACCGTCTGTTTGAGTCTTCTGAGGTAAAACGGGGCGATTAGCCGGGTGAGTTCCTCTTGAGGCCCCCGCTTTCGTTGTTCCTCGATAGGATGTACATATTTTTTCTCAAAAGCGCTGTCGGGGCCCAGGTAACCCGGTATCACGAGATCCATGAGTGCCTTCAGATCGTGCAGGGTGTTTTCAACAGGGGTTCCCGTGAGCCCCAGTTTCATTTCGGCCCGAATTTCCCGGGCCGCGCGGTAGGCGCGGGTCTGAGGGTTTTTGAGGTGCTGGATTTCGTCGAAGACCACGAGGCCGAAGGGGATCGCCCCCAATGTGTCCACGTCCCGCCAGAGAAGGCCGTATGTAGTGAGAATAACATCATTTTCCCTGAGCAGCGCTTCCATGTCCCTTTGTAATCCGTGATAGACGGCCACCCGGAGAGGGGGCGCGTGTTCCTTGATCTTCCGCAGCCAGTGGCTCAGGACCGTGGTGGGGCACACCACCAGGAAGGGGGCCGACACCTCGCGATGTTGCCGCAGAAAGAGCATGAAGGCCATCGCCTGATGGGTCTTGCCCAGGCCCATCTCGTCGCAAAGGAGCCCACCGAAGCCGTTTTCTTGGAGAAATCGAATCCACTCCACTCCGGTCTGCTGGTAGGGGCGAAGATGGGAGGTGAGGCCTTCGAGGGAGGGCATGGGATCTGAGGGTTTGAGGGATAGGATTCTCTTGACAAGGCGTGCCCGTTGGTCGTCGCCCCGGACCACGGGGGGCTTTTCACCCGCCGCGGCAATGCGAAAGAGTTCGAAACGGGAGACTCTAATGCGTCCTTTTTCATCCCAGGGTCTGTCTTGCCTTGCTTTTTCCACGAAAAAATTCAGGGGTCCCAGCCCCGGGGAGCGCAGGTCCACCCAGCCCTCTTCCACTTCCAGGTAACGCTCGCCCGAAAGCCCGGCCTTGACCAGTTCCGCAAGGGAGATCCAGGACGCCCCGAAGCCGTATCGGACCGAGAGCCAGCACCAGTCCCTGTCAAGGGCCTCAGGGGAGATCTCAACGCCCTCGACCTGCCGGTAAAGCCTCAGTCCCTGAACCGCCGATGTCACCGTGTTCCCCTGCAGGATTTCGTCCCCCAGCTCATCGAGAAACTCGGGGACCTGGGACTTCTTGAGGACCATTTTCCGGGGAGCCACGAATTTTCGCTCGCGGCCGGGAGGTTCCAGTTCCGCGAGGATGCCGAGGCTTTCGATATAGACCAGGTCCCCGTAGCGGTACTTGTCCAGGTCCTTCTGTTCGAAAAAGGCCTCCTCTCCGTTTTCCTGGATGACGCGGATGAGCGGCCTGACCTCCAGGTCCATCTCCGTATTCCGTGAGATCTTGAAGATGGATTTCAGGGGAACCGGGTGAATGGGCATCCCGTGCTGGTTCGGAAGGATGGTTGAAAACCGGCCCAGCAGGCTGCGGACGCGGTTCCTGGGAACGATCAGCCGCAGCAGGGGTGATTCTTCATCCCCTGCGAAGGTCAACGTGAAGGAGCCGGTGGCCTTTTCAACGGCCGGCTTCACCGAAATTCCCTCGGAGCCGAACTCACGAAAACAGTGATAGGCAAGTCGGTACAGGAAACTTTCTAAAAATTCCTGCCCCCGTGTCTTGTATCCCCGTTCGTTCATGAGGCGTTCGTTTTCCGTGAGGGTAAGGAGGGCAAGCCGCCCCAGCACCGCGCCCCGCCCTGCGGTCCAGGAATCTTCCAGAGTCCCTGTAAACCGGTCGATGAGCCTTCCCGTATCAGGCCCCCATGAAAGGTAGGTAAATAGTTCCTTTCCTTCCTCGTCAAAGGCCTTTAAGAACTTTCGGTCCCCTGAAGATCCTTGTTTGATGGTGACGGACGAAATCGGGGTGAGATTTCCGTCTTCGCCGATCAGGGCCGCCAGACGGTACCAGAGACTTTCTCGGAAGTTCTTTCCCAGGGTAGCCAGGAGGATTTCAATCCCGACCTCCTTGAGAAGCGCGGATGCTTCCCGGAGGTGCCTGCAGGTCTTTGCGGCGGATTCGGAGCAGGTGCAAAACCTCAGGTTTTGGGCCTGATTGTGCCCTTGCACAAAGAATACGGTGCCTCCCCCGGAGTCGCCTGGGTCGGGGAAAAGGGCCAGGGCGTGCCGGAAGAATTCGATTCGGTGGAGATGGTTTTCCAGTTTCTTGCGTGGACCATGGGCTTGGGCGGTGCCTTTGGAACCTGCTTTCTTTTTCTCTGTTTTTTGTCTTTCTCCTGTCCCGCTTTTCGTCATCCGCCTAAGACCTCGCTTTCTCATCGGGTTTCTTCGATACGTTACCGACGGGGCCCATGGGGCCTTTGGAGTTGACGAGCATAAAATAAAAACCCCCCGGGATGCAAACGGCTTTTTCAGGGCATCATTTTTTTGTGGCATCGCAACCAATGTCGTGTTAATAGGGTACCATATATTGTGACAGGTTGAAGTGTGCACACAAGAAGTGGGGCTTTTCACCCAAAAACGGGCGCAGACACCCGGCCGGGGCGGGGGATATTCAACATGCAGGGTAGGTTACGCCACAGGCGACATCGCTGGGTGAGGAGAACTGATCTTTTTTCATTGCCGGACCCGGGCCCCGAGACTTTTCGGATCAAGTGGGCCGAGACCCGGGCCGAGTTGAAACAGGCCTTTTCCCTGGTCCATGAGGAGTATGTCAGGATGGGCTACATACGGGAACCGAACCCGGCGCGTCTCCACTTCAGCATCCATAACCTCCTGCCCAATGCGTCCACGCTGGTCATGCAGAAGGGGGGAGAGACCGTGAGCACCTTGAGCCGGATCGTTGATGATCCCTGCTTCGCCCTGTCCATGGACTCCCTTTACCATGAAGAACTCAACGTGCTCAGGGACGAGGGGAGGACGATTTGCGAAGTTTGTGCTCTGGCTACCTCCCGGTCCCATCAGCACTCAAACCTTTTCATGTTTCTCTTCCGAACGATGTTTGTGGACTCAGTGAACAACGGCATGGACGACATTTGCATTATGGTGAACCCAAAGCACGCCGCGTTTTACAAAACGATTCTTCTCTTAGAAGAGTTGGGGGGAGTGAAGTTTTATCCAAGGGTTGGTGCGCCCGCGGTGGCTCTACGCTTGGACCTCCGGGAGTACGAGGAAAGGGTTCGCTATGCATACCTGGGTTTTGAACCCCGCTATGATCTTCACAGGTTCTTTTACGGCAATGACCCGGAGGAGGTTCCCGTTCCTCTTTTGGAAAACGAGGGTCGGCGCCGAATGGACCGGGACTCCATTACCTCCCTCCTGGAACAGGAGCGGACCTGTCTCATGAGTCTCTCAGCACATCAGAAAAATTACTTTTTCGCCTGCTACACGTAGAAAGGGGTGGCCACGGGTATTTGGGTGACTTGAGTCCTGAGTTCCTCGGATTGGTTGGGTCTCCCGGTCGGGTGGGAGGCTCGCCAGCCGTGTTTGTGTCGTCCGGGCTGGGGCGGAAAGGAGGTCGGGCCATGGAGGGGATGGCTTTTCGGGGTTCTAGAGCGTTGGTGCCCCATCCCGCTCCGGATCACCCATGGATACGGGCTGCAACCTCCTCAGGGTCAAAAGACTTTCAGCGTTGCCTGTCGGAAATTGCTCCAATTCCAGGGGCATACAAGCTAGCGGAATCTTATCCTTACTCAACCAGGAAAGAAGTGCCGTATGAGCTCAATAATTAGGGGGATAACAGCGAACATACCACCGGGGCAGGAGGATTTTTCTTCCGCTCCGGGCCTCCGGGCTGGTCTCTTCAGTGACTTATCTGTGGAGGACACTTGCCCCTCCGCATTCTCGACTTCGTCGAGCTGCGGCTTCCCCCACAGATAAGTCACGAAGAAACGGCGCCCTCCCGGCAGTCGCGTCAGAAAAACCTTCCTGCCCCTATTTATTGAGCTATTACGAAGTGACCCCATTCGATCAACCAAGAGGCTTGCTTTTCGAGGGCAAGTCCGTCCACAAGAGTCTGCTCCGCGTGTAAGCTTTGAATGCCGTTTCAGTTCGACTCATCTGGAATTTCGGGAAGAGATATCCCATGAAATTTGATTGACAAGCATCTTCCTTACTTGCAAGAAATAGTACCAGTTAAGGGGTCGCCGCCTCACGCGGCACCAATATGCTGCTGAAGTTTACGCGAACCACTCCTGCTTTGGTGAAAGTGATGAAATATGCTCCTCTGTTTCGACTTTTTCTTTTTTCCATGCTTGCCGTCTTGTGGTCGTTTTCGTCGTTGGCCCTGGGCGCCATGGACGGGCTCACCCTGGCGAAAAAGATGTTCTATCGCGAGGATGGCAGGGACGCTTACGCCATGGTTCGTATGCTCTTGATAGACAAGCGGGGACGGAAAGAACTCCGCTCTCTCATCAGCGCCAGGAAGGATTACGGCGAACTTTCAAAGGGCTACCTCCAGTTTACGGCACCGGCTTCCATCACGGGCACCACCTTTCTCTACTGGGAAAACAGGGATCGCGACGATGATCAGTTCCTGTATCTTCCAGCCCTGCGCCGGGTCCGGCGCATCGTGTCCCGGCAGAAGGACAGCCGCTTCGTAAACACCGACTACACGTATGAGGACATGCAGAAGCGCCGTTTCGACAAGGACCATCACAAGATCCTTCGTAGCGAAAAGTTCGGGAAGTACCCTTGCTGGGTCCTGGAAAGCGTCCCCAAGAAACGATCCAGTTCCCAGTACGGGAAAAGGATCAGTTGGGTGGTCAAGAATATTTATGTCCCCATAAAAATCGAGTTTTACGACCGAAGAGGCAGGCTCAGGAAGATCTCCCGGGGGTACCGTCTCAGGAAGATCCAGGGAATCTGGACGGTCATGGAATCGGAGATGAAGGACCTCAAACGGAGGCATCGCACCCTGATGAAGAACGACAAGATCCGTTACAACACCGGGATTCCCGATCGTGTATTTACCAGGCGCTATCTGGAAAGGAAAAAGTGAGCCCCGGGGAAAAGCTGTTTTCACCGCAGAGACGCGGAGGGAACAAAATATCTGTTCCATATCGGCGTGCCTCCGGCAGAGAGGCCCGGAAAGGAATCCAGAGGATCCTGTAAGTCCTGTCCAATGTTTTTTCTGACAGGATCGACAGGATTGACAGGATGATTTTTCCGCTTCTCCGGACGAGAAGCGGAAAGAAGCCAGCCGGTGATCGCAGTGGAATAAAGGAGCTTGGGAGTCGGCGAGCGGCCTGTGGGCTCCGGGAAAGCTGGTGGGGTCTTGCCCGCCACAGGCGGTTTCTGGGTTTCTCTTTCGTGCGGCAAGAGGGACCAGGAAAAAGAATCCTGAAGATCCTGTAAATCCTGTCCAGTCTTTTTGATGCCGAACGGGCGGTGAGAATCCGGATTGCAACAACGAGGAAGGAGGGTCACATGATCACGGCCGTACTGAAACGCAGCTTGGTGCCGGGTATTCTGATTTGCCTGGCTGTCACCACCGGGTGGACGACCCTCGGTTTTTGCGGAGACGAGGTCACGTGCACCATCAGACAGGTGACGCTGGAGCGGCAGGGCGGGGCCGACGTGATCCGGATCCGGGCGGAGGGAGCCCTGGGCAGGGTACGTCACTTCGCCTTGGAAAGCCCTCCTAGGATTGTTGTGGACCTTTACGGGTGCAAGGCGGATGCGGATCTCGTGCCCAGGGGCGGCGGGAAACTGGTTTCAGGTCCTCTAAGGGTGGGGAGACACCCGGGGAAGGTCCGTGTGGCGGGAGATCTTCCAGAAGATATGGATCTCCGGCGCGAGGTCCTGGTGGACAAGACCTCCGTCACTGTTCGTCTGATTCCCCCGGCCGTGGGCTCCGGTGCGGCCATCACGGCGAAGGGCGCCGGGTCGGTGGAAAAAGCCCCCTGGGGAAAGGAGGAAGCGAGGGTAGAAGAGAAGCAGCCTCAGGCCGAAGAAGAGAAAGCACCCTGGGACAAGCCGGAAGCAGAAGCCTCCGGGGGCGAAGAAAAATCCCCCTGGCAGAAGGACGCAGGAGAGAGAAAGGCCGCCGGTGGAGAGGAAAAATCCTTGTGGGCTCAAGAAACGCCTGCTTCAAAGGGCGAAACGGAAAAGTCGCCCTGGGCCCAGGAGGAACCCGGTCCCAAGGAAAAGGAATCCCAGGGCTCGCCATGGGCTGAGTTGAAGGAAAAGGGCGCCGAGGAAAAGTCGCCCTGGGCCGAGGAGAAAGCTCCCCAAGGCGCCCAAAAGGAAAGTCCCTGGGAGGAGTTGAAAGAAAAGGGAACTGCCGGGACCCGGGAAAAGCCCCCCTGGGAGGAGGGTTCAAAGGAGGAAGCCAAGGCCGGGGAAGAGACCCCACCCTGGGAGGAAAAGTCTGTCCAAGAGAAGTCGCCCTTCGAGTTCAGCGGAAAATTCTGGAACAAGCTGGCGGGGGACGTGGAGGAAGAAAACCGCTACGAGGACGACGCCTCCAACCACGCGGAAGTCCTGGTGGAAGGAAAGTACACGGCAGGGCCCGTCCTGGCCCTGCTGTCGGTGGAGGCGCAGCACTTTGCTGATCTCAACCACGGTGAGTGGGACGGCGAGGCGGACCTCGATCTATTCAACGCCTATGTGAATTACTCCGGCGACCATTACAATATCCGCCTGGGTCAGCAGATCGTCAAATGGGGAAAGGCGGACGAGATCAGCCCGCTTGACATCGTAAACCCCGAGGACATGCGGGACGGGCCCCTGCGCCCCCGGGACGAGCGAAAGCTTCCCATTCCCATGCTTAACATGGAGGTCTTCAAAGGCGTCTACAAGGTCCAGGGAATCTATATCCCCTTTTTCCATGAATCCAGGTTCGATCTCAAGGGTGACGACTGGGCCTTTTTCGACCACTACCAGGACGAGCTGGGCTATTTCCAGGTCAAGGAAAAGGACGTGCCCCATAGCTTCAAAAACGGGGAGGCGGGCATCAGGGCCTCGGGCACGGTGCGAAACTTCGATTACGCGGTGAGCTACTTTTACACCCGGGACGACCTGCCGTCCCTGGGCGCCATCACGGTGCCGGCGTTTTTTCCGCTTCCCGTTACCAACGTGACCATAAGGAAACTGGCCCAGACCTCCAGGACCCTGAACCAACCCGTACCCCTGACCTATGACCGGACCCGGGTGACCGGGTTCGAGTTCGAAACCACCCTGGGCGATTTCGGGGTGCGGGGCGAGGCCGCCTATTACAACAAGCAGTCATTCCTCACCAACAGGCTCAAAAAGGTTAGAAAGCCGGTGTTCCAGTACGCCCTGGGCATGGATTACCAGGGGAAGGAATCCTTCTACGTGAACCTCCAGTTTCTCCAGGCCATCGTGCGGGACTATGACGACGACATCCTGTTCACGGAAAAGACCACGAGCCTCTGCTTCGTCAAGATCAGCCGGGGGTTCCTGGACGATAACCTGGAACTGGGCCTCAGGGCATATTACAACATGAAGGACAAGGACTACTATTACAATCCCATGTTGACCATCAAGTACTGGCAGGACGTAAACATCGAGCTGGGCGCCGATATCCTGGGCGGCCATTCGGATACCACCATGGGCCTTTTTCGAGACAACGACCAGGTGTACGCGATTTTGAGATATTTTTTTTAGAGGATGAAATAACGAATATCCAATTCTCTGTGACCCCTGTGTCTTTTAGTAACGCCCGGAAGGCGGCACGGGCGGTGAGAGCTGTTGTGTTTTCACCGCAGAGACGCGGAGGGAACAAAATACCCGTTCCATCGGTGTGTTTCCGGCAGAGAGGCGCGGAAAGGAATCCTGAGGATCCCGTAAATCCCGTCCAATGTTTTTTCTGACAGGATCGACAGGATTGACAGGATGGTTTTTCCGCTTCTCCGGACGAGAAGCGGAAAGAAGCCAGCCGGCGATCGCAGTGGAATAAAGGAGTTTGGGAGTCGGCGAGTGGCCTGTAGGCTTCGGGAAAGCTGGCGAGGCCTTGCCCGCCGCAGGCGGTCTCTGGGTCGCTCTTTCGTCCGGCAAGAGAGACCAGGAAAAAGAATCTTGAAGATCCCGTCCAGTCTTTTCCCCTCCAGCGGCTTGACGCAGATCAAATTTTACATATAATTGGAGATAAATTCTGACATATCTATGGAGGGATAATAATGAACCCAAAAATACGCAAAAATGTGAAGACCAGCATCATTCTCGAAAAGGAATTGCTGGAGGAGATCGACCGAAACAATCCATTTTCAACAAGAAAGGAATTCCTTGATCAGGCGTGTCGGGCCTACCTACGCGAACTCAAACGAAAATTCATAGACGAGAGTCTGGCTCGTGCCTGCAGGCAATCCGCCAAGGAGGATGTCACCTTGAATAATGATTGGGAAGAAGCAAGTCTCGAGGATTGGAGATGAGTTTCCCTAATCGAGGAGATTTGTTTTGGGTGAACCTGGATCCCGCAATCGGCGTGGAGATCAAGAAGACGCGTCCCGCAGTCATTATTTCCCCGGATGCGGCCAACCGGAGCGGACCACTGGTCATCGTGGCTCCCGTCACAAAGGCCGGCGGGAAAAAGATCCATTTTCACGAGGTTTTCATACCGAAAGGGGACACTGGTCTGAGGGATGATTCAAAGGTAAAAGTATTTCGGTTGCGGTGTATAGATAAAAAGCGCCTGATATGGCCGAAGATAGGGAGCGTTACGCCTGAGACAATGGAGGACATCAATAAGAAGTTGCTGATTGTGACCGGCCTATATTGAAGTGCTCCCCCGGGCGGGATTTTTGCCCGACGGAGGCGGTTTCTGGGTCTCTCTTTCGTCCGGCAAGAGGGACCAGGAAAAGAATCCTGAAGATCCCGTGAATCCTGTCCAATGTTTTTTCTGACAGGATCGACAGGATGGTTTTTCCGCTTCTCAGGATGAGAAGAATAGAGTACCTGTCCCCTATGATCTTGTTTTCACCACAGAGACGCGGAGGACACGGATCACATCTTGGTTGGGATGGGTTGCCGGGGGTTTAGGGGATTGACCCACCGGAGCATCGGGAAACGAGCGAAATCAATATCCGTGGAACAGAGGGTGGCCCCGTTTTCGATGGCAAGGGCCGCCAGGTGGGCATCCGTCGTCAGGTTGCCCGCAGTCCCAAGGGGCCCGATGATTTGCCGGAAAATATCCCAGTGACGTTCCGTGGGAGATACCACCGAAACGGCGGGCCGGTCCAGCCATTCTTCCATCAATCGGATCGCTTCCTCGGCGGTGAGGGGGCGCGGAAGGATGCGGTCACTGGTCGTGATGCGTAAAAACCCCAGGATCACGACCCAGGCCAAACCGATGATTTCGGTATCGGAAAGGCACTCCTCCCACCACTGGCGTGCCTCCCGATGAAGAGGCGCATCACGGTTGACGGCGTAGATGAGGAGATTGAGATCGATCAACTTCATTTTCTGAGTCGAAGCTTCCGCGCAATTTCTTCATCCTGCAGCACCATGGCGATCTCAAGGGCCTTGTCCAGGTTCCCTTTCGGCGGATAGCCCATGGAATAGGTCCTGGTGCGATATCGTTTGGTGGGCCTAGGTCTCCGGGCTTGAGACAATCCCATTAAGAGCGCATCATTCACCACTTTCTTGAGGGGACGGCCCGTGCGGTGCGCCTTCTCCTTGAGTTGTCGTAGGATGTGGTCTTCTATGTCTATGGTCGTTCTCATGCAGGCATCATAGCATCAAAAATCATCATTGTAAAGGCATCAAAGCATCAAAATCGGCACGGGCGGTGAGAGTTGTAATGTTTTCGCCACGGTGAGAGCAATAGAGTACCTGTGCTCCTATCCGGTCCATGTCCAATATTTTTTCTGACAGGATTGACAGGATGGTTTTTCCGCTTCTCCGGACGAGAAGCGGAAAGAAGCCAACCGGCGATCGCAGTGGAATAAAAGAGCTTGGGAGTCGGCGAGCGGCTTGTAGGCTCCGGGGGAACTCGTGAGGCCTTGCCCGCCGCAGGCGGTTTCTCGGTCTCTCTTTCGTCCGGCAAGAGAGACCAGGAAAAGGAATCCTGAGGATCCTGTAAATCCTGTCCAATGTTTTTTTCTGACAGGATTGACAGGATGGTTTTTCCGCTTCTCCGGACGAGAAGCGGAAAGAAGCCGGCCGGCGATCGCAGTGGAATAAAGGAGCTTGGGAGTCGGCGAGCGGCCTGTAGGGTCCGGGGGAACTCGTGAGGCCTTCAGGCCGAACGGGCGGAGAGTTTCAGGCATAAAAAACCTGTCCCCTTTTTCTCATTTACCTACAGCCCGCCTACCACCCCGGCGGCATTCCATCGGAAAGGAGGCATGAAACCTCTTCTTCAGCGATTTTTTGGTGAGCCTTTTCGTCAAAGGTCAGCCAACAGCCCTTTAGCTGAATCGCGAGTGCTGCATAGCATGCATCATACCCTGTGAGACCCTTTTCCACGAATTGATCGGCCACGGAGGCCAGGTCCGAGGTCATGGGCTGCCTCAGGAGTCCCCCCTGGAGAAGGGGAATCACGCCTTTTCCGAACGCCCAAGCACCATTCGGGTGGAGGCGATTCAGCACCGCGTAAACCTCGAATGCAAAAAGCTCCGGCACGGCGAAGCGACCGGGCTCCTCGAGGAGTCGCCGCAGGACGGCGTCCGCGTTTTCATGGGCTTCATCCTCAAGAAACCAGCGCACAGCCACGGAGGCATCAATGATCCACATCATTTTTCATAACCCCGAAGCCTGCGCAACAATTCCACGCTGGACGTCCTCAACTTTCGCTTTTTTCTCAGTGAGTCTACCTCATTCAAAAAGCGTTCCCGTTCTTCCCTTGCCCTGACGTCAAGGAATCGCTTTTCGAAGTCATCCGGGGTGACCAAGACAGCCCTGAGTTTCCTTCCCTTGGTCACGAGTATGGGCTTGCCGGTCCTGTTGAGCCGATCCAAGATTTCACCCAGGTTGTTTCTCAATTTGAGCGCATTGACCTGCTCCATGACCAAGTCTCCTTTCCGGGCCTTTTTGATAAGGATATATATGTGAGGTATGCATGTCAAGTGTTGATGTGTATATACACAAAAGGAACAAAGTACCTGTCCCTTATTCGGGTTGCTTGGGTTCGTTGGGTTGGTTGAGTCTATTGGGTTTGTCTGGTCTCTCTGGTCATGAAGATCATGGGGAAGAGGGGTTTGGAGGACACGTGATGCGGATTGACAGGATGGTTTTTCCGCTTCTCCGGACGAGAAGTGAGAGCAATAGAGTACCTGTCCCTCGTCCCTTGATAGAGTACCTGTCCCTCGTCCCTTGAAGGCCCGAGGACAGCTACCCGATATGTGCTGGACGTAATTTTACGGAACACCGGCATAACTATAACGAATCTCATAACATAATTGACAATCAAGCCCCGATATGAGAAGATTTCATGACCTGAGTTGAGCGATTTCCTAGTTTGCGGGAGACCTGCCTGCGGCAGGCAACAGAGCAGATTCGGCGAAATCGGAAATCCCGCAGGGTTTCAAAATCTCGAAAACAGAATGGAAAACCCTTATCTGCGGGAAAGGAGCAACCCCATGGACGTAAAAGAGGCCCTCAGATCCATGCTTCAAGAGATGATCCTTCCTGAACTTGACCATATAAAGACCGAGCAGGTAAGGATCAATGAAAGGATCAATTCCGTTGACAGCAGGCTCAATGACATCAATGCGCACCTGGTTGATCAAAGCAGGAGGATCGACGAGACCAACAAAAGGATCGACGAGACCAACAAAAGGATCGACGAGACCAACAAAAGGATCGATTCTGTGCGGGATGAATTGGTGTCCATGATTCGGGAAACCAACAAGCGCATGGACAGGCTGTATGAAGTGATTGTGCGCCGGGAAGAGCACGACAAGCTGGAGGCCCGTTTGAGCGCCCTTGAAACAAAAGTGGGAGATTTAGAGCGCAGGATTGCTGCTTAGACATGATATAAACCGGCCTTGTGCTCCCCGCATCATGCGTATTTATTTGCGGGGACAGGCACGACAGAGAAGAAAATCCCGCAAGATACTGTGTGGATCCCGTCCGGTAGAAGAAAGGGCGGCTCCCCCCCCCGGGGGGGACCGCCCTTTTGGTTGGGAGACCAGGAATAAAGAAGCATAAAGTGCCTGTCCCCCGTCCCTACATTCAGGCCGAACGGGCGGTGAGAGTTGTTATGTTTTCACCGCAGAGACCTGTAGGCTCTAGGGTGAATGGGGTATAGATTGACAATCTACCTCTTTACGTGTACGCTTACATGAACATGAAGGCGAGGAGGCATGTGGATGGAGAGGCTGAATATCACCGAGGCGCGGAAGAGGTTTATGAGACTGCCGGAGGAGACCGCCCGTCAGCAGATCATCGCCGTAACCCGAAGAAATCAAGAGGTGATGGCCCTCATGAGCTGGGATCTTTATGAAGGTCTCCTCGAATCACTTGAAATCCTGGGGGACTCCGAAATCATGGGAGACTTGCAGAAAGCGATTGCGGATCTTTCCTCGGGTAGAACGATTTCCCTCAAGGAGGCCAGAAGCAGGCTGGGTCTATGAAATTCAGGGTCCAAATCACGGAGACCTGCCTGTCCCTTCTCGAAAAGATCTCAGACAAGAAGATCCGGGAATCGATTCTCACGAAGATCGAGTCTCTTAAAAACGACCCTCACCGACAGGGAAAAGCGTTGCTTGGAAATCTTCAGGGCTTCCGCTCGATTCGCACGGCCGGCAGGTACAGAGTGGTCTATAGCGTAAACCTGGATTCGCGCGTGGTGGTTGCCATGGTCGTGGGGATGCGCAAAGAGGGCGACCGAAAAGATATCTATGAGGTGGCCAGGAAATTGCTCAAGGCGAGACTCCTGGATTAGATCCAGGGGTTGGGAGCTTCCGGGCGGTGAGAGTTTTTATGCCTTCACCGCAGAGACGCGGAGGGAACAAAATACCCGTTCCATCGGTGTGTTTCCGGCAGAGAGGCCCGGAAAGGAATCCTAAAGATCCCGTAAATCCTGTCCAATGTTTTTTTCTGACAGGATCGACAGGATTGACAGGATGGTTTTTCGCTCTGCCGGACGCAGAGCGAAAAGGGTCCATCTGACCATCGCAGTGCAATAAAGGAGCTTGGGCACCAGGGTCTGCCTTGTAGGCTCCGGGGGAACTCGTGAAGTCTTGCCCACCGCAGGCGGTCTCTCGGTTTCTCTTTCGTGCGGCAAGAGAGACCAGAGAAAAAGAATCCTGAAGATCCTGTAAATCCTGTCTAATGTTTTTTTGATAGAATATTTTCCGCTATTTCGGACAAACGCCCCATGAGCCAAGACCCGATCGAACAGGGCCCAAGCCTTCTTAACCCCAACGTGGTCCGCGCCAAGATCAAGGAAGCGGACCTCTACGTCTCCCGCGGCCTCTTCGACCAGGCCCGCGAAATCTACCGCCAACTCCTTTCCCAGTACGCAGCACACCTCAAGAGCGGCCGAATCCGCGACCCGAACATCAGAAACCGGGTGCGAAATGTAGCCGGTGTGATCCGGGACCGCCTCAAGGCCACTGAACGCTGGGAGGCGGTCCACCACAAGAGGCAAGCGCCCCCGAAGCCCGGACAAAAGCCCAGGCGGATCGTCTCGCCCTCGGGCTTTGACCGCACCACCATTTTACAGCTCTCAGGCACGGCCCTGTACGACCGGGGCATGGCCTACAAAGACATGGGCTTGGTGGACGAGGCCATCGAGGCATTCAGACGTTCGGCTCGTCTCGGGTACCGGGAGGCACAGTCCCTCCTGGTGCTTTCAGAGTGCTTCTTGGCCAAAAAGGCATTCCCACGGGCCCTGCGGGTCCTCCGGGCGCTCCTGGATTTTGAAGGCATCAAAGACCCACAAAAGGCCCTGATCCTCCAGCGTATCGCCGCGGTGCACGAGGCCGCGGGTGACCTGAAAGAGGCCCTCAAGGCCCTTCAAGAGGCCTATGCCTTCGACCGCCGAAGCGAGACACTCCGGCAAAAAATCGGGGCCGTCACCAAGGAGATGCGGCGCATCCGCCCGCGGATCTCCATCGTGACCGAGCACCCCGTGGCCTCATTCGTGTTGTGCCTCCTGGTGGCCTTTTTCTTCATGTCCTTTCTTCCCAAGGCCCAGACCGTTAACAACGTGGATTACTTCACATTGGACAATGATCCGGACGTGGCGTTTTACGATGAATTCAAGGAGGTGTTCGGAAACGACGAGTTTTTTGTGATCGCCTTTGAAAGGGAGGACATCTTTACGGAGCGGAACCTCGATCTCCTGGCGCGCCTCACAGAGGACCTGGAAGGGCTGGAAGACATAGACGATGTGACCAGTCTCGCCAATGTGGACGACATTGTGGGTGGCGAGGATTTTTTCGAGGTGAGAGGGTTCCTGGAGGAAATCCCCTCAGACCCACAAGCTCTTGAAAAGCTGAAAAAACAGGCCGTACGAAACCCCCTTTACGTGGCCAACCTGATATCACGGGATGCAAGGACCACGGCCATCGTGGTCCAGACCCTGGAAAAGCCGGAAGACCCCGATTACCGCAAGAAACTCCTGGCAAAGGCCCAAAAAATTCTGGATCCTTACCGCAGTGAGGTGGAGCGTTTTCACCTGGCAGGCTGGACCACCACCAATTATTACCTGAGCCAGTACATGAAAAAGGACGTGGCCACCTTCATCCCGGTGGCCTATCTTTTCATCACCCTCGCCATTTGGCTCGTGTTCCGGAATATCAGGCTGACCCTCCTGGCGGTGTTGAATATTTCCTTTTGCGTAGGATCCACCATGGGGCTTTTCGGGCTCACGGGCATCACCCTGAACAACGTGACCAGCATTATCCCTCCCCTGGTGATGGCCCTGGCCCTTTGCGATGTGGTCCACATTTTTTCTCACATGGAAAAGCAGGTGCTGGAGAGCTTTCCAGACAAACGAAAGGCCCTGGCACATGTTCTGGACAAGGTCCTTTTGCCCAGTTTTCTGACCACGCTGACCACGGCCATTGGGTTCTTGTCCCTCGCCGTGAGTCAGATCCCGCCCATCCGGGAGCTGGCGTGGATTGCGTCCGCCGGCATGGTCTTTGAGTTCTTTTTCTCCTTTTTTTTCCTGCCGCCCATTATCCTTTTGTTCGACCCCAAGAAAATCTACCAGGCCTACGAGACCAAGCGCGGAATGCTTCTTTTCCTCCGCGCCCTGGGCAGGACCGTGTCCAGACGCAGGGGTTTCGTCCTGGCCGCAAGCGCTGTGGTGGTCTGTGGGGCGGCCTGGTATACTACGCAACTGCGCGTGGAAACCAACCTGATCGAGTTTTTCAAAAAGAGCAGTCCCCTGCGCGTTTCCATGGACTTCGTGGAGAGGAAATTGGGAGGGGTTGACACCATGGACATCTCCCTCCAGGCCCGGGAAGAGGAGGCCTTCAAGGATCCCAAGAACCTGAAACTTATCGAGAGTATCCAGGAATATCTCAAAAAGCTCGAGGCTGTGGATTCGGTTGTCTCCCTGGTTGATTTTCTAAAGGATATGAACGAATCCTTTCACGCGGAAAACCACGCGTATTACAAAATTCCCGAGACCAAGAACATGGTGTCCCAGTATCTCCTGCTTTATGACTCGGAAGACATTGAGGACGTGATCAACAGTTCCTTTGACCATGCGCGTATCGCCATGCGGATCTCCGAGCACAGCTCCGCCGCCCAGAAGCGACTTATCCGGCAGATCGAGCAGTTTATTCAGACCCTTGATCACCCGGGTATCGAAATCCGGGTCACGGGCAGGGCCCGGCAGGATGTCAATACCATAGACGCCCTTGTGCGGGGCCAGGTCCAGAGCCTGAGCCTGGCCGCGGCGATCATCCTGGTGGTAATGATGCTCGTGCTTCGATCCTTTTCCATCGGGCTTCTCAGCGTGATTCCCAACCTGTTTCCCATTGTCCTCAATTTTGGTATCATGGGAGCGCTGTCGATCCCCCTGGACACGGGAACTTCCCTGATCGCCGCAGTGGCCCTCGGGATCGCCGTGGACGACACCATCCATTTCCTGTCCGAATATAAACTGAGAAGATCAGAAGGGTTTTCCGTCGGGGACTCCGTGTGGCACGTAATTCTCAATAAGGGCCGCCCCATTATTTCCACCTCGGTGATCCTCTGCATCGGGTTCGGTGTCCTGATGCTCAGCAGTTTTTCTCCCACCATGAATTTCGGAATACTATGCTCGATCATCATGATCACGGCCGCGGTGGGTGATATACTGGTTCTGCCCTCGGTGATCCTGCTTCGCAAGAGCCGGGCTTAAGAAGGGGGACAGGGAGTGCCAAGCCGGGAGGTGGTTATTTTCGGAGAAAGACCGGCGTGGAATTCGACTTTCCGGGCCGGTTATGATAAAAAAGGACTACAAATCCCATGAAAACGCCATACCATGGCAAAATTTGGCCTTGTAAACATGCTTGAGAGAGCGATGTTTCCTGAGAGGAGGGAGTGCCATGTTCACGATGGGAAGGTTTAAATTCGTCAGGGTCGATTCGCCGGAAATGAAGGAAAGAATTTACCGGTTGCGCTACGAGATTTTTGCACGGGAGTTTGGTTTCGAAAACCCTGAGGAGCTCCCTGACGGGCTCGAGAAAGACGTATACGAGCCCTACGCGATCCATTATGCCGCCATGGATGAAACAGACGAGATCGTGGGCACGGTCAGACTCATCCGCCATTCGGAAAACGGCTTTCCCATTGAGCATGCCACGAAGATCGAAATCCCCGGCAAAAAGCCTGATATGGACAAGGTGGCCGAGGTCTCCAGGCTCGCGGTTCACAAGACCTATCGCAGAAGAAAGTTGGACGGTTTCTACGGCCTCGAATCCTACCTCACCGTGTCGGAAGGCGGAATCCGGCCGGATTACGGGCCCATGCCCCCGGCCCTCCAGAAAAGGAAGACCCCCGTGATCATCAAGGGCCTCTACAAGATGGTCTACCAGGAAAGCAAGAAGATGGGACTTACGCATCTTCTTATGATCGTGGAGCAAAAACTTTACAACTCTCTTAAAAAGTTCGGTTTTTACATCCGCCAGATCGGCGAGGCCGTGGAATACCACGGGGTGCGCATCCCATGCGTGGCCATCATCGAGGAGATGGACCGCCACCTCATGGCCGAGCACCAGGACATGTACCACTTCATCTACGACGACCTGGACGAGAAATACCATCCCAAGTTCGACTAGGGATGCCCGCTAAGAGAAGAGGATCTTTCCGTCGTGTACCGTGCCCGATAACCTCGCAGGCACCGCCTCCCAACGCCGCCGACTCACACGAGAAGGAGCCTGCACCCGGACCAAACAGACCAAACGGACTAAACGGACCAAAAGGACCAGACAGACCCAACAAACCCAACAAACCCAATAACCCGATCTCCAGAGGCCCACCATGGACACAGAAAGTCTCATTCGAAGGATCGCCGAGTTCGGTCCCCAGACCCAAGAGGCCTATTATTCTGAGGCATTCTCGCGAAACATCGGCCTCTTTACCGAACAAGAGCAGCAAAGGCTGCATGAAGCAAAGGTTGCGATCCCAGGCATGGGCGGCGTGGGCGGTGTCCACCTCATCACCCTGGTGCGGTGCGGCGTCGGACGGTTTCACGTGTCAGATTTCGACACCTACGAGCCCGGCAATATCAACCGCCAGTTCGGGGCAAGCGTTCCCCACTTCGGAAGGCCCAAACTGGAGGTGATGAAGGAGCTTGCCCTGGGCGTCAATCCCTTCCTCGAAATCAAGGAATTTCCCGAAGGAATCGGCCCCCAAAACATGGATGATTTCCTCGATGGGGTCGACGTGGTCCTGGACGGCCTGGACTTTTTCGCCTTCGACGTCAGGCGTTTACTCTTTCTTCGCGCCCGTGAAAAGGGCATACCCGTGATCACCGCCGGTCCCATGGGGTTCAGTTCCGCCCTGCTCGTTTTTTTGCCTCACGAGGGCATGGGCTTTGACGAGTACTTCGATATTCGTGACGGCATGGCGGATCAGGAAAAGTATGTCTCCTTTGCCATCGGCCTTGCTCCCAGGGCCACCCATATCAAGTACGTGGACTTTTCCCGGGTAGACTTCGACAAAAAGGCCGGTCCTTCCTCGGTCATCGGGTGCCAGCTCTGCAGCGGCATGGCGGCCATGGAGGCCGTAAGAATTCTTCTGGGTAAAAAGGGAGTCAAACCCGCGCCCTATTACATGCAGTTTGACGCCTTTCGCAGAAAATTCCGGAGAGGAAAACTCCGCTGGGGCAACCGGCACCCCAAGCAGCGCCTCAAGAAGCTCGCATTCAAGCTGATGGTCCGCAAGAAGGGGGGGGCAGGATCAAGGGAGGTTCCCCCGGCGCCTGCGACGGGCAGGGTTGAGGGGCAGGTCCCCGAGGAGGTGGTGCGTTTTCTCGTGGAGATGGGCACCTGGGCCACATCGGCTGACAACTGCCAGCCTTGGCTGTTCTCCTGGGACGGGGAGATCCTTTCACTCAAAAAAGACCCCGAACGGTCAGGCTTTTTCTACGATGTGAATCAGGAATCGACCTTTATCACGTTCGGGGCCGTGCTCGAAAACATACGCATCGCGGCCACTCACTTCGGGCTCGAGGCGGGGGTAACCATACTTCCCGCCGGAGAAAAGAGCAACATCGTAGCGGAGGTGTCTTTTGAGAAGACCGAAACCGCGGAAGACCCCCTGTTTCAATTTCTCACGCAAAGGCACGTGAACCGCAAGCCTTACAAGAAGAAACCCATTGATCCTGCCGTGGTGCAGCAACTGATGCAGATCAGGGACAGATCAGAGGGTGTGGGAATCCTATGGATCAATGCGGAAAGCGATAAGAAAAAGATGAGAAAGATCGTTTTCGACGCAGACCGCATACTCTTCGAGGACGAACGTCTCCACGCAGGGCTTTACAGGTGGCTCCGCCTGGGGAAAGAGAGTGAATCGCCCAACGACGGCATGGGCGTGGATGTGCTGGAAATCAATTGGTTTCAAAAGCAGGGGCTCAAGATGATGTCCAACTGGAACGTGCTGTCGTGGTTGAACCTCATCGGGATGAGCAGAATATCCGGTCTCAATTCCATCAAATTGCTGAAAACATCGCCGGCATATTGCCTGCTGACCGTGGACAGAAGGGAACCCAGCGCCTATCTCAGGGCCGGGATGGCGGTGGAGCGCTTCTGGATCACTGGGAATTCCCTTGGACTTTCCCTTCAGCCCATGGTGGGCTTCGTGTTTTTGTTGAACCACTTCTACCAAGATGGGGCCGGGCAATTCACCAAGAAGCACAGGAAGATGATCGAACGGATGGATTCGGGCCTCCGGGATCTGGGAATGAAGGGCGGACGCGAATTTCCAGTGATGTTTTTCAGGGTGGGGTACGCCGACCCGCCCAGAGCCAGGACACCGAGACGGTCGGTGGAAGAGGTATTGGATACGGCGAAAGCATGATCGTCGGCCTTCACGAGGAGAAAATGGAAAGGGCGGCAATGCATTGCATTGCCGCCTTTGTTCCGACTAAGCAGTTGGGGTTAAGGCCTTAGCTCTTCTTGAAGAACTTCCTCCGCCCAAGGCCGGCCAGGCCGATCAGGCCGGAGCCCACCAAAAGCATGGTGGCAGGTTCGGGGATAGGGTTAACCTCCAGATCCGCGTCGCTACGAGCAAATGCTTTGAGGGGATTCACAGTTTGTGTAGTTGCATCGTAATACCCCAAATCATCTCCGCCCAATATACTAGCGCTTCCAATCAAGTCAACAAGGAGGTCACCCCCCGCACTGCCATAGAACATGGACAAAGGACTGTAGATAGGATTGAAGATATCAATTCCTCCGGTCTGAACGAGTGCATAATTGAGAGATCCTACCAAGGTACTATCAGGTAACTGGGACACTAGTGTAGGATTAAGGGCTCCACCACCAGTTAGTCCCGGAAAGAACTTCCAGAAGGTGTCGGGGTCGTTGGTGACTGAAAAGCTCCACAAAAAGGTGCCGTCTGTAACTGCAGCTATCGCAGCATCTCGATCAGGTGAGGGGGCTTGGTTTACCACGTCGAGGTTAATGCTGCCGCCCGTCCAAAACTCCACCATAGGAGTGTTGGCATCAATTGGAACCATATCGATTGAACCATCAACATTAATAGCTCCCACCTTGACTCGTGAAATAGCGACCAATTCATCTATGGCTGTGTTAAAGTCGTATTGGGCATAGGGGGGACTGAGCTGTTTGTCGTGCTCAAATTCAATAACGGCAACAAGATGATCACCCACTGAAATCTGGTCATTGTCGTCCATATCAATAAAGTAATCGTAGTCGTTGTCTTCGAACCCGGTTCCTGCCTTAAGACCCTCGCCTGCCCACAATGGAAAGGCAAATGCGCTTCCAACCCCGAGAGTCAGCATCATACATAGTAAAAACGTAACGATTTTTAAGGCTTTAGTCATTGTTCTGCTCCTTTTTTATTAGTTTGCTAATGTTTAGTTTATTAATGCCAATGCTGGAAAGCTCGAATTAGGCAAATCACCTCCTTTCAATAAAAGTGAGTGCTCAGACACTTTATAGCATTTCTTAAAGACTGAAAGTGCTACTGTTGAATCCGGGTTACAAAGCGCAGTTGTTCTGTTATGAATTGTCTTTAAAAGCGCGTTATGCATTTACAGTAGCAACCTGCATGCCAAATACCTAAAGATCCATCGGAAAATCCAATATGAATTTAGTACTAAGAAAATCAATCTGTTAGCAATTATTTTCTAAAAAACCCAAGATCTTGATACGAGGGGGAAAGGTGGTGGGTAATTTTTTACCAAGTTTAGTGAGTAAAATTTTTCCATCGAGTGGTAATAAACGAAATAGTGGAAAGCGACTGGGCTGGTTTCTCCAGAAGCGGAGAAAAATAAAAGACAAGTATAAGGGGACAGGTACTTTATGCTTGACACGTCCCCTCCTCGGGGTTATACGGATGCGTACCGCATATTCAAGGAGTAAGGCCGATATGTTTCCGACAAAGGAGGGAGAACCTCATGCCCCGCACACTTTCTGGGTTGCTTGGGTTCATTGGGTTTGTTGGGTTGATTGGGTTTAAATTAAAAAGAGGCAGGCCGTCTGTGTCTGCCAGGCC
>JAFDIS010000002.1 GCA_019307945.1 Deltaproteobacteria bacterium | reverse complement strand
TTTAGCGCTTATCTCAAGGGTAACCTCGACCTCCGCCCCAACAAGGGCCGAGAGATGTTGGACGATTTCTTCCCCGAGTTTTCCTGCATCCCTTCCAAGCCTTGTGGCGTCCAGTTTGATTGAGCCGTGAAATCGCCTGGGTTTGGCTGGTTCTTCCGGCTTTTTGTCCCCAGGTTCCTTCTCTCCCGGTTCTTTTACTCCGGCTTTCTTTACTCCGTCTGGTTTTGGCTCATCCTTTTCTTGCTCCAACTGCCTTTTTGCCGGTTCCGGCTTGATAATTACGCTGTGGGCATCCAAAACCACGGATGTCAGTTGCCCGGTCTTCAGCCCCATATAGCGGTTCTTGTCTTCATCATAGCCTTCGGCATAAGCAAAGTGTTCTGCCCAGGTCGTCTGCTGGACTCCCTCCTGGACCGCCTGGGTCAATACCCCACTGTCTCTAAAACGCGGCAAATAGAGGTACGTGGCAAAATACTCCCAGAGCTTTTTAAGATTGAGATGATCGGTCTCCTTCCAGAGATAGCGGTCCAATTCAAGACGTAATCGAGTTGGTGAAAACCGGGTGATCAGGTTTTCGTCGTTCTTGAGCCTCTTGACCGCCCTGACAGCCAGGGCATCCTGGCCCTGGAGACGGGACTCCTGCCACTCGATTGCCCCCTGGGGATCCGGCTGAAACGGCACAAGAAGCCATACATAAGTCTCTTTGATACGGGTTTGAACCGTTTCATCCGCCTGCTCACGCTTGGTGGAAGCCTGGTTGGACTGAAAGGCATCCAGGTTTAGAGCCTCTTTTTCTTTCCATATGGAATCCCAGGCAAGATAATTGCGAATGGCCTGCTCCAGATCATTCAGCCGGGCCTTGTCGGGTGCCAGGAAAACCAGCATGTTCTTAAATATCCTTGGGCTGTTGCCTCGGTTCTGGAGGATCTGTTCGGCTTCCAGCCGGGCTTTGCTATCAGTCGCCTTGCCGGTGTGGGGCTTTTCCGGACCCAGCACTACGAGTCGCGCGTCCATTTCATCCGGCACATCACTTGTGGACTCCGGCACCATGTGAACGGCAGCGAACTCCCCACGCTGTTTATCTATTCTCAACCGGCGCTTGAGTTCCTGCCAGACCTGGTCCGTTTCCTGCTGGGCGGCCCGATCCTGTGCAAGCCGTGTTACGCTTGGCTGTGTGGAATACCAGTAACGCCTGCCGTCTATGTAGAGATGAGTTGCTTGATCCGTAAGTCTCCTCAAGGCGTCGCCAAAGGTCGCTATATTCTCACCTGGTTGGACACACCCCAAGCGAATACGGCGGTCATCAATACCAGGGTTTTTTGCCTTGGCCAAAGGAGCGGATCCCATATAGATTGTTCTTGCTACCCTCCTTGCGGCGGAGTAGCGTCCCAGCGTAGGTACTTCACGGTCAATTTTGAGAGGAAGGGCTTCAGGGCCGTCCACATCCTTTTCCATCACCGGGCGCCAGTTGTCTTCCAGGTATCGCGTCAGCTCGGACTGGACTGCCGGGGCATCCATGGGCACGGAAGGCGGCATGATCAGGAGGCTTGCATCCCGGCGATCCCAGAGCTCTGAAATCACCGCTGCCATCAGCCTCAATACGCCGCGGGTTCTCTGAAATCGCTCAAGGCTGCCCCAGTCTTCATAAAGCCTGTCGAAAAGCTCGGGATGAATAGGATAGGCTTTCTCCAACCGCCGCTCATAATCCGTCTCCCCACAGCCCTGGGGAAACTCAGCCTTGCTCCCCCGGTAAAGCTGGCCGAATGCCTTGATCACTGCATCTCTGGCGGCAAAATCTTTGGGGTCTGTAATGGGTTCAAAGAGTCGCCGTCTCACTATCTCGAAAGATTCTTCCGCGCTTGCCGGACGCCAAGGGGATTCCATCCTCCCAAAGGTGTTTTTCAGTCTCGTGAGCGCCTCTTTTCCTCCTTCTCCGCCAATCTCGATATCTGAAGACGGGATGCTCGCCACAAGCAGGGTCCCCGGCGTTGCGCGTGAAGCCTCGGTAATGGCCTGGGCAAAGGTCATGTTGGCATCAAAGCTTCCACCCGTAAGCCCTGTCTTCCCGTAGGTCTGGCGGACATAGGCCACCCATTCGTCAATGAGAATCAGGCATGGGCTGTATCGCTGGAAGAGATCGCACAGAACCTGGGAGCCGGGGCTGGTTCCGTTTGCATCATTTCCAGCCACCAGGGCATATCCTTCAGCTTTGCCCAATTGCCAGGCAAGCTCTCCCCATAAGGTACGGATCTCGGTTCCATCTCCTTTCACATGGGGTTGACCTGGGTTTAGGGCAGTTCCGACAAGGGCTGCTCTATGCACTTTTGGCGCCGAACTGATCGCCGTTGCCTCAAGGATCTCCTCAACGCCGGTGAGTTCACCGGCGGGAACATCCGAGAAGAGATGATAAAGGGCCAGCATGGAGTGTGTCTTGCCGCCGCCGAAATTGGTCTGGAGTTCCACCACGGGACTGCCGCCTTTATTGGTCAAGCGAAGAAGTGCCTCTTTCAGGAGGTCATTCAGGCCCAGGGTCAGAAAAGTGCGTCGAAAGAATTCCCTCGGGTCCCCGTACTCCCCGCTGGCTTTACCTGCCCTTACTTGTTCCAGGTCAGCGGCAAACTCGGCCTGGTGGTAGCGGCCGCCTGCCACATCAGGATGAGGGGTTACCACCTCCCGCCAGGGCTTGAGGCCGGTGGAAGGGCGCCCTTCTATGGATGAGACGCTCTTTTTTCTTACTTCCTGTCGCGCCTGTTCCGCGAACCTGACCCTCATGGTCTCCTGCGCCATTTTATCGACTTCTTGGGCTTCCTTCGCAGAGACGGATCTAAGCAGCCTTGCCATGGAATCAAGGGCCCGGTAGGTGTCATCATAGGTAAAGGCATTCTGATGCGCCCAGCGGTTTCTGACCTCCCGCAGCTCGCTCACATAGGACCGCTCAGCATGCCCGAGTGTTTTCCTGAATACATCATTCCAGTGATTCCAAAGGGTCATCAGAATCAGATAAGCATCCCATTGAACCTTTCCGCCCTTAACCTTCCAGTCCCTTTCTTTGGCTACGCTTTGTCTGGCCTTTTCATGCCATTTGTCTCCATAAACCGCTTCCAGCTCCCGTTCAACAAATGGGGCCAGACCATTGCGGAGGAGATCCAGGCCTTTTCCTATTCTTTCACTATTGCTAAGTGCCATGTGTTGTAGCCCTCATTTTACGATTAACTTTTCCATCTCGTTAAGGAATTGCCTTGCCTCCTCCAGGGACTCCTCAACTTGGGCCGACTCAAAAACTGCGATGGGCATATAGTCGCCCCGCTGACGGCTTTCAAATACCTCATCAAAAAATTTCCCCCACTGCGCGTCAATAATGCCGCCTTTCACAAGGTCCCGGTGTAATGCGCTGCGAAGCCCCTTATGTTTCTTGAACGTCTTGTTCCTGTCTTGGAAAACCCCTGTAAGGGCATAAAAACAGGCATAGTAAATTCGATTCATAGCAAAAGATAAACGTCCACTCCTGTACTCGTCTCTCGCAGATTCCAGAGACTCACGGGCCTTCTCAAACCAATACCTTACAAGTGCCTCTTTTTGTGCAGGATTTACAGATGGCCCAGCTGTCATTATGTGGCCACCCCCTCTCTCTTGATTTCTTCGTAAATAGGAAAGGCTGTGAAGATGCCCTGTTTAAAATCCCTTTCAGTAGTGTCAAGAATACTGAATATGACATCATACTTCATGCCAAGATCAAAAAGGGCGTGAATAATCGCCTGCCGCTCCTTCCAGGATATGGGATGTGTGCTCACAAGCAGCAGGTCAATATCCGATTCAGAATCATCATCACCCCGGGCCTTGGAGCCAAAGAGGATCACATCTTTTACGGAGAATCTTTTTTTAAGCATTTTTGTTGCTTCAAGTATGGCTGTCTTTTCATTATCCTTAAGTGATATGTCTTTTATAGTCTTCATATTCGTTTTCTCCATGCAAAAGGATTTTCCCGATCCTGATCCCATTTTTCGGGGTTTGCCGTGATATGTTGCCTGATGCGATTCAGGGATTCATCATTTCGAATGACGTGCTCATAGTAGTTCCGTTGCCGCAATTTCATGCCGGGGGTTTTGCGGATTTCGTTGATGCGTTTGGTTGACACGGTTTTAAATGCACCAATTAACCGGCCCAATGTTTTTCGTTTCCCCGCAGGGACGGTTCGCGAACCGCTTCCACGGTACAATATCATTGGTTTTCAAACATTTCGGTTTGCGTTTCTATTTTTGATTTACCTCTGCCGGCCAATTTTACCAGTTCCGGCCAGGCGACTACCAGACTGTTGTAAGCAATGGCCTCCTGTGCCCATTTCTTCCTGTCACAGATGGTGTAAAGACGGTAGGTTAGTTCCTTGGCCGTGTCGCCAAGGCCCCCCACTTTTCTGAGGAGATCCGAGGCCGCCTGTTCGCTCCCTGTGTCCACCAGGGCGCGGATCAGGTGCTGGGTCACCTCCCAAACGGTCAGGCGTTTTTCAGACGCCGGGTCCCAGGTCACGGGCAGTTCGTCTCGCCGGAGAAGACGTACCTTTCCAGCCCTTGATACAAGGATCCCTGCGGTGACGAGCCCGTCCACCGCCGTGTTCTTTGCCTTGGACAGGGTCTCGGCCACGCCGTATGGTCCTTCCCCCATACCGTACTGCTCAAACCAGGCAAGGGCCCAACGGGTATCAGCATCGTATTCCCCTTCCTGCTCAGATAGATATTCATCCAGCACCTGGTTGATTAGGGCCAGCGCGGCTCTCACTCGCATGGGCGTGCCATCGGCCTCCAGGACTTTGCTGTAACGTGAGAATATTGCCATGCCCGGACCAATTGCCGATTGGGCCAGATCCACCGGCGCGATGTTCCCCTCCTGTAAGGTCTTGAGGGCCGGGGGCAATTCCCGCTTCAGGGCATTGATGAAATCCCGGCGGGTGGTCATGGGAGCGTCATCCGGCCGGGGACGGCAGGCCAGGACGATGGAGGATGCAAGGGCACTTACTTTCTTTTTTAGATTGGTAATAAGTTCGGTTCTCATGGGCCATGTTCCGGTGATCTGAAATCCGGATGCCAGGAGTCCTTCGAGCATGGTCTCCCAGCCGGTGGATGAAAGCGCCTGTTTACCGTTTCCATCTTTGAGTTTTGTATCGCTTTCCGCCTGTTTGAAGGCGTAATAGACTGCAAGAGGGTAGTCGTTATGAGCCGAGGTCCTCATCCTTTCAAAGGCCCTTCGGAGGCCTTTTTCAAAAAATGCTTTGGCCTTATTACGGTCTCCATCGAAACGGTATGGCGTTGCCACCAGTTCTTCTGTCTTGGGCACCAGCATGGTGCTGAAAAGATCGGGATAGATCTTTCCGAGCGAACGCCTGAGCCATACGTAGAAAAAGTCTGAAAGGTCAGCATAGCCAATGTTGTCGTAGTAAGGGGGGTCGGTGGAAAACATAAAGGGCGGTCCATTGAAGCTACGGTCAGCAGCATTAAACTGAAAGACACCTCCGCTATTTCCCGATGCAGGAACCGACTCAATATTTTCGGCCGGGAAGATAAGTTGCCCCAGCCAATTTCCGGTCGACCGGCTAAATGGATTTGCCTCAACAAAATCCCACGTCATCGGAATGGCTTGGCGGGCGAAGACCTGCTGAATGTTTTCGCGCCCCATATCCCAGAAACAGATGGTGGAAGTTCTATTTGAGAGCCGACTTACTGTCATGCCCAAATACGTCGCCACGGCGTCGGCATAGGCTGTGGCGCCGGTGCCGCCGTCAATGATCCCCTTGGCATCGTCTGGCATCCCGGACGCAATGGCATCCTCCCTCACCCGGTCCCGCATCTCCATTACCAGGTCGCTGAAGGTGGTAAGCGCCACAAGCTGGCGTGGGGTGAAGAGCTGCGAATACTGGCTAAGGCCAAAGACTGGCGGAGAGAACCATCTGGTATTGCCAGGCAGCTTGGCTTGCGGTTTCCACGATGGCTCTGCCTGGCGCGCTACAGCTTCGTGTTCAGTCATTGGCGGAACATAAACCCGCCCTCGCGGCCCTTCAGCCACAATGGCCATGAGCCGCGCCCCCATTCGGACCGCTACGCCCTCGTCTTTGATATGCTGGTCTTCCTCCGTGGGGAACTTGTCGGGATGGGCCGAAGGGTCATCCACCAGTTGAGCGAACAGCACGGCCCTGCATGCAGCCAGAGGACGGCGCGCCCACCAGAGATGCAGGGTGCTCGGGTGCCCGTGGCGGATGGATTTTTCCCGTGCGGATTCTCGATTTATCGCATCCAGTGGAAGGGCGACTTCGATCAGCTTTTTGCGATGGATCATTGTCTTACCAATCTTATTAGGTTATGAATTGTGCTCATATTGCAGCAGAAACCCGATATTTGCATAATTGAAATCATAACCAATTCAAAGGGTTTTCCGTATTGCGCGTTCATTTGTTTGCACACGATGGATTTTTGCCGCGCAATACGCTCAATTCTCGACAGCCTAGTGCGGCCCCCTTTGCTGTAGGGCCCGAAGGCTGCGAAGATGCCTCCAGCGCACCGGATTGTGCTAAAAAGATATATTCCGCACAATAGAGGCATGGAAAAATAGCTTTGAATTCAAATAGATACACCCAATTATTGCGGTTGAATTGCGCGGCATCTTGTATTTCTCGCGCAATTATAACTATCCAAGCCGCATTATCAGCCCGGAATGCCTGGAAATTTCACGAAGTGTCTTTACTATATTTCCGAGCAAGTATCATTCTCTTGGTTCACTTTTCCACGGGAAACCACCGGGCGCCTTTGGTTGCCCCGACAAGTTTTACCAACCCCTCATCCCGGAGTTCCTGAACCAGCCTTTGAACCTGAAACCGGGACAAGGCAGGCAGCACTTGAATAAGGTCACGAAGAGGTGCCCCACCTGCGGCGTTATCGCGAATGTGTTTCAGGATAAGTGCTTTATTTGTTTCCCGGTCCAGACCCCGCTTTCGGGTATAGACGCCTTTTTTGCCAATAAACTTATAAAACCGTCTAGACAAGACGTAACGGGTTCCTCGTCCTCGGCTGATTTGTTCGATAATGCCTCGTTCCACAAGCCTTAGTAAGTTTCCTTTGAATCCCTCGGGTACCGGTTCATTCCGAAAAACATGGTCGACAACCAAAAGGTCTTGCGTGGTGAAAGACTCAAGACGTTCTTCGCCGAGTTTTTCAAGAAAACGGAGAAATTCCGGATGCTGAACTTCACCGTGAAGAGTCAGCCAGACATGGTATGGGTCCGTATGGGTGAAATCGGGTCTTGGCTTGCTTTCCCGTATGCACGCCTCGTAAATCATGTTCATGCCTTGGCCGGAGCGTTCTACAAGACCGCAGCGTGCAAAGGCCTCGGCTATCCGACGATTACGCGGGGACTGTTCCCAAAGAATGTTCTCAGGCGTTATGCCAGGAGGAAAACCGCCGGGACTAACAATCTCCATGCGCCTGGGATATTGGCGGACAAAAACCGAACCCGCCATTCGGTAATCGCGATGGCTGACCGCATTAAGAATGGCTTCACGAACGGCTTCCTCATTGAAGGTGGGGATATCCCACACGAAGAGACCATCTCGAAAATGCTGTTTGTCATTGCGAAGCTCGATGAGACTCCAAAGCTCCTCATAAAAAGAAAAGAAACCCTGCCGAAACTCTTGCCGGTCCTGGGCTGGTCCGGTGGCATCACTTGAGCGGTACTCAAAGATTACTTCAGCCTGGGCGAGATACCGGCCCAATGCTTCCTTCGTCCCAAAAAGAATCAAGGCGGCATAGGTGATGCCTTCGCGGGTAAGCAATTCCGCGTCTAACAGGAGCTGTTCAGAGGAGAGCCGACGCAAATTCTCGTTTTTCGATTTCCGAATCCACCGATTTCGGAAATCCTCAACAGCATCCAGGTCCAGATCATTAAGGGCGGCCTTGGAGCAGATTTCCGCTGTGTAATCCGGACCTGTCTCGTCAAAGATACGCTTCAACATATCCGGAAGCATGGGCGCCAGATCTTCACCAGCCCGCATGAAATAGCGGCCCTCATAATGGATCGCCATCCCGATAGGTCGGGATGGCACATGAAAGACTACAACACGTCCTTGCGGATGCATAATTTCCTCAGCATCAATTCTCAGAGACATTCGTTCGATCAAGCCGGCCTTTGTTCGTTCCAGGTTTTGGAAAGCCTTAGTGCCGACAACTTTGCGCGGCACTTTGTCGGTAACCCCCAGGATCATTTTGCCGCCGCCCTCATTGGCAAGAGCAACGCAATACTTCACGAGTTTCTGAAAATCATAGCGATTTTTGGCCTCTTTGAACTCAAAATGTTCGTTTTCTTTAGCCCGCATCCATTGTTCGAGTTGCTGTACTCGTTCGTTCATTTGCCCCTCTGCCCAATCTTAAGCAGTTCTCGTATCTCGTAGTTGACGCTCGTCACAGCAAAATCCGGTTCTTTTGTAAATGGCCTGTGTATGTAATAGACCCGGCAGCCATCAAGGGTTGTACCGTACTTTAGCCCCGGGTCTCCCATTTGCCATGGGTCAGCGCCTGGACCCTCATCAGAGGGAGGCACCAGGACTATGGCCAGGATGAAATCGTCCGGCTTGTTCAGGGCGGTCAGGATTTCGTTCTTCGTCACGGTGACCGTCTTTGCACCCTGAAGCCTGCCCTTTACTTCAATAAAGCGGAGCTTTCCGCATGCCGGGATGGTGGATTCGATGTCATATCCACAGTTGTCCCGGCTTACATCTCTTGGAATATAGTCCAAAGATTTTTCCAGTTCCATGACCGCCTGCATGGCCATCTGTTTAACCCGTTTTGTCTCCCTGGCAAAGAGATCGGGGACATCATTCCGTTTTCCTCTGAGGCGCGCAAGCAGTCCCCCTGGAACAACCAGGGCGCCGCCCATCACCACCGGAGGGAGGGGGGAGAGTTGTTTTTCCTTTTCCAGTTCTTCCAGACGGTTCTGCAAGCGGGCCTGGAGTTCATCAGCACGCACCCTTGCCTTGGCCGAGTTGATCCTCGCATTGATCTTGCCGGCCAGTTCCTGTGCCTTCAGCTCCTCTGCACGGTGATCCCAGTACGCAATCTCTTTGGTCAGCCTTTCCTTGACCGCGGCAATGGTTTTTGTTATCAACTCCTCCTTGCGATCCTTCACTTCTTTGAAATGTTTGGGCACAAGATGAGTGATTGCGTAATCTGTTGCACGAGATTCTAGATCATTGTGGAGCCATTTCTGCTGGAGCGATGGCGTAATCAGGGAACGCTCCTCTTCCGTAAAAGGCCGATAATCCAGATAAGGGGCATAACCGGCATTTCTTGAGTCACCCTGTTCATCAATCTCCACGAACTGGATCTGCCGGGATACAACACGGCGTTCCCCGCGCTTGTCAGTCCGAGCATCCGCCACGGAATGCTCGATGTAGAAGAGGGCCCGGACATCTTCGCTCGGATCTGATTCATTCAGAAAAACTGCGCCCTGTCTCAGGAGATTCCGGTAGCGTTCAAGGATAATGTCTGTTGTTGCATCAAGGAGGGGGTGACCGGGGCAGACGAAGGTAGCCAGCGGTTTTCCAGGAACCATCAATTCTTTGATGAGGAGGCCTGCCATGATGGTTTTGCCTGCTCCAGGATCATCGGCCAGGAGGTAGCGGAGAGGCTGCCGGGGGATCATCTCTTCGTAGACTGCGGTAATCTGGTGAGGCAGGGGATCGATCAACGAGGTATGGACTGCGAGCAGGGGATCAAAGAGATAAGCCATCCGTATTCGGTACGCTTCAGAAACCAATCGAAGCATACCTGCATCGGCATCGAAGCTCCAGGATTGCCCGGGTTCGATGACTTCAATGGTGGGCTCTCTATCGCGGAACAAGAGTTCGTTTCCCGGACGACCGGACGAGTCCTTGTAGGTGAGCTCCACAACAGAGTCGCCGTGCCATTTGACGTTGACGATAGTCACCGGCCCATCCGGCCGGATTCCTTTGATCAACGCTCCTTCTTTAAGATCCTCAAGATGGGCCATGGACCTCTCTCCCAAGCTAGGAAGCCTAAATTAGGCTTGAAAATCGGGATGTTGAGACGAGAAATTGATGGCCTCCTCTAATGGAAGTTGGAATTAGCTGCTTGTATTTTTAAAACCCAGGTAAAATAATCTTAAATTAGCTGTTTGGTCAAGGGTTTTCACCTGTCAGTTTGAGTGCTTACGTGGCGTTAATAGAAAACCTGCCTGGAAGCTTATCATGTGCCTTTAACACTGCATGCAGGGATACGGTCACAGGCAGCTAACTTTTCAAACAAGGGGCTCCGTCTCAGATAGAGGAGATGCCGTCGATATCATCGGTGAGCAGCCATTTCCATACAGGCAAAACAGGTACCCGCCGGTCGCTTATCTCATGTTTTCCTTCCTGGGCGTAGGTGAGTATGATACCTGATGGCAGATCCAGGGACTCCAGGGCCTCCCTGAGCCCTGCAATCTCACGTTTCTCGTTCAGCCGGGTCAATTCCCAGCAGACCTGGATGGCGTGGGTCGGTCGGGTTCCTTTCTTGACGATGAAATCACACTCGTTTCTGTCTTTGAAGTAGTAGAGTTCCATCTCGCGGCGGAACAGCTCTATGGCTATGACATTTTCAAGTATCCTCCCGCGGTTTTCCGCAAAAGGGCGCCCTAGGGCAGCAAAACCTGTATCGGTCAGATAGATTTTCTTTGGATTCATGATCCTGCGCCGAGGGGAAAAAGAGAATTTGTCATTTACGATGATGAAAAACGCCTCCTGGAGATAATGGAGATAGTTTGAGATGGTACGTTTGCTTCCCGGCAGCCCATTTCCCTTCAGGTGCTTCTCGAATCGGGTTATGGAAAAGATGTCCGAATAGGTCTCGAGAAAATCGTTCATCAGCGCATCGAGGACGTACCGCGCCTTGATATTGTATCGTTCCAGGATATCCCTGTAGAAGATCGTTTTGAAGTAGTTCTGCAGGAGTTTGCGCTGCTGAGCCTTGTTGCCGGCCATAACAACCTCGGGAAACCCGCCGTGCCGAATATAATCGTCGAATGCAGCCATGATCTTGCCGCGGGCAGCGGTGCGGAGGGAGGACAGGGTGAACGAAATGCCCCGGTACCGGAGGTATTCCCGGAAGGAGAACGGCAGCATGAGGAGGTCATCGTACCGGCCTCGCAGTTCGGTCGCTATCTCGCGGCCAAGCAGCTTCGAGTTGCTCCCCGAGACAATAATCTTAAACCGGCGGCGGTTGTGAAGTGTGCGAAGTACACGGTTCCACCCGGGGAGATTGTGGACTTCATCAAAAAACAAAAAACGGGGATATTGCCCGGCGAGCTGGTGGAAAGCCGCGAGAAGCTCGTCCATGTCATCCCCGGTGAATCCACCCAGTCGATAGTCCTCGAAATCTATAAAAAGAATATCCTCTTTTTTATGCCGACCGCCCTGCAGCAGGGACTGGATGAGCTGGTACATGAAGTAGGTCTTTCCCGCCCGCCTCGGCCCTACGACCGCAAGGATGTGCTCAAGATTTTCAGGATTCATGGTGTGCCGATTACGGGAAACCAAAGGGGGAATTTCTCCCTCTTCCAGCCATTCGGCTACAACGGCAAGCAGGGCTTCTTTTCTAATTTTGTTTATCATGGTAAACAATCTAGGATTTTATTGTTTACCTGTCAACCCCTATCTGGAGATCCGCGCCTTGAGAGAAGAGAACGTTGGTTCCGAAACGATTTATGCTTTTTCTCAACTCCCGTATCTCGTGGGAAACGCTTGATCCATTGAGAGCGGAGGTACTTACGGCAAAATGCTTGAATCATGCCGACAAGGGACCGGAACGAAAAAAGGCTTTTGACCCTGTTAAATGCCAAAAGCCTTATCAATAAAGGATATTAATATTGAAAAGGGTTGAAGACCCCTGTCAATTCTGGTCGGGACGACTGGATTTGAACCAGCGACTCCCGCGTCCCGAACGCGGTGCTCTACCAGACTGAGCCACGTCCCGACTGAATCCGACAGGGCGATATCTTATCTCAAATCGGGGTGCCGGGCAAGGGGATTTTGCCCGCCGTGAGCCTCATGAACCCGGCCATTATACGGGCCGTGGCGCCCCAGATGACATTACCTTCGTATTCAAAGGCCGGGCCGCGGTATACGCCCCCATCGTAAGGCACATCCCGGACGTGTTCGTGGGAACCCTGCGTCCAAAAAACGGAAAGGGGCACCACCAGGAGGCCTGCCACCTCCCACGGGTCCGGGCGGAAGTCGTAAGGATAGGGAATCCGCCCCACCCACGGGTGGACGATGTAATGGCTGGACACGGTGCGCGCATCGTCCAGGCGGCCCAGGATCTCCACCACGCCCCGTGAAAGGCCGATCTCCTCCTCCGCCTCACGCAAAGCCGTGGCCCGGGTGTCGCGATCCCCCGCTTCCACGCCCCCACCTGGAAAGGAGATCTGGCCCTTGTGGTACTCCACCCGGTCGCTCCTGCGGATGAAGAGGACCTTGTGGACGCCTTTCTCCTCCAGCAGGGGTACAAGCACGGCCGCATGCCGATCCCCGGGCCTGCCGTCACGGATTCGGGCAGGTTCCCTGGACCGGAGAAGGGCCGATATCCGTCGAGCGAACGAATCGGCTGAAGTTGAATCCATGAAAAAACCCGTGCCCTTTAGGTACACCACTCAAACAACCTTCGGGGCCTTGATGCCGTAAGTGTCCAGGTAGGCCTCAAAGGCCTGCCTGGTCTCCTCGTCGATGGGACGCCTTTGCCCGCGGATCCTCACTGGAATCCTCTCGCGGAAGAGGTAGTCCACCACCTCCCGGATCCCCGCCACCGCGTGGACCGCAACCCCGCTCTTTTCCGTGAATCCTCGAACGGCGTCTTCACCCCTCTGTCCCGGCACGACCCGGCCGTCCCGGCCATAGACCGCCGTGGTCTGTTCACGGTCGATGCCGATGCCGATTCCCAGGATCTCCACTTTCATGCCCTGGTCGCGGGCCTCGGATCGGACTTTTTCCAGGAGGTCGAACTTGGTCCCCATGGAGGTGGCCACGTCATCCACGACAAAAACCCGGCACCCGTCGAAAAAACTACGATTCACGAAAAGGCTCCCGGCCACGCTCCCTTCCCCGTGGGTCTTGGCCTCCTTCCGATCGTACTCAAATGCCACATCCAACCCGTGATCCTGCCACAGGGAAATGGCCGTTGAAAGGGCGATAGCGCTTCCCTTGTAGGACGGGCCCAGGATGACGTCCGTCCTCTCCGCCAGTCCTTCGGCCACCATCATGCCCGCGAAGAAAGAGCCCATTTTTAGACTGAGACGGCCCGTCCTGAACATGGCCATGTTCACGAAATAGGGAGTGGGTCTTCCATCCTTAAGTACGAGGCCCTCATCGAAAAAAAGGGCCCCGGTCTCGGCGAGGGTCAGGGCCAGTTCTTTCTTGTAGGTTTCCATGGGTCGATCTTAAACCAAACGCCCCTGGCACGGCAACTTCATTTTCCTCCCCCCCTCCCGTGGCACCGTAGAAAGGAGCGGAATTCGGTCCGCTTGACAAGCACTCCCGTCCCACTTATCATGCCCATATTCTTCATTTATCAAGCCAACCTTTAGCATCTATTTCCCGAGGGTCCCCATTGAAGGGGAAGAGGAGGTGCCCTATGCCGGAAGAAGAAGTGGGGAAAATAGTCAAGTTCTTCGCAAAGCCCAGTGTGGCGGCTCTTGAGGTGACCAAAGGCTCCATAAAGACCGGGGACACGCTCCACTACAAAGGCCACACCACTGATTTCACCGAGACGGTGGGCAGCATGGAGATGGACAACCAGGCCATCGAGGAGGCCAAGTCGGGAGACCTGGTGGGCATCAAGGTAGGCGAAAGGGTCCGCGAAAACGATATCGTTTACAAGGTCACGGACTAGGCCTCGATTTCCTTGAGAGCCCGGGGAATCAGTTTCCGGATGAAGGCTTCCCGGTCATACGTGTTGAGCCGGGCGAAACGCTCGTAACCCGGGTGTCCCCGGCTCAGGGAAGGGATCCTCGCCTGGAGATCGGGTGCCGCCTCGTCGAAGCGAAGCACCATATCCACCAGGGGCATATCTTCGCCGGGGTAGGCCTCGAGCCACCCCAGCCTTTTCATGCATTCGAAACGGAGCCTATCCAGCAGGAAAAGGTACCGGTCGATGACACGCATCTTCTGCCCCGGGCTCAACTCATTGAACTCAAACCCGGAACCCAGGTTTTCCAGGTTCATGATCAGGTCGTAGAGGTAGAACGTGCCTTTGTCCCGGCCATGGGCCAGGGTGCACAGCGTCCTGAGGGAGAGGTCTTTCAGCCCGGTTTTCGGCCCGAAGTGCTCTTCGAACCGGCTCTCCCAGTTTCGGTAGGCCCGCTTGGCCGCCAGGGCTATTCGTCCCTCTTCCATGTCCACCACGCGCGGCATAATTACTCCTCCGGCCTTCTCAGGTTTTCTTGAGGGGATTTCCGCACCGCTCGCAGGTACCCCCCGCCCTTTGTTTCAGCCCGCACTGTGAACACACGGTAAAGGCGCTCAAAGGAGGACCCAGAAGTTCCGGGTCTTCTTCGGCGTGTCCTCTGGAATTTTCCCACGCCTGCACTTCGACCCTGCCGCCCGCCGCCCGGACCGCGGCTGCGAAACGCCTTGCCTCTTCCACCCCCAGGTCTTTTTTTATGACCACGGGGGCCAGGGTTAGTATCCTCCGCACCGACGCTCGGGGCACCCCTCTGCGCGTCATTTCCCTTTCAAAATAGGCGGGGCTGTTCTCGATCCCCATCAGGACCACGCGGTATTTATCACCCATGGCAACTCATCCTCCCTTGCCCCCATTTCTCACCGATCCGGCCGGGTCCTGCATTCCCGCCGCGCAGAGCCTCCGTAATCCACTCCCCTTGCCCTTGAAAAACAGCCTCGACGTACCGTGGAAGTACACTGCGGGCATTTTTCTCGGCGCGCCCCCCTGCGGAGCCGGGACGACCCAGGTCCGCCCTGCCGTCCCTGGACTCCTAAACCGTCTCGCGATCCCGCCCATGGTTGAAACGAGAAACCCGGGACGCCGCTGAACCTACCGCGTAGACCATGGAGAGGAGGGCGGGGATGAGGAACAGGGTGAAGACCGTGGACAGGGCAAGACCCCCGATCACCACGGAACCCAATCCCCTGTAAAGTTCCGAGCCCGCCCCCGGGTAAAGGACCAGGGGCACCATGCCGAATATGCTCGTGGTGGTACTCATATAGATGGGCCGCACGCGGATACGCACCGCCTCCACGATGGCGGTTTTGGGATCCATCCCCTGCTCCCGGATGAAATTCAAGGACTGGTGCACGATGAGGATCGCGTTGTTCACCACGATTCCCACAAGGATCACGAACCCCAGCATGGTGAGGATGTCCATGGGCTGATCAGCCACGTACGTGTTGACCAGCCACAGGCCCAGGAAACCGCCCGCCGCGGCCAGGGGTACACTGAAGAGGATCACCAGGGGGTAGAAAAAATTCTCGAACAGCGCCGACATCAGCAGAAAGGTGATGAACACGGCCAGCAGGAAGTTCCACCTGAGGGCCTCCGTGGTGCGGGTGAGATCGTCCGCCGTGCCCGTAATCCGGATGTTGTATGCCCCCCCCAGGTCTCCACGTTCGCGGATCGGTCCCACGATTTCGGACCTTACGATCTTCATTGCCTTTTCCATCGACAGGGTGGCGGGGGGGATCACACGGACCACGATGGCACGTTGCTGTTCGATATGGTTTATCTGGCTGGGACCGGATACCAGGTCGAGCTCGGCCACGGCATTGAGGGGAACCAGGCCCGCCAGGGGCGTCTGAATCATCACCTGGTCGAAGTCCTGGGTCCGTGAATGGCCCTGATCCTCACCCTTGAGGACCAGGTCGATCTGCTCCCCCTCGAAGAGATAATCGTCCACCTTGGCGCCGTCCAGCAGGACGTCCAGGGTGGTTCCGATATCCGAGGCGTCAAGACCCACCCGGGAGGCCTTTTCCCGGTCAGGCACCACCCGGATCTCGGGGTTTCCGAGATCAAGACTCGGGATGGGACGTATCTGGGAACCCGCGATCAGGCGCCGGGCACGGCCGAAGATCTCACCGCCCAGGCGGATGAGTCTCTCCAGGTCCGGGCCTGTGATCTCGATGTCGATGGAACGGCCCTCGCCGATCCCCCGCGCGAACAAACTCCCCTGCTGGACCACCGAGTAAGCCCCCGGGATCGGGCTCAGGGCCCGCCGGAGTATGGGAATCAGTTCCCGGACTCTCTGGGGATCCTTGGAATTGCATCCCATGAACACGTTCCGTTCCCGGGCCACGAAAAAGAAATTGTCCATCGGCGGCCCCTCGAGCCGGGCCGCGTCTCCCTCCCCTTTTCCGGCCTTCCAGTAAGGTCTCAGGGCGGAAGCCACGGTGTCCCCGATACGCCCGAGCTGTTCATTGTTGTACCCCGGGGGCGGAAACAACATGGCAAAGACGAAGTTGCGGTTGCCCTCGGGCAGATACTCGGCGTCCGGCACCAGGCCCACGGTGAGCCACGCGGCCAATCCCGTGAGAAACGCCGCGGTCACCAGCCTGCGCCACATGCGGCCCACCACCCAGGACACCGTGCCCGTGATGAGGCCCGATATGGCCGTCCCCAGTCTCTCCAGGATTCCCGGCGAGCGTCCTCCTCGTTTCTTGACCTTGAGCGTCCGGGCCGCCATGGAGGGGATAACGCTCACCGAGACCAACAGGCTCAGGAACACGGCGCTGGCGATGGCAATGGCGATGTCCCGGAAGAGCTGTCCCGCCTCCTCTTCCACGAACACCACCGGGACGAAGACAGCGATGGTGGTCAGGGTGGAAGCAACCACGGCACCCATGACCTCCCGCGTGCCCCGGAGGGCGGCCTGGAGCCCTGACTCTCCCATCTGCCTGTGCCTGTAGATATTTTCCATCACCACGATGGAGTTGTCCACCACCATGCCGATGGCGAAACTCATGCCCGCCAGGGAGATCACGTTGATGTTGCGGCCGAACAGGGTAATCATCAGGAATGTGCCGATGATGCTTATGGGAATGGCCGTAGTCACCACCAGGATACTCGAAGCGCTCCTGAGGAAAACCAGCAGGACCAGGACCGCCAGCCCCCCGCCGAGGAAGATGTTCTGCCGGACCCTGCGGATGGAGGCGTAGATGTACTCGGTGGAATCATAGACCTGCCTGAGTTCCAGGTTCCGGTGGACCAGGTACTCCCGGTTGAGGTCCTTGATGGTCTTTTTCAGATGATCCATCACCGTGAGCACATTGGTTCCCGCGGTCTGGACCACCTTGAACACGAGCGTCTTTTCGTCGTGCTGGCGCACAATGGTGTTCTCGTCGCCGAACCCCAGGACCACCCGCGCCACGTCCCGGATCCTGACCGGGGTCTGACCCACCCGTTTGATCACCACCGCCTCGACGTCTCCGGGCCTTCGGTATTCCCCGAGTACCCTCAGTATGTAGCGGCGCTTGCCCTCATCGAAATAGCCCGCGCTCGTGTCGCGGTTTTCCCGGCGGAGGGCGGAGATCACGTCCTGGACGCTGAGCCTGTACATGGCAAGGGCGCCGGGCTTGAGGATCACTTGAAGTTCCCGCTCCCTGCCCCCGTATACCTCCACCAGGCCCACACCCGGGACCCTTTCCAGGCGCGGCTTGATGAAGTTTTCCGCATAACTCTTCTCCCGGTCGATGGGCAAGGGGTCGGATTTCATCCTTCCCAACACCACGTAGGCGATGGCCTGTCGCTGCTCGCCGGCCGAGACGATGACGGGTTTTTCCGCCCTTTCCGGGTAGCGCGGGACCTGGTCGAGCTTGTTGGAGACCTTGAGGAGAGCCGCCTCCATGTCCGTGCCGATCTGGAAGGTCAGGGTGATGTTCCCCATGCTGTCGTGGCTTTCGCTCTCCATTTCCACCAGGCCCTCCAGGGCCTTGAGCTTGTCCTCCTGGGGGATGACGATCTCCTTTTCCACCTCCTCCGGGCCCGCCCCGGGCCAGATGGTGCGCACGCTGATCTTGGGTTTCTCCACATCCGGGGTCAACTGCACGGGTACCCGGAAAAGGGAAATCAGACCGAACAGGACGATGAGGATGGCCCCCACCGTGACCGTTACCGGTAGTCGAATGGCCTTTTCGATCATCGGCCGACAGGACCTCCCCCCCCGCCCCCTCGCCGCTCCATGGGACGAACAGGTTGTCCCGGCCGGAGACGCTCGTTTCCTTCCACCACGACCCATTCCCCTGCGGACAATTCCCCGTAGACCGCCACTCGATCCCCCGTGGCCTCGCCCCTGCGGACAGGCACCAGGACCACCTTTTCGTCGCGCACCACGAACAGGTGACTGCCCCGGCGCCTGGTGACCACCGCGTCCTTGCTCACCACAAGGGCCTCTTTAGGGCTTCCCACCGGCAACTTGACCTTGCACGACATCCCGGCAAGGAGGCTCAGGTCCCGGTTTCGCACCTCGATTTCCACCGGAAAGGTCCGGGCCTTTTCATCACCCTGAGGGATCACGGACCGGACGCGACCCTTCCTGAGGGGGTTGCGGGGCAGGTAATCGAACTCCAGGGACACGGACCGGCCGGCTTTCAAGGAATGGACATAGCGGTCAGGGACCGGCACAACCACCAGCACGGGGTCCATCTGGGCAAGGGTCACCACGGTGCCGCCCCTCTTGATCCACTGTCCTACCTGGATATGCTCTTCCACCACGAATCCGTCGAAAGGCGCCTTGACCGTGCAGCGGGACATGTCATAGGCGATGGTCTCGATCTTTGCCTCAAGGGCCATAATGCGGGCCCTGAGCGCCTTGACCCGGTAGGCGGTCTCGTCGTAGGTCCTGGACGAGACGGATTTTTTCTCGAACAGGGCGGAGATCCTCCGGAGTTCGGAACGCGCCTCGGCCTCGTTTTCCCGTGCTTCGGCCAACCCCGCCCGCGCGGCTTTCAGGCGAAGACGATAGGGTTGCTCCTGGATCCTGGCGAGGACTTGGCCTTTTTCCACCCTCTGCCCCCGCCTGACTGGAAACTCCACCACCAGCCCTTCCGCCTCCCCCGCCACAGCGCTCCGCCTGAAGGGAAACACGGTGCCGATGAGGGTGGCCTCCGGTCGGATACGCACTTTCCTGACCTTTTCCACCACCACCGGGGCCTGCGCCTGCCGTGGGGACCCGGCCTGCGCCGCGGGGTACCATCCGGTCTGCAGAATGCATAGGCCCGCCGTGAGGACCGCACCGGCGGTCCTTATCCTTAGAACGGACGTCATTGCAAGAACTCCTCCCGGGGCAAGTTGATCGGCCGCCTATCCTACAAAAAAAACCGGCCTGTTGCATAGTGATTATCAGGGAATCCCGGCGGGGCGCCCTCGTCCGGGGGAGCACTGCCTGCGGGGGATGCTGATCCCACACCGGGGGAGTCGACTTAGCGCGGGGCGTTGAAAAACGTAGAAAGCACAGGTGAGGCAAAGCAAAATCGGACGAAAAAAGCGGTAGTTTTTCAACAGCCTTCCAGACAGGCCCTGACGAAGCCATAGAACAGGGGTGCCGGGGTCTCCATGCGGGACTTTAGTTCGGGGTGCGCCTGGGTTGCTACGAAATATTTCAGGCCGGGCAATTCGATGAACTCCACCAAACGCCCGTCCTTGGAGGCCCCTGAAAAGACCATGCCCTTTTCCTGGATTGCATCATGGAAATCCGGGTTCACCTCGTAGCGATGCCGGTGGCGTTCGGAGATCTCCGAGCTGCCGTAGAGGGAACGAACCAGGGTGCCCTCCTTGAGAAAGGCCGGGTAGGCGCCAAGGCGCATGGTGCCGCCCTTTTCGTAGATCTCGCGCTGTTCGGGCAGGATGTCGATGACCGGGTGAGGCGTATCCGGGTCGATCTCCGTGGAGTTGGCGTCCTTGAGCCCGCACACGTTCCTCGCGAATTCGATTACCGCCAACTGGAGACCCAGGCACAGGCCCAGAAAGGGGATGTTTCTCTCCCTGGCCAGCCGGATCACCTCGATCTTTCCCTCCGTTCCCCGCGAGCCAAACCCCCCGGGGACCACCACGCCGTCCACCCGGTCCAGGAAAGAAGTGTCTCCCAGGTCGGTGGTTTCCACCCATTCCAGGTTGATCTTGCAGCCCAGATGCGCGGAGCAGTGGTTGAAGGACTCTACGATGGATGCGTAGGAATCTTCCAGCTTGGTGTATTTGCCGCACATGGCCACCGTGATTTCCTTGCTGGGATGGCGGATGTTCCGGATCAGTTCTTTCCACTTTCGCAGGTCCGGGGGGCTGTAGATGTTCAGCGTTTTGTGGATTATCTCGGGCAGGCCCTCCTTCTCGAAGATCAAGGGGATCTCATAGATGTCGTCCACATCAAGGCCGGTGATGACCGCGTCCGGGTGCACGTCGCAAAAATTGGAGATCTTGACCCGGATCTCTTTTGAGAGAAACTCCGAACAGCGGCCTATGATGATGTCCGGAAAGATGCCACGCTGCTTGAGCAGGTTCACGCTCTGCTGGGTGGGCTTTGACTTCTGTTCATTGACTCCGTGGGGGATGGGCACATAGGTGAGGTGGATGTATATGATGTTTTCCCGTCCCACGTCCTCCTTCATCTGGCGCATGGCCTCGAGGAAGAGTTCGTTCTCGATGTCTCCCACCGTGCCGCCGATTTCCACGAGCATGAGGTCGGCCTTCTCTTCACGCGCCACATCGAAGATGTGGCTCTTGATCACGTCCGTGACGTGGGGAATGTACTGCACGGTCTTTCCCAGATAGTCGCCCCGCCGTTCTTTCTTCCGGACCATGTCGAAGACCTTCCCCATGGTCAGATTCCACTTGGAACGGCAGGTGACTCCCAGGAATCGTTCATAGTGCCCGAAGTCCATGTCCACCTCTCCCCCGTCGTCCAGCACGAACACCTCCCCGTGCTCGAAGGGATTCATGGTCCCGGGATCAACGTTCAGGTACCCGTCACACTTGATGGGGACCACTTTCAAACGGGAGGAAAGGAGATGGCCGATGGAGGCGCTTGCAATGCCTTTGCCCAGTCCGGAAAGCACACCGCCTGTGACGATGATATATTTGGTCGGCATAGAGGGATCTTCTTGGTTTTTTTGGAGGTTGTGGGTTTGAAATTACGTACCCCCCTTTCGGGGGTTAGTCAAGCCATAAAATCCCGAACGGGGAAGCCCTTTGCCCCTCCCTTGAGTCCCAGGGCCGAATCAAAGAGCTCAACACTACATGTTGTTCCATAAAAAATGTGAATACTACATGTTGATATTTTTTGTTGACAATTTGGTGACAAACCCCTATAGTCGAAACACGGTTACTGGATGTTCCGAGCGCTTGGCCGACCCGCCCGAAGGACGGTCGGCGGGGCATGTTGCCCTGTCGGCTAGGGAGGGATCCACAGGCTGCGGGCCCGCAGGGGAGGAAACGGGCATGAGTCTTCAAAAAATCCTGGTGGTGGATGACGAACAACCGATCACCCAATTGATCCAGGAAGGACTTGAAATGGAAGGGGGCTACACGGTCCGCAGGGCCTCCAACGGTCGTGAGGGTGTGGAGCTCTACAAGAATTTCCTGCCGGACCTGGTCATCATGGATGTGAACATGCCCATCATGGACGGGTACCAATCATCCAAGGAAATCAAAGCATTCGACCCTGATGCCAGGATCCTGGTCCTGACAGGGAACGCCCAGGACGCGCGCGCCCGCAGGATCATGGAGGAAGGCATCGCCTTGACGCTACTTCAAAAACCGCTTAGATTGTGGCAACTTGCCCGGATCGTCCAGGACAATTTGCCGCATCCCTGCTGAATTTCGATCCCACTCCAAACATTTACGGACGCCGGGCACGGCCGCGTGTGAGCCCCGCGGTTTGATCCAGCGCGCCCGGGGGCCACTGGGTCCTTGCGGGACCCTTTAGGCCGACGCCGCCGCGCCAAAACTTGATCAAGGGCCTCGTTTCCAGCGAATGTTGCCTAACATAGCGTGATTCCATGGGTCTTTCCATGACGCCGATCGTCGCCATCGTAGGACGCCCCAATGTGGGAAAGTCCACCCTCTTCAACCGCCTCGCACGCAGCAGGGACGCCCTGGTGGACGACCGGCCCGGCGTGACCCGCGACCGCCTCTACGTGGAAGTCCGGCACGGCGATCGGCGCTTCACACTGGTGGACACGGGCGGATTCGAGGACCTGGGACAGGACCCGCTGCTCGCCATGGTGCGCGAGCAGGTATCAAAGGCCCTGGACGAGGCCGACCTGGTGGTTTTCATGGTGGACGGTCGCCAGGGGGTCATGCCGGGCGACGAGGAGATGGCGGGCCTTTTGCGGTGCAGGCAGAAAAAGGTCTTTCTTGCCGTGAACAAGATCGACGGCCCGGAACTGGAACACCTCTCCATGGAGTTCTACAAACTGGGCCTGGAAAACCTCTACTCACTGTCCGCGGCCCACGGTTACGGCGTCGGGACCTTTCTGTCCGACCTGACTGAGGCCCTGCCGCCCGGCGTCTCCGAAGAAGGCAGAGAGGACCGCATCCGCGTCGCCGTGATGGGAAGGCCCAACACGGGTAAATCCTCTCTGATCAACCGATTGTTGGGGCTCGAAAGGCTTCTCGTGAGTGAACTACCAGGCACCACGCGGGATGCCGTGGATACGCCGTTCCAGTGGGAGGGGAAGGGATACCTGCTCATCGATACGGCGGGAATTCGGAGAAAGGCACGTGTGAAGGAGAAGATCGAACGCTTTTCCGTGATAAAGGCCCTCCGGAGCCTAAAGCGGTGCCACGTCGCAGTGGTCATCCTGGACGCGGGCCGCGGCGTAACCGACCAGGACGCTCGCATTTGCGGTTACGCCTTCGAGGAAGGCAGGGGCGTGGTCCTGGCGGTGAACAAATGGGATTTGGTGAAAGGGGATCGCTCCGCGATTCAGCGCCTGGAAATGGAAATGGAGCGAAAGCTCAAGTTCCTATCCTTTGCACCGCGGGTACGAATATCGGCCCTGACCGGGGAGAAAGTCACATCGGTCTTGAAACAGGTGGACCTGGTCTACGAGCAATTCACAACGCGGGCGGGCACGGGCAGGGTGAACCGGGCCGTTCGCGAAATGATCGATAGACATCCACCGCCCCGGGTGGGCAGGGGGAGACTCAAGTTCTTTTATGCGACGCAGGCGGGCACAAAACCACCCACCTTCGTGATTTTCGTCAACCGGCCCGACGCCGTCCACTTTTCCTACAGGCGATTCTTGACCAACCGGCTCAGGGAGGTCCTGGGGCTGGAACATACGCCCATCAGGCTCAAATTTCGTGCGAAATGAGGGGCGAGGCCCCTTATCCTTCGGGGAGGCGCCGTCAAAAATAGGTCTGGTTTTTGAAAATCAGTTCCACCCTGCGATTCTTTGCACGTCCGGAGGGTTGGTCGTTGGAGGCCACCGGCTTCATGGCCCCGTAGCCGCCCAGCGCAAGGTAGCGGGCCGATACCTTCTCCTCTTTCACGAAATAGCGGATGATTCCATAGGCCCGGGCCAGGGAAAGGGCCTCGTTCGAAGCGAATGCGCGGGATCGGATCGGGACGTTGTCCGTGTGCCCGTCCACGTAGACCTGGTACCTGGCCGTCCTCATGAATTTGCCCACCCGCTCGAGGACAGGGAGCATCTGCGGTTTGATCTGCGCGCTCCCGGACTCGAAGAGCACTTCCTGACCGAAGACGATCTTGAAACCGTCTTCCAGGTCCTGAATGACCACTGCACCGCTGGCATCCTTGAGCCTCAACTCCAGCACACCATCCTCTGCAGTTATGTCGGACTGTTCCTCCTTTTTCACCACCAGGGAATCCCGAAGCCGGTCGTAGAGACCGTCGATCAGGGTCTCCTTGGGACGATAGATCTCCCCCATCTCCTTGAAGGTCATGACCCCGCAACTGCTGGTGAAGGTATGAAAGAGGCTTTTCAGGGTCAAATCATCCATGGACGCCATGGACAGGAGGAGCACGAAGAAAGTCAACAGGAGGGTGGAAAGGTCCGAAAAGGTCACCATCCAGGAGTTGGAATCCGTTCCCCCATCGGAATTCTTCTTCCGGTTTTTCTTCTCACTCATCCTTTTCCCCTGTCAGCTTGAAGAGAAATCCCTTGAAATCCAGTGAAAACTCCCGCGTCCAGACCTTTTTCCTGAGATGGTAGGGGAGCCTGGTCCTAAAATCGCAAATTATCTCCACCTGCCGGTTGAACCGGGCCTTTTCCCGCAATGCCCCGGCCTTTCGCGGCGTTCCGAAGCCGTGCGCCACCAGACGGTCCACGGGAATTTTTCCGCGATCCTTGAAAAAACGCAGGACGGCCATGGATCTCTCGGCGGAAAGCAGCATGCCTTTTCTGAACGGATCTTCATCTTCAAAGGTCTCCGACGGATCCGCAAAACCCCGCAGTTCCACCAGGCTCGGCCCGTTCTTCAGCACCTGGGCGATCCCCAGCAGGAACCCCGAAAATCGCGATTCGATCCCGCTCGATCCATAGGGAAAAAGGACCCGATCGCTCAAGGTGATCACAAGGCGATCCTTTGACTTGCTTACCTTCACATCACCTTCCAGGCCGTTTTTGAAGACCAGGTTCTGAAGCTGTGAAAAATTCACGTCCTCTTTGGTCATGGGGGCGGATCCCATGGTGATGTTCGTTCCCTTCTCCTCTCCCAGTACGGCCTGGGCGGCGGGTTTGAAACCGAATGCGCCTACCAGCGAGTTGAGGGCCTCCCGCTTTCGGCGGTCGTCGATGGTGGAAATGCTCAGGAGGAGGACGAAAAAGGTCAACAGGAGTGTCATGAGGTCCGTATACGTGGTAATCCACGCATTGGTATTCTGTTGAACCTCTTCTTTTTGTTTTTTTGCCATGAAGGGCCGCTCACCCCGCGGTACCGCCCTCCGACGAAATATTGTCGGGCAGCGTCAATTAATCAACCGGCTTTTGACGGATTTCGGCACTCGAAAAAGGCCTGGTTTTTCATCGCAACCATCTGAATTTGTTTGTTTTTAAACGAGTTTAATGGCGAGCGGCGCATCGGCCCAAAACTCTCGTCAAGAGGCAGCGCTTCCTCGCCTTGCATAAGTAAGGTAGCAAGCTGCGTGCCAGCGCCAGGGCTTGTTGGGCCACCTAATCTTTTCCTCAAGTCCCCGAAGACTGCGGCCGGTGGCGTTGGGTTGCGCGGGAGTCTCCTGAAAGATACACCTCAACCTTTGGGAGATGCGTGCCGATAAAAAAGTATACACCCTACAGGAGGCAGGCTGATGCATGCAGGAAACCTCTACAGGATGGAACAAGCCGCGCCGCTTTCCGATTCCACCATTGATCGGTTGCGGGAGATCTCCCATTGGGTTTCCTCGGTCCTTGACCTGGATCAGCTCCTGGAGTTGATAATCGAGACCGCCACGCGCATGATGCGTGCCAAGGCCAGTTCCCTGCTGCTGCTGGACCGAAAGTCCGGGAAACTCCGCTTCAAGGTCGCCACAGGTGAAAAGGGGGACGAAGTGCGCCGCTTCGAGGTGAACCTCGGGCAGGGTATCGCGGGCTATGTGGCACAGAAGGGGGAGCCTCTCCTCATTCCCGATGTTACCAAGGATGCAAGATGGTACAAAAAAATCAGTGAGTCCACCGGGTTTCAGACACGATCCATCGCGTGCGTCCCCATGCGCGTGGAGGATGAAACCATCGGAGTCGTGGAAATCATAGACAAAGAGGACGGAAGTCCCATCGGCCGGGAAGACATGAAACTGCTCACGGTCTTCGCGGACCTGGCATCCATGGCCATCTCCAACGCCCGCAAGATAGACCGCTTCAAGCGGGAAAACGAGGACCTGAAGCAGGAACTCCAGGACCGCTACCGGATCATAGGTGAAAGCGCCGGGCTCCGGAAGGTGATCTCCGATGCCCTGAAGGTGGCCAATTCAAAGACCACCACGCTGATCCAGGGAGAGAGCGGGACGGGCAAGGAGCTGCTGGCCAGGCTCATTCATCGCGCAGGGCCCAGAAAAAACCAACCCATGATCGTTCTCAACTGTGCGGCGCTCCCGGAAACACTGCTGGAAGCCGAGCTTTTCGGGTACGAAAGAGGAGCCTTCACTGGAGCCACGTCACGCAAGATCGGCAAAGTGGAACTGGCCGACGGGGGCACCCTGTTCTTGGACGAAATCGGCGAAATGACCCCGGGCATGCAGGCCAAACTCCTGCGCGTCATACAGGAAGGAATGTTCTATCGGGTGGGCGGCACCACCCCGATAAAGGTGGATGTGCGCTTCCTGTCCGCCACGAACCGGGACATCGCAAAGGAGGTATCTGAAGGCCGTTTTCGCGAGGATCTTTTCTACCGCCTTAACGTGGTGCAGATTCATATGCCCGCCTTGCGGGAGAGGAAGGAGGACATTCCCCTCCTGGCACACTATTTTCTGGAACGGTTCCAGAAGGAGCGGGGCCTGCATGGCATGAAGATATCCCCCGAAGCCATGCGCAGGATGAAGCGTTACGATTGGCCCGGTAATGTCCGCGAGCTGGCCAACGCGGTGGAACGAGCGGTGGTAATGGGAAACGGGATCGAGATCCGGCCCGAAGACCTCCCCATCGCCGTGGAAGGGTTGGCCCGTGCCGGGTCGGAGGTGGGCCTCACGCTCAAGGAAGCGGTGGACAATTTCAAGAAGGATTTCATCCGGCTCAACCTGCGCCACACCGGAGGGAACCGGAGCCACGCCGCAAGACTCATGGGCATCCAGAGGACCTACCTTTCGCGCATGCTTACCAAGTATGGAATACGCGACGCATGACGCATGATTGGCGCCCCCGGGTCTCCGCCCTTTCAATCCTCCTCTGCGATTCCCTTGGCCCCGCGCTCGAGGCGATACCGCTTTTCGCTCTTGCGGCAAAGTTCCCAGATGATGCACTGGGATCGAAATTGGCAATAGCCGCAGGGGTCGGTGCAGGCCTCGCAGTTGTCAAGACACTCCTGACAATACCCGATGCTCATCTTCTGGCACTGGACCCGGGCATCCCGATCCGGGTGGTTTCTGCATTTCATCGATCTTGATCCTCAAAAGCTCTTTTGTTCCACCCAGCCCCTTCCCATGATCAGGAAGGCCAGTGCCGCGAAAAGGTAGGCCATCATGAACCCCAGGTGGGAAATGTCCACCACTAGAGTGAACCCTGGTGAAAAGACCACGTCCGGCAGATTCTTGAGCACCCTGAAGACCCCCGTGATCACGATGCCCGCAAGAAGGCAGAGCCTGACGAACCCGCTCCCCGTAAGACGCACGTGCCTCCGGTTTCCCAGAAGGTAGTCGAAAGCCACGTAACCCGCAAGCGCCAACAACACGATGGCTCCCACGTAATGGATCCGGTGGGTGAGGTAGAAATCAGCCGACCAGGCCAGTCCGGGGATGTCGGAGATATAATACCGCTTGAAAATGGGAAGCTGGCCGAATCCGGAAAAGGCCATCACTCCCAGAAGGATTCCCCAGAGCCAGGGCAACGCCCGGCCATCCTTGGTTTTTCCGCGTGTCTCGGTCCGCCTCATTTTCCTGCCTCCTCCCCGGAAATTCCTTTCATGGTCTTGTAAAACTTGCCCACCGCGGCGGCGACCCCTGCAACGGGCGCGATGACCATGGCCTTGGCGAGGTTGTCCGCATGGGCCATGGAGTTCTTCACGGGATCCAGTCCGGGTTTCCCCGGACCCTTTTCCACGGCCCGGTTCAGTTCCTCGAAGGGCACGGGGGATACGTAGATGGTATTGGTCCCCCCGTTTTCCTTTTCACCGTAGATATAGCCGTTGATCTGTTTCGCTATCTCGTGGGCCTCACGGACGATCTGCGCCCTCGGGCCGATCTTCTGGACCTTTTCCGGGCAAACGTCGATGCAGGCGGGCAACGCGCCTTTCTCTATCCTGTCGTAGCACCGGTCACACTTGTACATCACGCCGTTTCCCGCAAGGGAGGGAAGCAGGTCCAGGTACAGCCCCACCCCCGTCTGGCGCTGCGGGATGTGCCAGGGACAAACCGCCCGGCACTTGGACCCGCCGAGGCAGATATCACTGTCGATGCGAGTGATCCCGTTTTTGAGCTTCCGCGCCGCACCCCATGGACACAAGTCCGCGCACGGCGGATTCTGGCAGTGCATGCACCGGCGGGGAAAGGTCAGCGTCTCTTCCTCGCCTTTGACCTTCACCGTGGCTTCCTGGATAAAGAGCCAATTGTAGGGGGTGAGGCGGTCGGTCACATCCTGCTTGTCGGACCAGTCCGATACCTTGACCCTGGATGGATACATGGTGGGGAAGGGCTTCTTGGGTCGTGGAAATTTGTGCTCGTTTACCTCCTTGCAGGCCTCCACGCAGGCCTCACACCCGATGCACTTGCGGATGTCGATGAGCGTGGCCAGTTCCCCCTGCGCTTCGCCACGCGCCACGGATGGCAAGGGCAAGGCCGCCGCCCCTGCGGCGCCCACGGCGGCCAGGGAACCTTTCAGGAAGCCTCTTCTAGAAATCTTATGATCCATGTAACAGGGTCTCCTTTCGATATCATTGGTATGCATAGAGTCACAGGGAGACGAAAGGTTACAGGGTTCTCCGGGGGGAAGGGCGTTGGAATCCGCCGCCCGGGTGTTGAAAACCCACTGTGTTTCTTGGATTTCTCAACGCGCTGCCGGGAGGAGGAGTCTTTTTGGGAAGCCGTGTTTCAGTGATTGAGCGCCTCCAGGACTGCGCGTTTAAGCCGTGCCAGGACCCCCGGATCGATCTCCTCTTCCGCCATGCGCCGGCACAGTTCGATGGTACGCCTGAGGCTTTCCAGGCACTCCCGGCACTCCGGACAATCCTGAAGGTGGGACTCGATCTTGGCGCACAGGTCCCGGTCCAGCTCTCCATCCAGGAATTCGGAGATGCGTTCGAAATAGGTCCTGCACTCAGAGTTCATCCGTATGCCTCCTCTTCGAAATATTCGGAAATCTTCTCACGCATGAAAAGCCGGGCACGATGAAGTCTCGTCTTGATCGCTTGTTCTGAAATCTCCAGGATGTCCGCCGTCTCGCGGGTGCTGAAGCCTTCCACGTCCCGAAGGTTCAAGACTATCCGATAATGGGGCGGAAGTTGCCGCATGGCCTCGCCGATCACCTTTTTCATTTCCTTGCGGTCGAGATGCGCATCCGGACCGGCATCAGGGTCGGGGATCTGGTAGGACCGCCCTTCATCTCCAGGCCGTTCGGGCAGCCACGCGTCAAGGGAGATCTCTCGGTCGGGTTCATCCTTCTTTTTCCGCCGCTTCCTCATGCAGGCGCGGGAGGCGATCTTGAACAACCAGTTGATTAGCCGGGTCTCTCCCCGGAACGAATCCAGGTATCGAAAGGCGCTCAGGAAGGTTTCCTGGCTGATGTCTTCGGCGTCCTGGAGATGCCCGCACATCTTGAGCCCGAAACGAAGGATGCGGTTCCCGTATCGCTCCACGATGATCTCCATGGCCTCTGCGGAGCCTTCCCTGAAAGAGGCCACCAGTTGTTCGTCCGAGGGATTCGAAGCCGTCTTTTCCATATGATTCACAACACTTTCCCCTTGCATGAAAGGAACTCTTTGCATACTGTTTGTAGCAGACAACGGATAAGATCTCAAACCTTAAGTAGATGCCCGTATTCGGCCGCCCTCCCATGATCCGCTCCGTCACGCGGGCCCAAGGCGTCCCGATCATGGCGTGCGTATTCGACGAAAATACAGCCCGGATCTATGAGACATGGTGCAGATCGCCCCAGGGCCGGGCCGTGGAACGTGCCGCAGAAGAGATGCTCCTGCGCCTCTTGCACCCCAGGCCCGGGCAGCGGGTCCTGGACGTGGGCTGCGGCAGCGGGAACCATCTCCTGATTCTGAACAGACTCGGCCTGGATATCACGGGGCTCGATGCTTCGCCCACTATGATCCGCAGGGCCGGAGAGCGGCTGGGGCAGCGGTGCGAACTGCGTCTTGGCAGGGCGGAAGACCTGCCTTTCGAGGACAACGCCTTTGACGTGGTCATCATGATCCATACCCTCGAGTTCCTGGCCGATCCGGTCGCGGCCCTGAGGGAAGCGGGACGCGTGGCCTCTTCGAAGGTCTTCCTGGGCGTAATGAACAGCCTGTCCCTGGAGGGGCTCATGGGCCGGGCCAGGGGTTATTTCAAGGACTCCTTTTACGGGCGCGCCAGGATGTACAACCTCTGGCAGATCAAGGGCTATCTGACCAGGGCACTGGGGGATGTACCAATCGCCTGGCTCTGTACCCCGTGGAAGGGCGCGGCACCCGACCATGCAGGCGTTTCGGGGAAGAGGGTGCGCCTTTTCGGAAAATCTCCCTTCGGACCCTTCATAGGCGCGGCCGCGACCCTGCTGTACCGGGTCCGTACGGACAACCTGCATCTAAAGCTCCGAGTCAAAGAGGCGGGAGGATCCGTTGTGGGAGCCGAAACCTTTGGTCTCATCCATCGGGTGAAAGGAGAGGGAAGGGATGAAAGAGGCCTATCTGTATGAAAAACTGGAGGAGGCCGGGATTCGGTGCGGCCTGTGCAGTCACCGGTGTTTGATCAAGGAGGGATCCCGGGGAATCTGCGGCGTCAGGGAAAATCGTTCCGGTACGCTGGTGAGCCTGGTCTATGACCGGGTGATCGCCACGCACGCCGACCCTATCGAAAAAAAACCCCTGTTCCATTTCCTGCCCGGGACCCGCTCGTACTCCATCGCAACGGTGGGATGCAATTTTCACTGCCGCTTCTGCCAGAATGCGGACATCAGTCAGATGCCGGTGGATCAAGACCGGGTCATGGGAGAAGAAATCGCACCGGAGCGGATCGTCTCACTGGCGCTCCAGTCCGGTTCTTCCACCATCGCCTACACCTATACCGAGCCGACAATCTATTTTGAACTGGCACTGGACACGGCCAGGGCAGCAGTGGATCGGGGTCTTCGAAACATCTTTGTTTCCAACGGGTACATGACCCGGGAATGTCTCCGGGAGATCCACCCTGATCTTCACGGCGCCAACGTGGACCTCAAGGCCTTCAGTGATGCCTTTTACAAGGAGCAGTGCGGTGCCAAGCTCAAGCCCGTCCTGGAGACCCTGCAGACCATGAAGGAGCTGGGTGTGTGGCTGGAGGTCACCACACTGTTGATTCCCGGCCTCAACGACGACGAGGACCAGTTGCGGGACCTGGCTCGTTTCCTGGCCGACCTTGATCCCGACATCCCCTGGCACATCAGCAGGTTTCACCCGACCTATCGTCTAACGGATCGTCCTTCCACGCCGCCGGAGAGTATCCACAGGGCCAAGGCCCTGGGCCTGGAGGCGGGGCTGCACTACGTGTATACGGGCAACCTGCCGGGGGACGAGGGAGAAAAGACCTTCTGCCACGCGTGCGGCAAGCTGCTGGTGGACCGCTTCGGCTTCATGGTGCGCTCCAATGCCCTCCGGGCAGGGGCCTGCCCGGAGTGCGGCACGGCGATCCCCGGTGTCTGGTCCTGAACGGTCCGGTTGATTTCCGGTGAGCGCTCTGTTATAGATCGATTCGTGAGGAGGGCTCGGTGCTCCCGGGTTCTTCTCAACGGGCCCCCGCCGATCGCGTTCGGCCTTCTTCCAACCGGCGGGGGCCGCGGTCGATCCCGCGGACCCCAGGGTCCGTCACCGATAAATAGGGGCAGGAAACCGCGGCCGCGCCACGGGGGAGGATTCCGTTGCGGAATCCTGTCCTGCGACATTCAGGGCACGGACCGTGACAAGGGGCCTTTTCATGAAAAAGGAAGAAGAATTGGCTTTGAAGGTGACCAAGGAGATCGTGGTGAAATTCATCGAGGTGGGACGGCTGTCCGCCAACTCCTTCGCGGAGGTCTGGGGGCAGATCTATGACACGGTAAGGGGTTCCCTGAAGGAGGCCGTCTCAGATCCCCTGGTGCCGGATAGGGACGATCAGTAAGTCACGCGGACCAGAAAAAGGCCCCTGGCCGGCGCCTTGATCCCCGCAAGGCGCCGATCACGGGCTTCGAAAGCCTCCCGGAATTCCTCAACCCCCATCTTGCCAAGCCCCACATCCACCAGGGTGCCCACCATGTTGCGAACCATGTGCCTCAGGAATCCGTCCGCTTCCAGATAAAACCTCAAGCGCCCTCCCGGGAGGGATTCGAGCCTTGCCGACTTGAGATCCCTGACCGGGTTGCGGTTTTCGCTCCCTGAAGATCGAAAAGTGGAAAAATCGTGTTTTCCCCGGATCATGTCAACGCACCGGGCCATTGCCTCCATGTCCAGGGAGGGCTTGACCCACCACTCGTAACGGCGCGAAAAAAGATCGGGGAAAGGCCGGTTCAGCAGCCGGTATTCGTAAGTCTTGGTCCGCGCGCTGTAGCGGGCATGAAAATCCTGAGGAGCATGCTCGACACTGAGGACGAGGATGTCCTCCGGGAGCAGGCTGTTGAGGCCCCTGAGGATGACATCCGGCGCCAGGCGGGTCCGGGATTGAAAATGGGCTACCTGGCCCAGGGCATGGACCCCCGCATCCGTCCTTCCGGAAGCGAACAGGGTGACCCTTTCCTGGAGCATGGTGGCCAGCCGGTCTTCCACCACTTCCTGTATGGTGAGATCGTTCTCTTGCCGTTGCCACCCGTGGTAGCGGGTACCTTCATAGGCAAGCGTCAGCCGGATATTTTTCTCGGGATTCCGTCTCAAGGGTCTCGCCTGTGCCCCGGAGGGCGGAAATTTGGGCCTGTTCCTCGCCGTGGCCGCAGGGAATGGGGACTTCCACCCTCACAGGTACAACCATGCCGGACACACCACGAAAAAGGGGGAGCCTCTACCGGGCTCCCCCTGGCGTTTTCCGTGGTCGACCACCGGCCGCAGGATGTGAGGACAGCACCGGCGGTTGTGGAGATCGCAGCCTTAGCGCTTGGAGTACTGGAATCGTTTCCGCGCACCGGGCTGGCCGTACTTCTTTCTCTCTTTCATCCGGTCGTCGCGGGTAAGAAACCCGGCCTTCTTCAAAGGCTCCCTGAGTTCCGGGTCCAGCAGCACCAGGGCCTTGCTGATGCCGTGCCGGATGGCGCCGCTTTGCCCCGATATTCCGCCGCCCCTCACGTTCACGTTCACGTCGAAGCGGCCTTCCAGCTCCGCTAACTTAAGAGGCGCACGGACCATGATCCGATCCGATTCCCGGGCGAGGAATTCGGCCTCGGGCCGCTTGTTGATGGTCAGCGTGCCGGTCCCCGGTTTGAGCCAGACACGCGCAATGGATGTCTTGCGTTTTCCTACCGCGTGATACAGTTCCTCGGCCATCTATAACTCCAATTTCTCAGGTTGCTGTGCCTGGTGGGTGTGCTCCGGTCCCGCGAAAATCTTCAGTTTTTTCAACTGGCGCCGCCCCAGGCTGTTCTTGGGCAGCATACCCCTGACCGCGTGGCGCAGGAGGTACTCAGGCTTCTTTTCCAGCATCTTCTTGGCTGACGTTTCCTTGAGCCCGCCCATGTAGCCGCTGTGCCGGTAATAGAACTTGTTGTCCCACTTCTTGCCGGTCATCCGGATCTTGTCAGCATTCACCACCACCACGAAGTCCCCTGTGTCGGCGTGGGGGGTGAAAATGGGTTTGTGTTTTCCCCGCAACCTCATGGCGATCTGCGTGGCCAGCCTGCCCAGGACCCTGTTCTCCGCATCCACGAGGTACCACTTCTTCGTGCTTTCACTCTCTTTGGCTATATAGGTCTTCATAATGCGATCCTGCTTGCTCTAGGAAAAATTAGAAAAGAATTATTTATGCGAAAAACTCCTTATTGTCAAGATATTTCTGGCCAAAAATCAGTTGACAAAAAAAACCAACCTTGCTACACATTCATCTCACACTTGGCGCCCGTAGCTCAGTTGGATAGAGCGCCGGGCTTCGAACCCGTAGGTCGCAGGTTCGAGTCCTGCCGGGCGCGCCATTTCACTCAAAGCAATATCCGGGCGTGTAGCTCAGCTGGTAGAGCAGTTGACTCTTAATCAATTGGTCGGGGGTTCGATCCCTCCCACGCCCACCAGGAAAACCCGGAAGGGGCTTACTGCGCGGCGGAAAGCCCCTTATTTTCTTCCGCCCCCGGAATTACCCTCCAGTCCGTTCGGAACCGACCAGGGCCGTGGGAGTTGCACCCAACACGGCGAATAGAGGGCTCTTCATCCTCCAGGCCTGGGGCCCGTCCCGATCGAGTCCTATCACCGGAATATGGGAAAGCGGTTGGTCAAGTCCCCCAATCTCTATATTTGCAAAGGCGGCGCCTGCTGCGAAAAACTGGATGTCCTGGCATGAAAAGCCGATAGGGATATTGAGGAACACCGGAAAGGCCCAAGCGGGCGGCCATTTTCCTCCTTAGCGGAGACCAAACTGGAGGATTTTGCATGATTCTCAAAGAACACGAATACGTCCGCCAGACTTTGGAGCGGTACACCAACAGTGAACTGGATGCCTTCTGCGAGCACATCCTGATCACCAACTTCAGGCCTTACGTCAAGTGGTTTAGTGAAGAAACGGGGTCCGACTGCCACGAGGGCAACTTCCGGGTAGTTCACGCCAGGGACCTCAACTGCAGCATGGTGGATTTCGGGATCGGCTCGCCCCAGGCGGCCCTCCTGATCCACTGCCTGGCGTTCCTTGAAAAGCTCAAGTCCGTGATCATGCTGGGCATGTGCGGCGGGATCGACGACATCCTGGAGGTGGGAGATTTCGTTATTCCCTCGGCGGCCGTTCGGGGCGAAGGCACGAGTCGGCACTACCTGCCGGTGGAGTTTCCGGCCATCCCCGCCTCCTCGGTGAACCTCTTCTGCATCGGTGCCCTGAAACATGCGGGCATCACGCCGCGCTGCGGCATCCTTTACACCACGGACCGCAGGCTGTGGGAGTTTGACGAGGACTTCGTGGATTACCTCAGGCGCCAGCGCATCCTGGCCATCGAGATGGAACTGGCGACCCTGTTTTCGGTGGCCTACCGCTACGAGGTACCCATAGGCTCCATCATGCTCGTCTCCGACATGCCCCTTCAGCGGCGCGGCATCAAGGGCAAGCGGCTTCACGAGGAAATCTACGCAAAGTACATGGAAACGCACATCCGCCTGGGCATGGATGCGGTGCGGAACCTGGAGATCCGCTGGGCCGAGGTGGAACGAAAGCTGACCAGCGAGTGGTAAAGGAGACGGCCCGTGAGAGGTATGCCGGCAACGCCGTGTCTCCTAGCCCTGGTCACCGGAAAACACTTCTTGATGGGCATGATGGCACATCGCACTGCGGAACGCAATTCCCCCCGGTGGCCTTTGTCCCCGTCGCAGATCCTTGCCTTTGAATCACGGGGGCGAGTATGGTATGAGAAAACTTCGTCAAAGACCCCGCTGTCGGGACCTTTCAGGCACCCGGCACCCGGCAATGAAAAAGAGAGGTAGCACGTGTCGACCCATATGGAAAAATTTTTCGAACCCGAGAGCATCGCCATCGTGGGGGCATCCGCCACGCCTCACAAGCCAGGAAATGACGTAATCCGCAACATCCTGGCCAACGGGTACGAGGGGAAGCTCTACCTGGTAAACCCAAAGGGCGGAGAAATCCTGGGAATCAAGGTCCACCGCGCCGTATCGGACCTTCCCGAGGGAATCGACCTCGCGGTGGTCATCCTGCCTGCCCGGGCCAACCCCCGGGCGGTCCGCGACTGCGCATCCAGGGGAATCAAGGCCATAGTCCTGGCCGCGGGCGGTTTTGCCGAGGTGGACGCAGACGGTGAATCCCTCCAGGAGGAGCTGAAGGAGGCGATCCGCGAGACGGGCGTGCGCGTGCTGGGGCCAAACACCTCGGGGCACACATCCACTCCCCATCGGTTCACCTCGAGCTTCTTTCCACTGGGCGCACTGCCCAAGGGGCCCATATCCTATATCGCGCAAACGGGCAACTTCGCCACCCATACAATGCGCTATATCAAGAGCGCAGAGCACTTCGGCGTGGCCCGTGTGGCGGGCCTGGGGAACAAGATAGACCTGGACGAATGTGATATCCTCGAATACTACGCCCGCGACCCGGAGACCAAGGCCATCTGCGTGTATCTGGAAAGCTTCAAAAGGCCGAGACTCTTCCTGGATCTTGCCGGGAAGGTCACCCGAAAAAAACCGGTCATCCTTCTCAAGGGAGGAAGCTCGGCCGGCGGCTCCCGGGCGGCTGTGGCACACACGGCTGCCCTGGCCTCGGACGACCGCATTATCGAAGGCGCCCTGAGGCAGGCGGGCATTTGCAGGATCCACAAATACTCTCATCTTTTCCTGGCGGCCAAGGCCCTGGCCATGATGCCCTTGCCCGAGGGCAACCGGGTGAGCTTCCTTGCCCCCTCGGGCGCCATGCTGGTCTGCCTCACCGACTTTTGCGAGAAGCACCTCAGTCTTCGGGTACCCCCGGTGGAAGAGGAGACCCGGGCACGACTTCAGGAAATCAGCCCCCCTTTCATCCGCATGCGAAACCCCGTGGACATCTGGGCCAGCGCTACGGTACACGGCGTGGCCTACGGATACCGCGAGGGCATGGAGGCCGTGCTCAAGGATCCCAACATCGACGCCGTGGTCCCTGTCCTTTTACTCACCGATGAGACCGGTGTGCCGTCCCTCGATTTCATCGTAGAACTGGCCGAAAAATACCCCCAAAAGCCCATCTACGTCACTTCCAGCGGCCAGAAAAAGCACATGGAAGCGGCCAAGGACTTCCTGGAGCCCAGGGGGGTCCCCACCTTTCCCTTGATCGAGGACCCGTTCGAGATCCTTGATATCCTCTGCCGGTGTAGAAAGGCCCTGGAGACGCCCTGGCGGCCCCGTTGAAGACCATGGCGGCATGGGGAGATTCTTCCCGCTTTCCCTCACACAAGCCCCCTCATGAAGGCCCGCACTCCGTCCGCTCCCTCCCGTTCCATGGCCCGGATCGTCTCCGTTCCGATCACGGCGATGTCCGCCTTTCCGCGCAGGAAATTCAGGTCCGCCCGCTCCCTGAGCCCGAAGCCCACGGCGATGGGAAGGGGTGAGACCTTCCGGCACCGCGCCAGGTACGATACTATCTCCGGGGAAAAACGGGTCCTGGCCCCGGTCACTCCCCGGCGAGCCACGCAGTAAACAAACCCGCTGGCCGTCTCGGTGATGCGGGCCATCCTTGAAACCGAGGTTTCAGGGGAGAGGATGAAAACCGCCCCCAACCCCTCCTTTCTCATGGCAGAGACATGGTGTTCCGCCTCTTCGGGCGGAAGGTCCGGCACGATCACCCCGTAGAGCCCCTTTTCCGAAAGGACGCGTGCGAAATTATCCAGCCCGAATCGGAAGGGGATGTTGTAATAGGTCATGACGAGAAAGGGTATGGGGAACTGCGAAGCCAACCCGCCCGCAAATTCCAGGCACGTCCTCACCGTGATGCCGGTCTTCAAAGCCCCGTGGTTCGCCCTGAGGATTACCGGCCCGTCGGCCACCGGTTCTGAAAAGGGAATCTGAAGCTCCACCAGGTCCACGCCGGCCTCCACCATGGCCCGGACCATCTCCCGGCACCCGTCCAGAGAAGGATACCCCACCACCAGGTGCGTCATGAGCAGGATCCCCTTTTCAAGTAGTCTTTTCCTCACATACGATTCAAGCACGATCCGCCTCCGCCTTTTCCCGCAAAAAATTCCGCCACCCAGGATCCCCCAGCGCCTCGGCGATGGTGAAGATGTCCTTGTCCCCCCGGCCGGACTGGTTGATGATAACGAGGTCCTGTCGGGACATCTCGGGGATCTCCCTGAAAGCTCCCGCAAAGGCGTGCGCAGACTCCAGTGCGGGGATCAGGCCTTCTTTCCGGAGAACGAGGGAAAAGGCCTCCAGTACTTCCGCGTCTTCGGCTGCCTCCACCCGCACCCTTCCCCGGTCCCGAAGGTGGGAAAGGATGGGGGAAACCCCCACGTAATCCAGGCCCGCCGCGATGCTGTGGGTTCCCTTCATCTGGCCGTCCTGGTCCTGCAAAAAGTAGGTCTTGTATCCCTGGGCCACGCCCACGGTTCCCTGTCCCGACGCTAGTCGCGAGGCGTGAAGGCCCGATGTAAGTCCCTTTCCTCCCGCCTCAACCCCCACCAGCTCCACAGGGTCGTGCAGGAATCCCGAAAAAATCCCCATGGCATTGGATCCCCCACCGACACAAGCATACACGCGGGCGGGGAGCCTTCCTGCCCGTTCCAGGATCTGGGCTCGGGCCTCCCGGCCTATGACAGACTGAAAATAGGTCACCATCTCGGGAAAGGGGTGGGGGCCGGATGCCGTGCCCAGGACGTAGTGGGTGTCGCTCATGTTGGTGGCCCAATCCCTAAAGGCCTCGTTCATGGCGTCCTTCAAGGTGCGGGAGCCGTCCCGGACGCTGACCACTTGTGCCCCGAGTTGTTCCATCCAAAAAACATTGGGCCGTTGCCTGGCCACGTCCACCTCGCCCATGTAGATGGTGCATTGGAATCCGAACCGGGCTGCCATGGTGGCCGTGGCGATACCGTGCTGGCCCGCGCCCGTTTCCGCGATCACTCGCTTTTTCCCCATGCGTTCGGCCAGAAGGCCCTGGCCCATCACGTTGTTGATCTTGTGGGCCCCCGTGTGGCCCAAGTCTTCGCGTTTCACGTAGATCGCCGCTCCGCCCAGGTACTCTGACAAGTTCCTCGCGAAGGTCAAGGGGGTGGGCCTGCAGGAGTAGCTGGACAGGATCTCCTGGTACTCTTGCTGGAATCCGGGATCGTCCCTTGCCTCCTCAAAAGCCGCCACCAATTCCTCGAAGGTCCGGATGAGGACCTCTGGAACGAACATCCCTCCCAGTTCTCCGTAATAACCTTTTCGATTCATTAAATCTTCCTTTCCGCCCGTCGAACCTCTTTCATAAACACCTCCAAAAGTCCGGGATCCTTCACTCCCGGACCTTTCTCCACCCCGCTGTTTACGTCTACGGCCCAGGGTCTCACCTTCGAAATGGCCTGCCCCACGTTGGAAGGTTTCAGTCCACCTGAGAGCACCACCGGGATCCCGGTCTGAAGAACCGGCGCAGCGAGGTCCCAGTCAAAGGTCTTGCCGGTCCCCCCGGGCGCATCGGGGCTGTAGGTATCCATGAGCAGTGCCCGGACCTTGTCCCGATAGCGACGCGCCACGTACGGTACTTCCCCGGGCCGTATCCGGAGGGTCTTGACGGCCCGGGGCATCAACTGCCGGCAGAAGTCAGGGGTTTCATCCCCGTGAAGCTGCACGAGGTCCAAGCCGCAGAAAGAGACGGCCCTTTCCACCGTGCAAAGATCCGGATCCACGAACACCCCCACGGCCAGGACAAAGGGTGGAAGACGCCGGATGATCTCGCGGGCCTGCGTCATCGTGACCCTCCGGGGGCTCGGGGCGAAGATGAATCCCAGGGCATGAACGCCCAGACGGCAGGCCGCGAGGGCGTCTTCCCAACGGGTGATTCCGCAGACCTTGACCCGCGTCATGGCTTCTCCTCGCCCCGCATGACCAGCTCCCGGGCCTTGTCCAGGACGTCCCCGCTCCGCATCAGGGCGCTCCCCACGAGGACTGCGTGGGCCCCTGCGTCTCTCAGACGCCTGACATCCTCGCCACTTCGGATGCCGCTTTCGCTCACCAGGAAGCATCCCGACGGGATGAGACGGGCGAGCCTCTCGGTAACGGCAAGATTCACGCGAAAGGTCCTGAGATCCCTGTTGTTGATGCCGATGATTTGCGCCCCGCAGGCCAGGGCCTTTTCCAGGTCATGTTCATCGTGAACTTCGGTCAGGGGAGCCAGTCTCGCCCTGCGGCACGCCTCAATCATCGCCGCGAGTCTCCGTGAAGAGAGAAACGAGGCGATGAGCAGGACTGCATCAGACCCGAACGCGGCCGATTCCGCCACCTGAACTTCATGCACCAGGAAGTCCTTTCGGAGAATGGGAAGAGAGACCGCCTCCCGCAAGCGTGGCAGAAAGCGGATATCTCCGCCGAAGTAGCGTGACTCGGTCAGGACCGAGAGGGCACAGGCCCCGGCCTCCTCGTATCTTTTCCCTATGGCCACAGGATCTCCCCGTTTGCGGAGAATCCCTGAGGAAGGGGAGGAGAACTTGATCTCCGCGATCAGCCCGCAACGGCCCTGCCGACCCAGGGCCCCAAGAAAATCCCTCGGCCTGTCTGCCACGACCGCTTTGACCCCCAGTTCCCTTAGACGCCGGGCCTCCCGCGCTTTCGTGCGAAGGATCTCCGCAATCTCCCGCCTCATGCCGCACCCTCCGGACGAGGTTTTCCTTCGCCCCGGCCGCAACCGTTCGTAAAACGGATGAGCGCCTCGAGCTTCAGCCGGGCCTTTCCGGAGCCGATGGCCTCCCGGGCCCGCTCCATGCCGCACCGAAGGTCGGTGTCGAGTCCGGCCGCCACGAAGGCCGCAGCCGCGTTCAAAAGCACCATGTCCTTACAAGGCCCTTCCTGGCCCTCCAGGATACCTCGGATGATGCGTGCGTTCTCCGGGGGCCCCCCACCTCGGATCCCCGAAGGGTCCCTCCTCTTGAGTCCCAGGTCCTCAGGCTTCAGTTCAAAGGTCTCTACGGACTCACCCTTGAGGTGGGATACCCGTGTGGGGCCGCAGATGCTGATTTCGTCGTAGACGCCCTCTCCGCACACCACAAAGGCCTCCAAGGTGCCCAGCCTCCCCAGCACTCTGGCCACTTTCTCCGTAAGCCCCGCCTCGTAGACTCCCAGGACCTGCGCCGAGACCCCTGCAGGGTTCGTCAGCGGACCCAGGAGGTTGAAAAGGGTTCTCAGTCCGATCTCCCTTCGGGGCAGGGCGGCGTAACGCATGGCCTCATGGCAGAGGGGGGCATAGAGGAAGCCGATCCCGATTTCGCGGATGCAGCGCTCAGCGTCGGCCACGGGAATATCCACCCTGACCCCCAGTTCAGCGAGGACATCCGCGCTCCCGCAACGGCTCGACACGGCGCGGTTGCCGTGCTTGGCCACCCGGACCCCGCCGCCTGCCGCCACCAGGGCCGTGGCCGTGGAGACGTTGAAGGTCCCACTTCCGTCCCCGCCCGTGCCGCAGGTGTCAAGTACCCGCTCGTCGGGAACATCCTGCGCCCCTGCTCCCCGGGACCCCTGCGTTCCACCCACACGAACCCTCCTCGCCTTGGCCCTCATGACCCGGGCCGCCCCTGTAATCTCCTCCACTGTCTCCCCTTTCATGCGCATGGCCGTGATAAAGGCCGCGATCTGGGTCGGGGTGGCCCGCCCGGTCATGATTTCCTCCATCACTTCCTGCATCTCGCCTTCGGCTAGGTGATCTCCTTCGACCACCCTTCCAATGGCCTCACGAATCATTATCTTCCTCCTTTCCGAACCGGACAAAGTTTTCCATCAACAAACCACCGTGTTCCGTGAGAATGGACTCCGGGTGAAACTGGATTCCCTCGGCCCGGTACACGTTGTGCCGGATACCCATGATCTCGCCCTCTTCGGTCCAGGCGGAGACCCGGAAGCAGTCTGGGAGGGTGGCTCCTTCCACGATGAGGGAGTGGTACCGTGTCGCCTTGAAGGGGCTGGGAAGACGTCGGAAGATGCCCCGCCCATCGTGGTGGATCCTCGAGACTTTCCCGTGCATGAGCCGCGGCGCCCTGACCACCCGGCCACCAAAGGCGTGTGCCAGGGCCTGGTGACCGAGGCAGATCCCCAGCAAGGGGATCCTGGGAGCGAAATGCCGGATGGCCTCCACGCAGAGCCCCGCCTCCGAAGGAGTCCCCGGCCCGGGCGAGATAACCATGGCCATGGGCCTTCGGGCCTCCAAGTGCAAAAGGCAGGGCTCGTCATTGCGACAAACGCGGACCTGTTCCCCCAGGACCCTGATCATCTGGACCAGGTTGTAGGTGAAAGAGTCGTAGTTATCCAGCATCAAGATCATTTTTCTTCTTCCTTCCCAGGGCCGCGAAGAGAGCGGCCGCCTTCTTAAGGGTCTCTTCGTATTCCATGGCCGGGGAGGAATCCGCCACGATGCCGGCCCCCACCTGGATGGAAAGCTTGCCTTCCACCAGGACCATGGTTCGTATGGTGATGCAGAAATCCATGTTGCCGTTCAGGGCGAAATAGCCCACCGCGCCGGCATAGGGGCCTCGCGCTTCAGGTTCCAGGTCAGAGATGATCTCCATGGCCCGAGCCTTTGGAGCGCCGGTCACCGTGCCGGCTGGAAAGGCCGCCATGAAAAGATCAAAGGCATCCTTGTCCTTTGCAATAACGCCTTCCACCCTGGAGACCATATGCATCACATGGCTGTAGCGTTCCACCTCCATGAGCCCCGGGACCTTGACCGTACCGGGGGACGCCACCTTGCCCACGTCGTTTCGCCCCAGGTCCACGAGCATGATGTGCTCGGCCCGTTCCTTGGGGTCGGAGAGGAGTTCGCGTTCCAGGGCACGGTCCTCCCCGGGGGTCAGGCCTCGCTTTCGCGTGCCCGCGATGGGCCGCAATTCGATTCGGCCGTCCCTGAGGCGGGCCAGGATCTCCGGCGAGGCTCCCAGGAGTCTGATCTGTCCGAAGTGAAGGTAGAACATGTAGGGGGAAGGATTGATGCTCCTCAAATTCCGGTAGAGTGTGAAGTCGTCCCCCGAAAAAATGCTCGAAAACCGCTGGGAGAGGACCACCTGGATCACGTCCCCGGCCGCGATGTGGTTCTTGGCCCGGGCCACGGCCTCTTCAAAGGCCTCCCGGCTGAAGTTGCTCCGAAGCCCTGAAAGGCAGGGGGTCGCTCCCTTTTCCTCGTCGTGGCAGGGTTTCCGCAAGAGAGCCAATGTCTCTTTCACTTCGCGGCAGGCATCCTCGTAGACGGAGGCGGGGTCCCGGGAACCGTCCAGGTGGGCAAAAGCCACGGCGCGGACGCTGTGCCTGAAGTGATCGAAGACGATGAGCCTGCGCGCGAGCATGAACAGGAACCCCGGACCATCGGAGGGACCGGGCGCTCCGGTGCGGATCCTTTCCCACCGTCTCGCCAGGTCGTAATCCACGAACCCCACCAGGCCTCCTTGAAACGGGGGTAGGCCCGGGACGGAGACCGCCTTGAAGGCCCGGGTGACGGCCCTCAGGGCCTTCATGGGGTCCTCTGCGGACAATTCCGATTTCTCACCTGAATCCCAGCGGATTTCCAGCCGGTCCCCTTCCAGGCGGCAAATAAGGTGTGGACTACAGCCGATAAAGCTGTAGCGACCCCAGTGCCGGCCTCCTTCGGCGCTCTCCAGGAGGTAGGAGGGGCCGTGGTCGCGGAGTTTCAGGTAGGCCGAAACCGGCGTCTCCGTGTCCGCCAGGTATTCCCGGTAGACGGGGATCCAGTTTCCATGACCGGCAAGGGCCCGAAACTCTTGAAAGGTCGGTTGCATTTCCAAGGCAATCCTCCTGAAAACAAAAAGGCCGTGGGCTTCAATCTCAGCCCCACGGCCTTTCCTTTACGCGCGCCGTAAAAAAACCGTGGGACCTCGGAGAGGCATGCCCACGGTTCTTTTGCTCTTCAGTGATCTATCTTCAGTTCGATCTCGGTGGGCGCACCTCCCTTACGGAACCGCGCCACCACCAATTCCTGGTCCTTTCCGTCTGAGTTTTTAGCTGAGTTCGATTCATGAGCGAAGGCTTTTAAATGATGCGGCCCAAAAAGTCAAGAATTTTTTTGATCGGGCCGGGGTCCTCTGCATATAGCCTAGGCGGCTACTCGTGGAAGGCTTTCACCCGGAGATCTTCAGGATAGCGCTTTTTTCAGCAACCGGACATGGCTCTCGGTTCGGAGCCCAAGCGGTCCCGACATAAGATCAAAATGAGCATCAGCATGGACCACGACAACGCCGGCCTGCAAGGCGCAGGTCGCTATCAACAGGTCCGTAGTCGGTATGGTCATCCCTTGGCGCCTGAGGGTGAATCCATGTCGGCAGGCCATTTGCCACACGCGCTCATCAGTTTGAAGGCTCTCCAGGGCGTCCAGGCGACTCTTAAGGCGCGTGTACTCCCTTTCGGTCTTTGCGCCCGTCAGGATCTCAAGCTTAATGACACCCGTCGTGACCACGGCGTCGTCTCTGAGCAATGCAGCCACTCGATCCCTGATGGGGGGGATGGGGTCTTTTCTCAGCGCGAAGATCCACACCGAAGAATCGACCAGAAAACGATCATTCGCCATTTCTCATGCGATCCAGTTCGGGGAGGGTCAAATCGATATCAAATGTGCCGAGCTCCTGTCGCAACGCTTCCCTGTTTTTTCGCTGAACAATGTATCTGAGCCCTGCTTCAATTGCTTCTTTCTTGGTCTTTGCGCCGATGGCCTTTACCGCTTCCTCGAGCAAGGTTTCGTCAATTTGAACAGTGGTTTTTCTCATTGCCATCTCCTAGATACGTATTACCAATATGGTTATTCTATACATATAACCTGAATGTGTCAATACTTGCCACGCCTCACGAGTAATGAAAATTTCGATGCATTGAGTCTTCTCCATCCCTCAGCTTGGAGGACCCTGGGGTCTCCATCCGCCTTCACGGCCGGAACCGCAACAACAATCAAGACCATCGCCGCAGGCCTTGTCCGCTTCATTGCCAAACCCTTTTTTGCGTACAAGTTGGTTCAAGACCTCCTTTTGTCTGGTTTGCGGCTTTTGCGGTGAGAGCGGAATACCACCCGGTTAAAATTTTTTGAACCGATATGGAAACCATGATCTTTTCATTTTTTTCTTGACACACTGCTATGATTGGTCTAAAGAGCGCAGATCATCTGAAAGGAAAGACCATGACGAAATCCGTAGGACAATATCAACCCTGGGGTGGTTTTTATTTTTATTTCTGGGGGTGTGCCATGCCCATGGGTTGACGTGCGGGATTCGTTTGCATTCAAGCCGTGGGCTCTTGACGGGCCCACGGCTTTTTTTTGGCGTCACACAACCGCCATGAACATCATATTGATCGGTTACCGCTGCACGGGAAAGACCAGCGTCGGAAGAAGGCTGGCCCAGAGGCTCGGGCGGCCCTTCGTGGACACTGACGAGCAGGTCGAGAAGGGGGCGGGCCGGGGCATACCAGACCTCGTCTCCATGCACGGATGGCCGGCTTTCAGGAAGATGGAAACCCGGTTGATCCAGGACCTCTGCCGCCGGGATGACCTGGTGATCTCCACAGGAGGAGGGGTGGTGCTGGATCCTCGAAATGTCGAGCTTCTAAAACGCCGTGGCTGGGTGGTCTGGCTTCAGGCTGGACCCGAAAAGATCCGGCGTCGCATGCAGGAGGATGGGCTTCGCGGCCACACCCGGCCCGGCCTCACGGGCAAGGACCCCCTCGGGGAGATCGAAACGGTCCTCCGGCAAAGGCTCTCCCTCTACCAGGGGGCGGCCCACCACCGGGTCGACACCTCGTTCCTTGGGGTGGAGGAAGTGGTTGATCGAATCATCATGCGGGCCCCATTGCAGGGCCCGGGGAGGAGTGCCTGACCATGGCGGGGAATTCTTTCGGAGAAGCCTTCCGGATCACTACCTTCGGGGAATCCCACGGTCCCTGCGTGGGAGCCGTGATCGACGGCTGTCCCCCCGGGATCCGCCTGGGGCCCGAGGATTTTATCGGGGAGCTTTCCAGGCGAAGGCCCGGAAGAGGCGCCCTCGATTCCCCCCGGGAGGAAAAGGACTGCGTGGAAATCCTTTCAGGGATCTTCGAGGGCCGAACCACGGGCACGCCCCTTACCCTCCTCATCCGAAACGAGGACGTTCAAAGCGCGCCGTACGAGGTCCTGGCCCGGCTCTTCAGGCCGGGTCACGCGGACTACACATATTACCGTAAATACGGGCACTACGACCACCGGGGCGGAGGGAGGTCTTCCGCCCGGGAGACTGCCGCCAGGGTAGCGGCAGGGGTCGTGGCCGGAAAAATCCTGGAGCCCCACGGGGTGCGGGTCCTGGGTTACGCCCTGGAGATAGCGGGCATTCGGGCCTCCCGGTTTAAGCCCGAGGTCATTGAGTCCAACCCCTGCAGGTGCGCTGATCCGGAGGCCGCCCGGCGCATGGAACAGGCCATGATCCGTGCCAGGGAGGAGGGCGATTCCGTGGGAGGCGTCGTGGAGGTGCGGGTCTCCGGGTGTCCGGCGGGCCTGGGAGAGCCCGTTTTCGACAAGCTGGATGCGGACCTGGCCAAGGCTGCGATGTCGGTGGGAGCCGTGAAGGCCGTGGAGATCGGAGACGGCCTGGAGGCCGCCCGCGCCCGGGGCTCCCAGAACAACGACCCCTTGACCCCTGCCGGTTTCAAGACAAACCACGCGGGCGGTATCCTGGGGGGCATATCCAATGGGGACGAGATCATCATCCGGGCCGCTGTGAAACCGATCCCCTCCATCGGCCGGGAACAGGAGACCATCGACCGTGAGGGCCTACCCGCATCCCTTCGCCTTGCCGGGCGCTACGATGTGTGCGCCGTGCCCAGAATCGTGCCCGTGCTGGAGGCCATGGTCAGGGTGGTCCTGGCCGACCACGCTTTGAGGGTGCGGGCCTTGGGTCCACCTGCAAAGCCGTGAGGGAGACCATGAGAAGAGATTCGGGCCTTATCTGAAGATGCCCTTTCCAGGAGGAGTCGTTTCCTGCCGCCCGGGGCTTGCCCGGGAAAGGAAAGAGATTGAGAAGGGAGATCAAACCATGAAGAACCTCAAGCTTGCGACCTGCAACGGCAGGCCGAACAAACGGACCGTGATTCAGGTGGGAGGCGTCAGGATCGGAGAAGAATTCGTGGTGATCGCCGGACCTTGCAGCGTGGAGAGCGAGGAGCAGACCATCGGGACCGCCATCAAGGTAAAGGAGGCCGGCGCCAACATGCTCAGGGGCGGCGCTTTCAAGCCGCGCACCTCACCTTACGACTTCCAGGGGCTGGGGCTTGAGGGTCTCAAGATCCTGGAAAAGGCCAGGCGGGTGACTGGACTTCCCGTGGTCACGGAGGTGACCGACCCCCGGGACGTAACCTGGGTGTGTGAATACGCCGACGTCCTTCAGATAGGAACGAGAAATATGCAGAACTACTCCCTGCTGAAAGAGGTAGGGAAAGTGCAAACGCCCGTCCTGCTCAAACGCGGCATGTACTCCACCCTCAAGGAATGGCTCAACTGCGCGGAGTACATCCTGGCCGGGGGCAACCCGAACGTCATCCTTTGCGAGCGTGGCATCAGGACCTTCGAGACCTACAACCGCAACACCCTGGACTTGAGTATCGTGCCTTCCATCAAGGAGATCAGCCACCTGCCCATCCTGGTGGACCCCTCCCACGGCACGGGAAGGCTCAGCATCATCGAACCCATGAGCCTGGCGGCCATGGCCGCCGGGGCGGACGGCATCCTCATCGAGGTGCACTGCAACCCCTGCGAAGCCCTCTGCGACAGGGACCAGGCCATGCCGCCGCACATGTTCGAGGGACTCATGGGAAAGTTGAAGCGGCTCCAGCGCACCCTGGCGTGCCTGGAAGGAGACGAGGCGATCGCGGGAGGGAGGGCGTCTCTTGAAAACCATTGAAATCCGCGGGACCGCGGGCCGGTGCAGGGTGGTCACGGGGGAAAGGCTGGAGAACCTGGGGCGGTATCTGCCCGGCGGCAAGATTATTCTCATCACGGACGGTCCGGTGCGAAAGGCCCACGGCCAAAAATGTCCGCCCATGGAGGTCCTCGAAACCGGCACCGGCGAACGGTCCAAGACCCTGGATGCGGCCCTGGAACTCTACGAAGGGCTCCTTCGGCTGGAGTGCGACCGATCCTCCTTCATCGTGGGGATGGGAGGGGGCATCGTTTGCGACCTGACCGGGTTTGTGGCCTCTACCTACATGCGTGGAGTCCCTTTCGGTCTGATCCCCACAACACTCCTGGCCCAGGTGGACGCGGCCGTCGGGGGAAAAAACGGGGTCAACCTCCGGGGCTACAAGAACATGATCGGCGTCTTCAGCCAGCCCCGGTTCGTTCTGTGTGACGTTAACCTCCTGGGCACACTGCCGCACCGTGAAATTCGAAACGGCCTGGCTGAGGTCGTAAAGCACGGGGCCATCGCCGACGGGAAGCTCATAGGCTTTCTCGAAACCCACGGCCGCGAGATCCTCAACCGCAGCCCGGACGCTTTGGAAAGGCTGGTCACAGACTCCATCAGGATCAAGGCGGCCGTTGTGAACCGGGACGAACGGGAAAGGGGTGAGCGGAGGCTTCTCAATTTCGGGCACACCTTCGGCCACGCCCTGGAAAGGGAAGGTGGCCTCTCCCACGGGGAAGCGGTGGCCGTGGGCATGGCGATCGCCGCAGGACTCTCCGCGACAAGGGGCCTCCTGGCTCCCCCGGAATGCCGCAGACTGTACGACCTGTTGAGGGATCTGGGGCTGCCTTTCAGACCTCCCATGGATCCGGAGAATCTCGTCCGGCAGATTGCCAAGGACAAGAAACGCCGGGGCGATTACCTGTATTTCGTCTGGCTCCACCGTCTGGGCGAAGCCGTGGTGGAACCGATCAATTATCACGAACTTGAGGAGATCACCCATATGTGGTGGCAAGGGGTGTTGCATGAATCTTGAGAGTATCAGAGAGGAAATCGATCGGGTCGACACCAGTCTCCTGAACCTGCTCAACGAGCGGATGGAACTGGTGCTTGCGGCCCGAAGGCACAAGGCCCGGGTCGAAGACCCGGAACGGGAAAAGGAATTGTTTGAGGGCCTGGAGAATCGGGCCACCCCCCTGCTGAGCCGGGAGTTCATCGGGCGGGCTTTCGGAGAGATAGTACGGGAGAGCAAGGCGTTGCAGGGTCGTGAGCACAGGCTGATCGGGTTCCAGGGGGAGCACGGGGCCTACAGCGAGCTGGCCGCCCAGGCCTGGGACGGGGGTCTGGTGCCCATGCCCTGCCCCGGGTTCGCCGATGTTTTCGAGCGGGTGGAATCGGGCCTTTACGATTACGGCATCGTGCCGGTGGAAAACACCCTGGGGGGCGCCGTGGACCAGGTGAACCGTCTCCTGATCCGCAGTGACCTGCGCATAGTGGCGGCCGTGGAACTGCCCGTTCACCTCTGCCTGCTGGTCCTCCCTGACACGAACCACCGGGAAATACGGGCCGTCTACTCCCATCCCAAGGCCCTGGCCCAGTGCCGAATGTTTTTGAACCGGAACAGGCTCGAACCGATCCACTACCCGGACACGGCGGGCGCGGCCAAGATGCTCTCCGAGGAAAGGCCCAGGGGATCGGCCGCCATCGCCAGCGAGGCCTGCGCCAGGCTCTATCGCCTTGATGTGCTCAAGGAAAACATCGAGGACCTGGACCGGAACGTGACCCGATTCGTGGTCCTGGCCAGGGAAGACGGGGAGGAGACGGGGAATAAGTGCTCGGTGGTCTTTTCCACGGAGCACAAGGCCGGGACCCTGTTCCGGGTCCTCGAGGTCTTCGCCGGGGAGGGAATCAGCCTCACCCGGATCGAATCCATTCCGGCCCGGCCCGGGACATACGCCTTTTTCGTGGATTTCCTGGGGTCCATCCGGGAAAAAAAGGTGAAGGACGCCCTGGAACGAGCGAAAAAAGTGACCTCCCGGTTCCGACTGATGGGATGCTATCAGGAGGTGAAGGTGCCATGAGAATCTTCGTCATGGGCGCGGGCCGCATGGGTGCCTGGCTCGTGGAGGAATTGTGCCTGGACCACGAGGTGGCGGTCTACGATCGCGACCCCAGGAAACTAAAGTATTTCTTCCGCGTCGAAAGGTACACGGATGTAGGAGAGGTTCGGGCATTTGAGCCCCGGATCCTCATCAACGCAGTAAGCCTCCCGGAGACGCTGGAGGCATTCGACGCCGCCCTCCCCCACCTACCCGAAGACTGCATCCTGTCCGACATAGCCTCGGTCAAGACAGGCCTCCGCGACTATTACGCTGCTTCCAGGCGAAGGTTCGTCTCCACCCATCCCATGTTTGGGCCCACGTTCGCAAACATCCGCGACCTCAGTTCCCAGCACACGGTGATCATCAAGGAGTCGGACGAGGAGGGCAAGGCCTTTTTCAAGGATTTCTACTCGGGCCTGCGCTTGAACCTCCACGAGTACACCTTCGAGGAACACGACAGGACCATCGCCTACTCCCTTTCCGTGCCCTTCGCGTCTTCCCTGGTTTTCGCGGCCTGCATGAAAAAACAGGACGCCCCCGGCACCACCTTCAACGAGCACCTGAAGATCGCCAAGGCACTCCTTTCCGAGGACGACAGGCTCCTGGCGGAGATCCTTTTCAATCCCTACACGGTGGAACAGATCGAGAGAATCAACTCCCGGCTCCGCTACCTGACCCACATCATAAAGGGAAGGGACATGGAGGAGATGGAGAAGTTCCTCGAAAGGCTCCGCCGAAACATCCGTCAAGAAGGGGAAAGAGCATGATCTGCGTCTCCATCACGGCCAGGGACACTCCTGAGGCCTTGGCCAAGATCCACAGGGCGGAACCAGTCGCAGACCTCATGGAACTGCGCCTGGACCTGATGGAGACCTTTGACGTGGAAGCCCTGGTGGCGGCCACTCAAAAACCGGTCATTGCCACCTACCGTTCCAGGAAGGAAGGGGGCGCAGGCCGGGCGGGCTACGCGGAACGAGTCCGCATACTTACCGGGGCCGCCGCGGCGGGCGCCCGCTGGATCGACGTTGAATTCAGCATGCCCCTCGAGTTCCGGCGGGAAATCGCCAAAAGACGCGGGGAATCGGGGCTTTTGATCTCCTGCCACCTTCGCAACGGAACACCCTCCCGCCAGGCGCTGGAGGAGCGTCTGAGGAGGATGGCCGCAGGCGGAGCCCACGGAGTCAAAATCGTCTCCATGGCCCGGGAGCCCGAGGACAACCTGAGGGTGCTGAGTCTCATCCCCCTGGCCAGAAGGCTGGGTACAGAGGTGGTGGCCTTCTGCCTGGGAGAACTGGGCAGGCCCAGCCGGGTCCTTTCTCCTCTCCTGGGGGCATCCTTCACATTTGCGTCCCTGGACCCCGGAGAAGAAACGGCCCCCGGACAACTCCCTTTGGAGGAAACCCGATGGATTCTGGAAAAACTTCGAGGCACATAGATTCCAACACCGCCCTTTACGGGCTAGTGGGCCGCCCTTTGGCCCACACACTGGGCCCACGCATGCACAACGCCGCCTTTGCCGCTGTGGGCCTCAACGCCCTGTACCTGGCCTTCGAAACCCGTGACATTGCAGGCGCCGTCACTGGAGCAAGGGCGCTCAACCTACAAGGACTCAGCGTCACCCTGCCCTATAAAACGAGTGTCATGGAGTTTCTGGACCAGGTTGACGAGATGGCAAGGAAGATCGGTGCGGTGAACACCATTGCCAGGCGAGGCGATCTCCTCGTGGGTTTCAACACGGATGCTTACGGGGCACTCAAGGCACTGGAGACCTGCCTGGACCCCGGGGCGCTTCGAGGGATGCCATGCCTCATCGTGGGTGCCGGGGGCGCGGCCAGGGCCCTGGGATTCACCCTGGCCCGGAACCAAGCTGCCCTGGCCGTTTCCAACCGGTCCCGAGAGCGGGGCGAGCGCCTCGCAAAAGAGCTGGACTGTCCATTCCTGGCCGAGCAAGAGGCGTGGGAATTCGGTGCCGATCTCCTGGTGAATGCCACACCGGTGGGTATGCACCCCCTCGCGGATACGTGCCCCGTGCCGGACCATGTGTTGCGTAAGGGTCTTGTGGTCATGGACCTGGTCTACAACCCTCGGGATACGCTTCTCCTTCAAAAGGCCCGGGCCCGGGGATGCCGTACCGTGAGCGGGCTGGACATGTTCATTTTTCAAGGGGCCGAGCAATTCAGGCTGTGGACAGGGCTGGAGCCACCCCTCGAGGTGATGAAGACCGCGGTGCTGGAGGCGATCAAGCCATGAAACCCTATCGATCCGGGGGCGGACCGTCCGTTACGATTCCGATACCCCCATCCAAGAGTCTCACCCACAGGGCCCTGGTGGCGGCCGCCCTGGCAGACGGTCGGAGCAGGATCATTGATCCTCTCCTCTGCGAGGATACGATGCACACCGTGAACGGTCTCCGCACTCTGGGGGTCCCCGTTGATCTCCGGGAGGGGGAGATCATCGTCCAGGGAACCGGCGGCCGGTTTCCCGCCCGGTCCGACCCCTCCACCCTGTTCCTGGGAAACTCCGGGACCAGCTTCCGCTTCCTGTTGGCCGTATCGGCGCTGGGGTCCGGACAACACCTTCTCACTGGTGCCCGAAGGATGCTTGAGAGGCCCATTGGGGGCCTGTGCCTTGGCCTAGAAGGCCTCGGTGCCCGGATCTCGTTCCCCGCGACTAGCGGTTTTCCGCCTGTGCTGGTCCGAAGCCGGGGCCTTTCAGGCGGCAAGATCCGCATGGCGGGTGACCGGAGCAGCCAGTTCGTCTCCGCCCTGCTGCTGGCTGCTCCCTGCGCTTCCGGAAACGTGGAGATCGAGGTCACGGGTGATCTGGTCTCCAGGCATTACGTGGACCTCACAACAGCGGTCATGGGCCGTTTCGGTGTGGAGGTCCTGCGGGAGGGATACAGGTACTTTAGGGTCTCCGCCCCCCGTCCCTACCGGGCCGGAGATTTTCGCATCGAAGGGGACGCATCCAGCGCCTCCTATTTCTGGGCGGGGGCCGCCGTGTCCGGGGCCTCCGTTACCACCGCGAATATCGACCCACGCCTGACGCACCAGGGGGACATCGGGTTCCTGGGAATCCTGGAAGAGATGGGCTGTTCCGTTGAAAGGGGCACCGACCGCGTGACGGTTCGCGGCGGCAGACTCCGGGCGGTGGAGGCGGACATGTCCTGCATGCCGGACATGGTGCCCACCCTGGCGGCCGTGGCCCTTTTTGCGGAAGGCAAGACGGTGATCCGTAACGTGCCCCACCTCCGGTTCAAGGAAAGCGACCGGCTCCGGGCCGTGGCGATGGAGTGGAAGCGGCTGGGCGGCGAGGTGGAGGAGTCCCGGGACGGACTCGCCATTGCGGGAAAGCGCCCCCTCCGGCCTGCCAAGATCTCCTCCCACGACGACCACCGGATCGCCATGAGCCTTGCGGTGGTGGGCCTGATGCTCCCCGGGCTACGTATCGCGGGGGCCCGGTGCGTGGACAAGTCCTATCCCGGCTTCTGGGACGCATGGCATGCCTTTCGGACCGGCTCCTGACAAGGGCATGGCCGGCCCTAACGGCCCTTGGCGGGAGCCTTGGAGGTCCCGGCTTCACCCGGCAAAACGTTGCACTCCCCTGATTCCGATCGGTAGGGAATGGGTTTGAGGAACACCCCGATCTTGCCGCTGTGCCCGATGCGCCAGAGCCTTCCCGTCCGGGTGTCCAGCATATACTGGTCCTTTGCCGATTCGGAAATCTGACCGAAGACGAACCTGCCGCCTCCCGTGGCCAGGATCCCTGTTTCCGCCTTCCCGGAGGAAAGCATCCCCAGTGATTGCCCCGCGGCCCCGGACGCCCACAGAAGGGGGCATACGGCGATGAACATTGCCAGAAGGGCCTTTCTGTGATATCGATTCATGACGAACCTCCTCTCCCTACTTGGTGGATGCCTGGGCCTTCCATCACACAGGCAAGCTTCCCCGGTGTCAAGGGCTTTGTCCCCTTGCAAGGATAAGACGGAGAACAGAGATGGACAAACGACTGATCGAAATCCGCACGGCTCTCATGAAGGGCGCAGCCCCCGCAGTGCGCGAATTGGTTTCAGCATGCCTGGATAAGGGCATTCCGCCCGATCGTATCCTGGAGGAGGGCATGGTTTCCGCCATGGCAATCATCGGCGAGCGTTTCAAGCGGGACGAGATCTACATGCCCGAGGTGATGATCGCGGCCCGGGCCATGAATGCAGGGCTCGAAGTGCTGGAGCCCGCCCTGGTTCAATCAGGGGCCAAACCCAGGGGCAAGGTGCTGCTGGCCAGCGTGAGGGCTGATCTTCACGACATCGGCAAGAACATGGTGGCCATGATGTTCCGGGGAGCCGGGTACAGTGTGGTGGACCTGGGAGTGGACGTCCACGAGGACCTCATCTTGGAGGCCATCGCGGAGCACGAACCCGACGTGGTGGGACTCTCTTCCCTGCTCACGACTACCTTGCCCAACATGAAGAAGACCGTCGAGACATTGGAAAAGGCGGACCTCAGGGGGCGGGTTATCATCATGGTCGGGGGGGCACCCGTGACCCCGGAGTTTGCCGAGGGGATCGGGGCCGACGGCTACGCGCCCGACTCGGCCTCTGCCGTTGAAAGGGCCGCCGAGCTCTTGGCGGCGAGGGGGCAAGGGCTCGCCTGAGCCCGTTTCGAGGCCCGGGGCCTTTACAAAGTCATCCGTGAGACACGGAGGCAACCTTAACCATGTCGCCCGGGAAAAAACGGCCCATGACATCCAGGGAAAGGGTCCTTACCGCCCTGAACCACGAGGAAGCAGACCGGGTACCTCTATTCACCTTTTCCATGGACCCCAGGTTCGTGCGCGCCTTCGGGAATGGGAACCCGGCCCGGGCCTACGAGGCCCTGGGAATCGATGCCTTCCCCATCCGCGCCCAGTGCTGGTGTGGAGACATGCCCCTGGTTCCCTCACTCATGAATATCGAGGTGCCCGAAGGATACGATACGGGCGGCGGGGTCTTTGCAGGATGGCACGGTGTGGACGAATTCGGCCGGGTCTGGGAGAAGGGCTCCTACATCACCGGGGCACTCAAAACCAGGGAAGACCTGGATCGCTTCATCCCCCCACCGCGCCTGGAAGAACGAACGCCACCTGCCGCAGTCCGGCGGGTCATGGAAAAATACCCGGACCGCGCCCACGTCCTGAACGCCCACCTGGGGCCCTTCGGCCTGACCATGGAGAGCATGGGCTTCGAACATTTCTTCTACATGCTCTATGACGATCGGGAACTGGTCCGGGAGGTCCTGGACAGGCGTACCACCTGGTTCATTGACCTTTGCCGGCATGCCCAGGAGCTGGGGGTGGACTTCGTGGTCATGGGGGACGATGTGGCTTACAAGGGCAAGACCTTCGTGTCGCCCGAAGATTTCCGGGAACTGGCCATCCCCTGCTACCGGAGGATCGTGGAGGCCCTGGAGATTCCGGTGATCTGGCACTCGGACGGATTCGTAGAACCCCTCATCCAAATGACCCTTGAGACGGGAATCCGTGGCATGCACGCACTCGAGCCGGCTGCCGGAAACGACCTGGGAAGAATCAAGGAGCGGTACGGTGACCGCATGGTCCTCCTGGGCAACGTGGACTGCGTCAGCGTCCTAACGGGCACGGATCTCGCGCGCGTGCGGGCCGAAGTGGACCGTTGCATGGCCCAGGCCAAGGCGGGAGGGGGCTTCATGCTGGCCACGAGCAATTCCCTACACGCCGCCTGCACCGTGGAGGCGGTGCGGGAGATGTACCGATACGCTCTGGAGGTTGGGGAGTATGACTAGGCCGCATTTGCCCTCGATCCCGCACACGGCGGGAGTGAAAGATAGGTGCCCGAGATTCCCGAGCGACCCTTTCCCCCCGGGGGGCCGGGGGAGACAAAATGTGCGGGAGGTTTCCATGAAACGGCGGATCGTTCTCACTACCGTGTTCCTGGGTGTGCTCTTGATAATCAGCGGGTGCGCCTTCGTGAACGTGAAGACGCCTTTTGACACGGATCTCAACGAGACCACCCTTGGCTCCAAGCGAGGCACCGCGGAGGCCTACAGTCTCCTGTGGCTTTTTTCGTGGGGGGACGCCAGCTACGCAGCCGCGGCGAAAAACGGGGGGATTACGGTCATGCGGCACGCGGACCAGGAACTCTACCAGGTCTTTTTCGGCCTCTACACCCGGTGGAGGGTAATCGTCTACGGTGACTGAACCCCGGGTCAAATGCCCTTGAGGACCCTCCCATGAACCTTGTGAAAAATGCTCTTTTCGGGTTCCTGGCAGTCATGATCCTGCTGCTTCCGGGATGCGTGGCGTGGGGGAACCGTGCCCTCGTGGGACTCGCCTATACCCATGTGAGGCTGCCTTTCAGCAAGAACCTCGTCCACACCCCGGCCGTGGTGATCCATGCGAACGGTCGCGTGGAGCAAGTAAAAGAGCCCATATCCGGCTACGGCATTTACGCCCAGTGGAATTCGAACGCCATCGGGGATATCGCCGCACGGCATGGGCTGAAGCGGGTCTACTACGCCGACGTGGAGATCTTCAACGTCCTGAGGGTCTGGAAGAGGGAAAAGATTCATATCTACGGCACGCGCTGAGCGCGGCACAAGGTGAAGATGTCAGTTCCCAACATTTGACAGAATCGAGAGCAAGAATCCTCCACCGGCCTCCAGCCAGTGTGGAATCCACGCGCCTCGTCAAATGTCAAGACCAGACCCCAAATATCCCGTGAGGATGTGGGAGAGGGGACGCCCATGAGGTGATGGACGTCCCCCGGCGCGAGGCCCTATTTCTCAGAGTAGTCGTACCATCCCTTGCCCGTCTTTTCGCCGTAATGGCCCAGGACGTACTTTTCCACCACGCTGGGGGAGGGCAGTTCTGCGCGGTCTCCCGTGGCCCTGAATTTTTCCATGGCCATTGTGTAGGTCAGGTCGATCCCGGTTAGGTCATTCAGACGAAAGGGTCCCATGGGGTGGCCCGCCCCGTAAACACAAGCCTTGTCAATGTCTTCCACCGAGGCCACGCCCATTTCGAGCATCCACTGCGCTTCACGGCTTATGGCCCGGAAGATCCTGTTGAGCAGGAATCCTTCCACCTCCTTCTTGATGAGGACCGGTACCTTGTCGAGCTTTTCACAGAGCTGGTAAGCGATCTCGGCCGTCTCGTCCGAGACATGGGGGCCTTTGACCACCTCCACCAGTTTCATGACCAGGGCGGGGTTGAAATAATGGGTGTTCAGCACCTTCGAAGGCCGGTTGGTGACATCCGCAATCAAGGAACTCACAAGGGCGGAGCTGTTGGTTGCAAGGATGGCGTGATCAGGCGCAATGCGGTCCAGATCCGCAAAGATCCGGCGCTTGACATCCAGTACTTCAACGGCCGCTTCGATAACGAAATCCGCATCCCGGGCCGCCTCCTCCAAATCGGAGACAAACGTGATGTTGGCGCGGGCCTCTTTGGCCTGCTCCTCGGTCATTTTTCCCTTGGCAACCCTTCCCGGCAAATAGGTGTCGGCGAAGTTTTCAGCCTTTTTCAGCATTTCCTCGCTGATGTCGGTGCACGTGGTCTTGTACCCGTGAATGGCGCACAAGAGCGAGATCTGATGCCCCATGTTACCGGCACCCACCACACAGATGTTTTTCACGTCGTCGATTTTCATTTTTTCCTCCTTTTGTTTGAGTAATTTTTCCGCCTTGTCTGCGGAAATGGTGAGCGCGATCAAGGTCAACGCTCCTGGGAGCGGGAGGCGGCCTGCCTCGTTTTAGGTGCCCCCGCGAAGCCTTTCCTGTTTCCTGATTTCCTGAATTGAATCGGTTTGTGTCGGTCTATCCATTCCCGTCCTCCCATTTCGTTGCGATGGGGGCCCCATGGGCAAGTCCGTGGCACCGCTTGGTTTCCCCGAATCGCTTCGCAACCGCCGGGACCTGGCGAAGTGTTGAAAAGGTGGCGAGCGCAGGCGAGGCAAGACAAATTGAGGAGGATAAAGGGGTTTACATAATAATCAGTATCTTAGCCCGAATTTTGATACAGCATCGACACGTGCGGTAGTTTTTCAACAGCCTGCCAAGTTGCCGGGCTCAAAAACGCGCCCGTATTGACCCGTCAATCCACCCGCTCCTGAAGTGTTGCGAAGACCATCGACATATTCCCGATATGCCGAAGCCCCCTGCTCTTTTCGAGCCGGGTGCCTTGCGGGGCTTCGAGCGCATCACTCCACTCGGGTAGTCGGAGCACGCGGCGGTACGATATCCCCCCACCCACAAGCGTATTAATCCTCGGATGAATCCGTGGCTTTCTCCCGGCGGAAAATTCCCGCTCTTGAGGGCCTGCTTTAGGTCCCATACAGGTCCCTCGGGGACGCGGATTTTCATGAATTTCAGGCCAGGGCCTGCCCTGGTCAATTTCTTAACAATTCATTGATAGATAAGGCTAACAATTATGTCAACAATTAATTGGGTCGGCCTCGACCGCATGAAGACCACTGGCATGAAAGAGATAACTTTGTTGCTTCAGGAGGTTAAATTGAAATCCGTTGACGAAAAAGGGCCCGGCCCCCGCTTCCTCTCCGGGGCCGGGCCCTTGATGCTTGAACGGTTCGAGGTATGGGTCAGGTGCGGATTTCCTGCATCATGAAGACCGTGTATGAGATGGCAAAACAGATCAGGGTTATGGCGATCAGTGCCGTGGTGTGGGGGAAGACCACGATCAGGCTTTGACTCAGGGGTAGCGGATTTTGAAATCGCGAGGCGAGTAGTTCCTCCATGGGGCCCATGAGCACGATGGCGCGGTTCGTCTTTCGCATGGGGTCGATTATGGTGGCGGTGGCCCTCGAGTAGAGCACCATGGGCGAGCAGAGGCCCACGGATTCCTTGATCCTGGTATTTCTGAGTACGGCCTCGGGATTGGCGGCGTTTTGCTGATTAACCGGGGCCACCGTATTGGCCACCACGTCGGCTCCTAGGGAGACGAAGAAGGAGAGAAAGATCCACAGGGCCACGGAGGCCAGGGCGGAGGTGGCGATGCTCCGGAAGAGGATGGAGAAGAGGATCGAGACTCCCAGCCAGAGCGAGACATAGAAGATGCTGATGACGAGATAGACGGTCAGGCGCCAGATCTCTTCGATGCCCGGGACTACGCCCACGATGGCCAGGCCGAAACCGGTGATCACCAGCACGATGGAGAGGAGCATGATGGAGATGGTAACCACACCCGCGAGGAATTTGCCGTTGATCACTGCGTCGCGGTAGATGGGCTGGCTGATGAGCTTGATTAGGGTACCGTGCGCCCTTTCCCGGTTGATGGAATCAAACCCCAGGACCAGGCCGATCAGTGGCCCGAAAAAGGCCACGAACTGCACCATGGAAAAGAGGGTTCCGGTGGTGCTGAAGAGCATGAGGAAAGGGAACTTGGTATTGGAGAGGGCTTCCAGATTCTGGCGCATGTGGATGCCCACCACGTAACTGGTGATGAAACTCACCATGGCGATCACGGCAAAGAGGATCACGAATCGGTAGCTGCTGAAATGATCGCAAAGCTCCTTCCGGAACACCGCGTAAAGGCCCTGCATGCTACACCTCCTGGAAGTATTTCATGTAGATTTCTTCCAATGAATACTCCTTGTCTCCCACGCCGAATTTGTCCTGGGCCAGCTTCTCCATGGAGCCCTCGGCCACCATCTTGCCCTTGATCATGATTCCCACCCGGTGTGATATCTTCTGGACCTGGTAGAGATTGTGGGAGGAGAGGACCACGGTGATGTTGTGGTCGCGGTTGAGGGAGTGGATGAGCTCGATGAGACGCAACGCGCCATCCGGGTCAAGACCAAGCGTGGGTTCGTCCAGGAATAGGACCTTGGGGTCCTTGATCAGGACCTCGGCGACCCCCAGCCGTTGCCTCATCCCCCTGGAATAGGCCCCTACCTTTTTACGGGCCTCCGCCTTAAGCCCCACCAGGTCCAGGAGGCGTTCGATCTTGTCCCCCAGGTTCGCCGTGGAGATCCCGCTCAACCCGGCCACGTACTCCAGGCTTTGAACCGCGTCCATGTCACCATAGAAACCTACGTTTTCCGGAAGATATCCCACCAGCCGTTTGACCTCCCGTGCCTTTCGGATCGGGTCCAGGCCGCACACCCGGGCACTGCCTTCGGTGGGGCGGCTCAGGCCCAGCAGCATGAGGAGCGTGGTGGATTTCCCGGCGCCGTTGGGCCCCAGAAAGCCGAAGATTTCTCCGTCCTCCACCTGAAAGGAGAGATGGTCCACGGCGGTCTGGGGGCCGTACCTCTTGGTCAGACCTACGGTTTCAATGATTTTTCCGTTGTCCATCTTATCGTCTTCCCAGGCGAATGAATAGAATCACCAGGCCCACCACCACAAGGACGATAATACCGATGCCGATCCATCCCCATGCGGTGGAGGCACGTACCGTGACCCGAAACTCGAGGCTCTTGGACACTTTGCCGGCATTGACGTTGATGCCCACGGAATAATCCCCCACCAGGGCCTCCTCCGTGGGAAGGATGGAGACCTCGATCTGCTTGAGACCCCCGGGCTCCAGGGCCTCGAGGCGCTCAGGTTTGAATTCCACCTTCCAGTTCTCGGGCTTCAGAGATAGGAACTGCACGTTGTTCAAGGGCGCGGATCCGCTGTTTTTCACAAAAAATGACAGGTTGGCCTTTTTCCCTCGAATCGCTTCGAGCGAGAGGAGGCCGTTGGGGGTCCCCACGTCCAGCTTATAGGTGCCGGTGAGCACCAGGGTCAGCCGGGCCTCTCCCTTGGCCTGGGAGGAACTCACCTTCACCACGATGGGGTATTTCCCGGGCTTTGCAAGGGGGAAGGGCTTGACCTCCACGGCCACGGTCTGGCTCTGGTTGGCCTTGAGCCTAAGGCTGGAGATGTATTTGTCCTCGTAGGCCGGCTTGAAGTTGATGTCCCAGTCCTTGGGCCCCTGGGCCGTCAGGTTGAAGATGGTGTCCTTCTCCAGCTTGCTTTCCACCTCTAGAGAAAACTCGAACTTGGCGTCCGTGGGTCCCCTGAGCACGGGGTATGATGTGATGATGTTGACGCCTTCGGATTTGACTTCCTCCTTCTTGCCCTTGATGGTGATTCCCACCTGGCAGGTGGAAGTGAGTCTGCGGTCATCGGTTTGCGCCTGGATCCCGATGTTGTACTGACCGGGGCGGGTCTTCTTGGGAGGTTCCACGCGGAGAGTCAGGCTCTTGGACTTGTCGCTCTTCACATGGACACCTGTGACCCGGTAGCTGTAAGTCTTGATCCACACCTTCCAATCCTTGGGATAGGAGATGACCTTGAGGTTGACGTTCTCGTTCCTGCGCCCGCCGTTGGTCACGATCAGGTCAATGCTGGCTTCGTCCCCCTGGGCGAGCACAACGCCCGTGTATTCAGACGCCACGGTGATGCTCCGTTCAGGCAGATCCTTCTTTGCCTTTTCGGCACCCAGGGCCGGCGAGACAGGTCCTGCAATGAGCAGCGCAGCAACCAGGAAAACCATGGGTACCGACAGCAACGAACCGTTCCCTCTCAATCTCATGGACCAACCCTCCTTAAAAAGTGGATTCAATCAAACCGACAAACCGAAACGGCGCAAGCGTTCCCCCCCCGGGGTGCCTCGCCGCAGTTTCACGGCCCCGCGAAGTCTAGTTCCAAAACGTTCAGTGATCAAGGTGTTTTTTGAAGAAAAGAACTCAGGACCTCTCCATGCGGCCCGGGTGGGGCGAAAACTGAAATGTCCCGCGCGGCAAACGCACACCCGGGCTTCGTTTCCCGGGCGGGACTTTGGCGATTTCGAAATTTTTTCCGGTTCCGGCATCACAGATCGTTTCCGGGCCGAAACAAATAAGGTCCAGACAATCGGATGGTTCGCAGTGCGTTTGGCGATTTCACAGTAATTTATCGTGTACTGATAATCATTCGGGATGGAATGTCAAGGGATTTGTCCCCTATAGCCTCTTGACAAATCCGTGGTGAGCGGCTATGAGATGCCGAAAACCAACCGGATCGGATGAGGTTATGTCAGGCCAGAGGCCATCCCGACCTTGCGGGATGGCCTTTTGTTATTGGGGGCCCGACGCCCTGAGGAGACCTGGGCTGACCCCTCACCGCACTGAAAAACAAGGAGGATCGCATGACAGTGAAGATCAGTGTGCTTGTGGGCTACTTCCTGCTGGTTTTGCTCATCGGATTCATCGCTAGGACCCGATGGCGCTCCACGCCCGCCACCTATTTTCTGGCTGATCGTAAACTGGGGACTCTGGTGCTGTTGGGAACCATGGTGGCCACAAATTTTTCCGCGTTTACCGTGTTCGGCACCTCGGGGGCTGGATACCGCGATGGATTCGCCTTTTTTCCGATCATGGGCTTCGGCACGGGGTTCATGGCCCTTTCCTTCTGGGTGCTGGGCCGGAAGATCTGGGAGAAGGGCCGTGAGGCGGGGCTGGTCACCCCGCCGGAATTGGTTCGGCATCTCTACGGAAGCCCGGGCCTGTCCTTCCTTTTCGCACTGGTGATGATCGTATTCACCATCCCTTACCTGGCGCTCCAGCCCATGGCCGCAGGATACTCTCTTGAGGCCCTCGTGGGGCTCCCCTATTTTCAAGGGTGTCTCCTGGTTACGGGGATCATCGTTCTCTACACCCTGCGGGGGGGGCTCAGGGCGGTGGCCTGGACGGACCTCTTTCAGGGAACCTTCATGTTCTTGCTCCTCCTGGCCTCCCTGGTATTGCTGGTTTCTCATTACGGGGGCTACGAGGCGGCCTCTTCCAAGGTGCAGGGGATGTGGCCCCAACTTTTTTCCCGACCCGGCGGCCAGGGCCGCTATACCCTGGGTGTCTGGTTCAGCTTCATGCTGCTCTGGTTTTTCTGCGACCCCATGTTCCCCCAGCTCTTCCAGCGTTTCTACACGGCCCAGGGCCCCCGCACCCTCGCGAAAATCATGCTGCTCTACCCTCTCGTTTGTACCGTGGTATTTTTCCTGCCCATTTCCGTGGGCATCCTGGGTCGCATTTCCCATCCGGATCTGGCGGGGAAGGCCGCGGACAGGATTCTTCCCCTGGTGCTGACCCAGATATCCGGAGACTTCATGGCTGCCATGGTCATAGCAGCGGGTTTGGCGGCGCTCATGTCCACCATGGACTCGCAGCTCTTGACCCTTAGTTCCATTTTCACCCGTGATATCCTGCCCGCAATGGGGGGCAAGGATCAGGAGACCAGTGCGGCGGGTCGGTTCTTCGTTCTCTTCCTGAGCCTGGCGGGCCTGGCCCTGGCCTATGATCCGCCCGCCACGATCCTCCAGATCGCCACTCAGACCTTTACGGGGCTGGCGGTCCTTTTTCCTACCGTGCTTTTCGGCCTCTATTTTCAAAGGGTCTTTCCGGTCGCCGCCGTACTTTCCATCCTGGCAGGGGAGGGGGCCCTGGTCTGCTTCTACCTGAAGTGGATTTCGCCGGGCCCCTTTCTCCCGGTCATATGGGTGATGCTGGTGACCTTCGGGGTGTATCTATCGGCTCACGGACTGATCCTGTGGAAAGAAGGGTCCCTTACCATGAGGCGGCCCGGGTGGCTGAGTGACCCCTATTTCTATGCCCTCTCGGCGATTTTCATCCTGGCCATGGATTTTTGGGCCTGGGAGCGGGAAGGCCCGTTCGTCTTCGGAGTCCCCATATGGGTTGGGTATTTTGTCTGTCTTTCGGCTTTTCAGACCCTGGTGATGGTATTTTTGGTGCGCAGGGTGCGAGGTTGAAGCCGAAAAGAGTGGAATCCAGGGTGATACGGCCAATAATTAAATATAAATTATCATAAATTGCTTGACAAATATGATTATATGTGTATTATTGGAGATAATTTTGAGAGCCAGGTCGAAAAAATGCCGTAAATTTCACGCCATGGGGGCTTCGCCTGTTGACGCCCCGGCGCGGCGTGTACCAACCAAATAACGGGCTTCCTGGGATGTGCGTGCACCTATTCACGGGCTTTCTTCTAACACCTAGGGGTAGGGGAAGTATGCACCGTGTAACACGGCGTCATGGGAGGCCCGGGGATGTCGAGAAACTTTTGAAAAGCGCTCGATTTTATTGAAAATCGAGAAAGATGAGGGCCTTGACCTCCCCGCTTGGAACCTCGGGCGGGACAGGCCTTGATACGAGCCGTGTTTCTAGGATCGAAACCCGAGTCTGACCCGTCTGCCGTGATACGGCAAAAGGGAGTGTTTTTCAAAGGTTTCATAGAGGCCCCGGGAGGCAGGTTAAGGCACAACAACACCCATTTGGATCGCGTGTAAAAAGGTCAACCCATCAACCGAAAACTTCACCCTCCTAAAATGCAGGCAGGGCCCTTAACGGGGCCCTGCCTCATTTATGTGGATGGTACATCCGGTTCCCACCGGGTCAAAATATGAGAACTCCCAGGGCGCCTGAGGCGGGTGAGGGTTTCTTCGGGATCATCCTCAGGTATATGTACGTCACGAAACGAGTAAAGGCCTCCAGGGCTCTGCGGCACGCCCTTCTGACCCTCCCCGCCAGGGCCCGCTCCATGATAGCGGCTGTTTCCTCCAGCCTTTCAAGGGGCAGACGGCCCCGCACATTCAGGCGGCCGCCCACGCCGTTGAGATTGATCGTGACGCCCCTGCCCACAGTATTCGGGTGACAGCACCATGCCAAGGAACCCCATGTGGACGAATTTTTTGCGAGATGAAAAGGAAAGTCGCCGCTCTTGTCGATTTGATCGGCAAGCTCCCTGAAGTCTTCCGCAACGCTCAATTTGGGTTAGAGTTTCGATCAACACTCGTTGCTCACGGATCGGGCTGAAATCAGTCGCCCCGCCAGCAGCAAGGCCGCCGCCCTGCCCCATGCCCTGGGCAAGGCCCGAGATGACAATGTGATAGAGGGCGGCGGCCACGTCCTCGGCCCGGAAGAGGAATGAGAGGGTTCCCGAAAGTCGCTTACGATGACTCAGGGAGGAACTTTTTCAGAGGCTCCGGCAAACAGGTGGGCTAGTCCCCCGTGCGCCCCCCGGAGGCCCGGAGCCTTTCCAGGAGAGCGCGTAGGCGGGGCGCCAGTTCGCGACCCCGGGGCGTGCCGTAAAGGTTGTGCCTTTCCCCCGGGTCTCTTACGAGATCGTAGAGCTCGGGAGGCCTTTCGGTCTCGAACTCGATGTACTTATGGGTCCGGGTGCGCACGGCCGTGTGGGGCGGGACGCGGTAAGGGTAGTCCCGGAAGTATTCGTAGAGCCAGGCCGTTCGTCCCGGCGCCTGCGCCCGCTTGAGCACCGGTAGAAGGCTTTGCCCCTCCATGAACCGTGGCACGCCCACGCCTGTCGCTTCAAGGATCGTGGGCGCCACGTCAACGTTGAGGACCATGTGGGGTGCGGTCCTGCCGGGGTTGCGGATTAGGGCAGGCCAGCGCACGATGAAAGGTATCCGGATGGACTCCTCGTAGGCATAACGCTTGTCCACCAGGTTATGTTCTCCCCAGAAATATCCGTTGTCGCCCGCATAGATCACCAGGGTATCGCGAGTGATACCCAGCTGGTCCAGGGTCCGCAGGAGTCTTCCGATCTCTCTATCCATGGCGGTCAGGGCCGCGCAATAATTCCGATAGAGGAACGAGACGGGGCCCAGCATGCCGTAGAAGAGGTTTCCGTCGATGGAGGAGACCCACGGGTCCATTTCAGGGGGAAGGTTAAGGGGGGCGTTGTCGTAAAGGCCCTTGAGATCGGGCGGTGGGAGAAACTGGTGATGAACCGCCTTGTGGGAAAGGACCACGCAGAAGGGAGCCTTTTCCTGGTTCGCTATGAAACGGATAGCCCGGTCCGTGAGTTCCTCCGTGATGTAGGCCTTGCGCGACGGCTCTTCCCTGCCGTCCACGACCAATGGACAATCGAAATAGCGTCCCTGGCCGCCCTGGACCGTAAAGGTGACGAAGTGGTCCACGCCCCTGAGCCTGGGAAGGCGACCGGGCATGTGCCATTTCCCGATGAAGGCGGTCTGGTATCCCTGCTGTTTGAGGATTTCCATGAAGGTCGTGCGGTCGTTCCGCCAGGGGGTCAGATTGTTTTTCACCCCGTGGGTGTGGGCGTAAGTCCCCGTAAGGAAGCTCGCACGGGAAGGACTGCAGAGCGAGGTGGTGACAAAGGCGTTCTTGAACCGAACGCCCTCCCTTGCCAGCCTGTCCAGGTGAGGGGTTTGTACGAATGGATGCCCCGCACAACCCATGTGGTCCCACCGGTGGTCGTCGCTCAGGATAAAGAGAATGTTGGGCCTGCGGGAGGACTCGGCCTGCGCCGTGCCGGACCAGGGGAACGGCAGGCCCGAGAAGGCGAGGGCGGCCCCGCCGATCAGGGAAAGGGCCTCGCGCCGGCGCATCGGTTTGAAGAGACATGTGGACATGGATTTCTTGGACATGGCGGTTTTCCCCGGGGCGCGTATGTTGTTAAGAAAGGCCTGAGCCACGTCAGCCCGGACTTCTTGCCGATCTCGTTCAAAGTGCCGTGTTCGGCGGGACCGGTGGGCAATACGGTCTAAACGCCGTATCCCCAGATCGCCTTGTATCCCTCCTGGAACAGGTAAAAGTGATGCACGCCGAAGTCCCAGGCAAACATGAAGGCCACCGAAGCCAGCCCCAGGATCAGGGCCATCAGGGCGGTCCGGGGTACCCGGGGAGGGCTTGCAAAGGTCTTTTTCCATCTCTTGCGGCAGATGATCTCACACAGGCCCATTTCCGCCGCCAGGGCTGAAAGGAGCAGGACGTGAACGGGGTTCACGTAGTAGTAAAGGGCCTCGGGCCAGGTGTACACCCGTGAGACGGCCACAACCTCCTTGCTCATCCAGGCCACGGGGCCGACCAGGCATGCCAGAACGCGCTCCCCGGCCCCCGCCCCAAGGGCGTAGGCCTTGGGATATACGTAAAAAGCGCCGAATACCAGGATCAGGAAGAAAAGAGGGCCGAATACATGGCAAAGCACGCGGTACAAGATGCCGTGACCGGTCCATTGCGCCAGGTCGTGGACCACATAGGTGAGAATCATCAACAAGAGCACCGTCACCACCGGTGCCAGGAATCGCCTGCTGAATCGCTGCCTTTGCATGGCGCACTCCTCCGCTGAAAGGACGGGGGGAGAGATCACCCGGATGCCGCAGGGAGGCCACGCGGGCCTTATCCCCCGTGGCGGTTACGTAAAGGGCGGTGCTTACTTTCGCTCGTAGCGCTCCAATCCCAGCCACTCCCTGCTGAGCGCACGGGAAAGGCTGCTGACGAATTCATCCGGACCGCCGGGCATCAAGAACGTGTTGCGTTGCACTATCTCGGTAGTGAACACGACATCGCCCGTAGGCACCTTTCTCACAAAAATTTCAAGTCCCGCGGAATCCCGCGCACTATCTGCCCATCTTGTCACCATGCCGGTGACGATGTAGTCCGCGCCCGCCTCTTGCGCGTAGGTAAGGGCCGAGGCCACGTCCAGGTCTTCGGCGGCGCTGAAGGCCTCATTGAAGACCGACTTGATCCGCAGACCATAGGACGAGCAGTGGGACACGAAACTTCTGGTAAAGCGCGTGCCCACGCTCGGGAAGGTGATCTTCTTGTAGAACGGATCCCGGAAAGGGAACACGAGGTAGGTAGCACTCATGTCTGGGGGTTTTCGCTTGGTTTCATGCTCCACGAGTATGCCCGCGCAGCCGGAGGCAACCCCCAGGAATAACAGGGTGAAAAGTAGTTTTTTCATAGTGAAAGCTCCTTGACCCACCCCCGGAAGGAGTGGCGGCTCTCAGAAAAGCCGTCTGAAATCTTCAACGATTCTCCTGCGTTTGTCAAGCCCGGTGAAAGCGCGGACGATTCCGTCATGGAAATTGGCCGCTCATCCCCTTCTCCCATCGGGGAAACCGGAAGGAGCCGGGGTTCAGGGGAAGAAAATTGCATTGATGGATATACAAATTCCGCCTGATCCTGTATAAGAGGTGGCGCAGGAATAGGGTCCTGACAGACCCTTCATCGTGGACGTCACTAGGACGGAAAGGAAGCGGAGCATGGATTTCAGCTTTACGGCGGAGCAGGAACGTTTCAGGCGGGAGGTCCGTGAGTACCTGGAACGGGAGGTGCCTCCCAGGTGGAAGGAGTTGGGGTATCTCATCTGGGAAGAGACGGATGAATCCTGGGACATTACCCGGCAATGGAACCGCAAACTGGGAGAAAAAGGGTGGCTCGCCCTGACCTGGCCCCGGGTCTACGGCGGGCAGGAGAGGTCCCATATCGATCAACTCATCCTGGACGAGGAGATGGCGCGGGCGGGAACGCCCACGGGAATCGAAACGGCCATTACCATCGGTTGGGTATGCCCCACCATTATGCTTTTCGGAACGGAGGAGCAAAAACTGCGATACCTGCCGGACGCGGCCAAGGGACGGATCATCTTCTGCCTGGGTTACAGCGAGCCCAACGCGGGGTCGGATCTTGCCGCGGTTCGGACCACCGCAGTGGAAGACGGCGACCATTACGTGATCAACGGTCAAAAGGTCTGGACCACGGTGGCACACCGGGCCGACTATTGCTGGCTTGCGGCAAGGACCGATCCGGATGCCCCGAAGCACAAGGGAGTCAGCATGTTCGTGGTGGACATGAAGAGCCCCGGGATCACGGTCAAGCCTCTTATCAACATCTTGGGATTTCACTCCTTCAATGAAGTCTTTTTCGATGAAGTGCGTGTCCCTAAGGAAAACCTGGTGGGCCAAAAGAACATGGGATGGTACCAACTGGCCGTCGCCCTGGATTTTGAACGCTCCGGCGTCGGGACCCCGGCCAGGATGCATAGGACCATCGACCGGCTTGTGGCCTATTGCCGGCAAACCCGGCGCAACGGCAGACTTCTTTCCGAGGATCCCGTGATCAGGAAGAAACTTGCCCGACTTTCGGTGGAGGCAGAGGTGTTGAGGCTCCTATGTTATCGGATTACATGGATCCAGGAAAAAGGAAAAACGCCCAACTACGAGGCCTCGCTCACCAAGGTGTTCGCCAGTGAGTTGCTCGACCGCCTGGCAAACACGGGCATGGAAATCCTGGGACCTTATGGGATGCTGGACCGGGGTTCTCCCCGGGCGGCCCTTCGAGGTGAGATCCTGCGCCTTTATCTGACCTCGCCCTCAATGGGTATTGGAGGAGGTACTTCGGAGATTCAGCGCAACATCATCGCCATGCGAGGCCTGGGATTGCCCAGGAAATAGCAGACTCGATGGAAGAGACCACAAGCATGGAGAGGCACATATGGAACTGGAACTGACTGAAGAGCAGAGGATGCTTAAGACCGCGGCAAGCGGGTTTCTCAAAAAGGAATGCCCCCCCGCCCTGGCTTGGGAGATGCGGGAGGATGAAAGGGGTTATCCGCCCTCCCTATGGCAAAAGATGATCGAAATGGGCTGGACCGGAGTCATGGTCCCCGAGACCTACGGCGGCATCGGGGGAGATTTCATGGATCTCTGCGTGATCCTTGAGGCCCTTGGAGAGGTATGTGCGCCGGGGCCCTTCTTCTCCACGGTGGTGTTGGGGGGGCTGGCGGTGATGGAACTGGGCACGGAAGCCCAGAAGGAGGCCCTCCTTTCGCGGATCGCGACCGGCGAGTGCATAATGGCCTTGGCTGCGGACGAAGAAGAAGCCTGGTGCGACGCCTCGTTTATTAAGACCAGGGGCCTGCGGGAAGCCGGGGGCTACCGCATTTCCGGGACCAAACTCTTTGTGGAAAACGCTCACGTGGCCGACATCATCTTGTGCGTGGTCACGGGTCCCGCCGAGGGTTCCCTCTCGGTCCTCCTCGTGCAAGGGGACGCGCCGGGTCTGCGCATCACGCCCTTGAAGACCCTTGCCGGTGAAAGACAGTGCGAGGTGGTTTTTGATCGTGTGGAGGTGAAGGCCTCCGATGTCCTGGGAGAAGCGGAAAAGGCCGCCCCCGGCTTTGACCGCCTCCTGGATCAGGCGGCCGTGGCCAAATGCGCGGAACTGGTGGGGTGTCTTCAGACCGCCTTTGACATGACCGTTGCCTATGCCAAAGAGCGGGAGCAATTCGGACGTCCCATCGGTTCGTTCCAGGCGGTCCAGCACCATTGCGCGGATATGCTGATCGATCTGGACGGCGCCCGATTTGCCACTTACCAGGCAGCCTGGAGGATCGCCGGTCGTATGCCGTGGAGCCGGGAGGTCGCAGTGGCCAAGGCGTGGACCAGCGACGTGGCCAGGAAGGTGACGCTCAAGGCACACCAGATCCACGGCGCCATATCTTTCTGCGAGGAGCATCCGCTTCATGTCTTTTATCGCAAGGCAAAGTCGGGCGAGGTGGCCTTCGGGGATGCGGATTTCCACCTGGAGCGGGTGGCGGGGGGCCTGGGGCTTTAGTTCCGGGTGGAGGCGGAAGGTTAGGGTTTCGACCGGTGCCGTGAGGCTCCTGTTGAATCAAAAGGAGTAAGAGACCGTGATGGAGCCGTATTCCTGCGCCTCTTTCTGCTCGCGGAATTCCTTCGTTCGGTGGACATAGGCGTAGCTGACTTTGAATCGCCGGAATATGACACCAACGCCTGCGATGAAGTTCACCACGAAAGGCTCTTTGTCCACACTGTGACTGCGGCGGAATGTGTTTCCGTCCAGGAAGATGTTCCGGGCCACGGCCTGACCGTCCGCTGCCAGGAACAGGTGGATTCCTAATCCCTTGCGGCCCCGTGAAAAGCGCGGATCCCCGCCGTTCAAAGGGGCGGACGTGTCCGACCCGGGACGGATCAGGAACGTTCCGAAATCATCAGGAAGATTCCACCCGAATCGGAATTGCGCCCCCAGGTTGGCGCCCGAAAAAGCGTTTCCCACGCCCAGGCCCAGATGGGGGATGGCGTCCCAGGACCATCCTTGCTTGGGTTCTTCTGGCCTGCGCAGGCGCCACTTGCGTTCGAAAAACACGTTGCCCACCGGCTCGTCCTGAATCTGGTTTTTCCAGCCCCTGGGTTTGGTTGTGTCTATCCAGGCGTGCCACGAGCCCTGAACCTCGTCCGCATAGGAATGGGGACCCACCAGGCCGAGGACGAACTCCAGGGTGTCCATTCTGCGCGGGTTCTTGCTGTGAAGCCCCACGCTCATGTATGTGATTCCGGCATAGGGCCGGTCGTCCGGGATCAGGTCGTCCCTACGCAGGTCTTCCGGAGTATACATGTTTTGACCTACCGACAAAGAGACGTTTCGAACCTCGCCCGGGGTGTTAATGAAAGGAAGCTTTTCTATAAGGCCGTGACCCCAGCCCGGAAGGCGCACATTTTGCCAGTAGGGGGAGAGGTCCTGGGAAATCCAGCTCACCTTGGTGCCATTCGTATAACCGCGGTCGGTGCCCGCGAAGACGTCGTTTTCCACGTACAGGGTAACGGTTTGGAGACTGCGCGAGTCGACTTCCGAGCCCGAGGCGTTGGGGGTCTGGAAGAACAGAAAGCAGACGATGAGGAGTGTCCATGTCTTCATGGCGGCAGATTCTAACCGGCCCCCTCGGAGCATGACAAGCCTTTTCTGGAGCCGGTGGGAGCCGGCCGCCGTGGCCGTTCAGGTGAGAATCGCCTGCTGGTCGTGTTTCCATGGACTCCATTGCGAAGCATCCGGAAACTCACGTTGAATCCACGGGCCGCCTTGTAGATGCTCACCGTCCCGCGGGAGCGGGGACGAAATGGACTTGACAGGATAACGGTTCCGGTATATTCAACAAAATCGTATACAATATTATCAGGAGGAAAAAGAGGACACTTTTTGTGGCGGCCGGGGAGGGAATCGGCGTGTTTCCATGCGCCGCTTAGGCCCATTGGTGAGCACGGGTGCCGCCTTTTGCGGTCCGCCCGGGTCTCAGGGCGGTGGATTCAGGAATATGGCGGAAAAGAAAACGGCATTTCAGGCGGAAGTGGAAAAGGTGCTTCGCGCCCTGCGCAAGGAGATTTACTCCGGGCTCAGGCTTCCCCGAGAGCGACTCGTGGAGAGCGATCTCGCCCTGTCCTTCAGTGTGAGCCGCATGGTGATCAGGCAGGCACTTGCCACCCTCAAGACCGAAGGCCTTGTGGAAATCGCGCCTTACAAGGGCGCGAGCGTTGCCCCCATCTCCATCAAGAGCATCCGGGAGAATTACCAGATTCTCTCCGTTCTGGAGGGATTCGCAACTGGGCTTGCCGCCGCCGGACTCAGGCCCGAGGACCTGGACAACCTCAAGAATATAGTGAAACAACAACGGGCCCTGGATCCGGGCGATGTGAAGGAATGGCAGCGCTTGAACCAGGATTTTCACCGAACCATCGAGAAAGCCTGCGGCAACCGCCGCCTGGGAGAACTGATTAGGCGGTATGCCTACTTCACCACGTACTGGTTCCTGGCCCTTTCCGCGCCGGGCCGGATCGCCGTCAATGTCAAGGAACACGAAGCGGTGGTGAAGGCGCTGGAGAAGAAAGACGCCGAAAAGGCGAGGGCACTTGTGGAGCGTCACATCATGGGGGCGGGCGAACATCTCATGGAGCATCTCAAACTGACCATGCCCATGGGGATCCTTCAGTGAAATGAAAATCCGGTAGAGACTTTCACTACCTCCCATTTTCCCCTGTATATCCTTGGGTCCCTCCATTATGCGCAACGATCCTTCCGAGGGCGGTGGCGTTTCTCCGTCCCGTCCAATCACACCCGCTATTTTCCGCTGAAACCTCCTTCTCCCCCGGCTTTGACCGTCGGAGGAAGACATGAAAACAAAGTGCGAGCCGTTGTGGTTCACAATCTCCGTGCTCTGGATGGTGACCTTCCTTGCAGGACCCAGCGTGGCCGCCTGCGGCATGCATGATTTGCCCGTGCTCGTTCCTGATCTGCCGGAAAGGCAGGTCGGCATCCGAAACCGGGTTGTTCTGGATCAGATTCGGAGCATCAGAGGCCCCGACCGGGAGGGCCGAGGCCTCGTGATGGACCTCGGGGATCCCTCCCTTTTCGGAACAATATATACGGGTCCTTATCCCTTTGAGGTCGGCCTGTCGGATTACGATCACTTCCGCTTTCGCATGGCCTCCCCGCTTCGGCAGGGCAGGGGCGTGCTGGAGATCCGTTCTCTCCTTATGGAAAAATTTGACGCCAACAACTGGCTAAGAGGCCCCAACGACGCTGTCGTGGGGACCATCGGTTACCGTTTGGACCTCTGGCGGATGATGGAGAGGGGCCTTCCCCGGCACCTGGGTTTTTACGATGGTGTTGCTGGGTTCCGGGTGGAACGCGATGGCTTCTTGCGGGCACCGGCAGTCACGGAAGAACCGTTCGTGTGTCTTGTGACGAGCGATGATCCCCGGACGGTCGTGGTGGCGTGGGAGACGGACGCCTCCACGAGCGGCCTGGTTCGTGTCCGGGAAGGGGCCGACGACAAGGAGCCCCGGGTCTTTTCGGATCACCGGGAAGGAACCAGGCACCGGGTGATATTGCGGGGGCTCAGGGCCGGCCGACGGTATGCCTACCGCGTGGAGGGCCGGGACCGTGAGGGCCGCAGGGTGTCCACGCGATTTCACCGTTTCAAGACCGCGCCCCTCTCCGGTCAGGGGTCGGTGCGCTTCGCCTACGCCGGGGACGGCCGGTTGGACCGATACGGGGCGGACCCCGGGTTTCGCTACCCCACCTGGCATATCACGGCGGGTACGGCCGGCGCACCCTACTATAGCCGCGAAGAGGATACGCTTTGGCGCCCCGTAATATTCTCCTCCCAGGAAGGCTACGTGCTGGTGGAGACCCAGGGTGGAAAGGTCTCCCTCCGATTCATGACCCTGACAGGCAGGGTAGTGGACCGGGTGGAAGATCTCATGAGGGTAAAGGGTTTGGGAAGTGGCGGGTAGGGTTGTGCGCCGCCCGGGGTGCCTCGTCGGCTCTCCCCAGGCGGGTTGAGCCGTAAAAAACCCCGCTCCCCCGGGGGGGAGCGGGGTTCCTGGAGGGGTGGGGATCCTCCGGGCTAAAAAGGGTTATCGCCCCTGGGGAAATGTTTGCTGAGGCCTTGTTGTGTTGCCCGTGGCATTGGGATAGTCCCTGGCCACATAGGCCTTTTTATTGTGGCTGATCAATTCCCGTGCCTCTTCCATGAAGTTGTTGTACCGCTTCTTGCATTCGTAAAAACCGTGCCACCAGGCATAGTCAGGGGCCATCATTGCCGCCCCCATGCGGGCCCTTCGGCCCTCATGGTGCCACAGTTCGTAATAATCGATCTCCAATCGCTCATCAAAAAACTTGCTTTTGTCCAGGAGTCCCTTGGCGTAAAGTTTCTGAAGCATGGCCTTGGCCGGCTTGAAATAGACATCATTGTATTCCTGGACCACCCTGTCCAGTTTCACATAATGGTTGTCCACCCAGTTTTTGCCGTGGCACTGCATGCACACGGCCTTCATCTTGTCCCGCTCCACTTTCCAGTCGGTCTTGGCCGGGAGGGGCTTGAAATTCTGTGGCCTGACCGTCAGGGGCGCCTGGATCTCCCAGGAGAGCCTTTCAGTCACGTCATGACTGGTCAGCACCGTGCCTGCGCCCGACATGTGGCAGGAAGCGCATGTGGGCCCGCGGAAATCCACTCCGGGCGTCCAGGTGCCGGGGGCCGAATCCCAGTTGTAGTCGTCGCCATGGGCCGTGTAGATGTCTCCATGCTTGGACTCCATGTAGATTTCGATCTGGGGGTGATCTGGTCCCAGGTGACATTGACCGCAGGCCTCGGGTTTTCGTGCTTCCATGACCGAGAACCGGTGCCTTGTGTGGCAACTGGTGCAGCTTCCACGGCTCCCGTCCAGATTGATGCGGCCCACGCCCACGTTTGGCCAGGTCTCGGGGGTGAGCTTACCGTCCTTGACCTCCAGAATGGTCCCGTGACAGTGGAGACAACCACTGAGTCTTTCAAAGTCGCTGTTCATCCCCTTTTTGAGCCAGGGATCGATCTGCCAGATGATTTGATGGGTATTGGCGTGCTTGCTCCTGGAGTATTGCTTGGCCTCGTCCGGGTGACAGCGGGAGCAATCCTTGGGCGTCACCACGGCGGAGATGGCGACCTTGTATTCCCGGGTACCGTAAGGCCGATCGGAACGTTCGTACTGCCTGAAATGGTCTCTGCTCACGTCCGGATCGAACTCCTCGGCCTTGTGGCAGTCCAGGCAGGTGATGTTGGCGCTGGCATGGCGGCTGTGGGCCCAGTCGGCGAAGAGCCCGGGGTTTTCGGCCTTGTGACACTGGATGCAGGCCACCGCCTCCTTGGGCATGCTCCGGACGATCCGGAACTCCTTCTCTTTGGGCTGGTTGGGAGCCGTCTGGGCCACCGCCATGGCGGCCGCCATGGCCACAAATACTGCCAGCCCGCACGCGAGTGCGGCGAATTGGATAACCCGTTTCATCGTCACTGCCCCCCTCCCTGGAAAGTGGGCCGCTCCGGGCGGCCGTTACGGCTTGCTGCTCCCCGGCGGATAATTCGGTTTAATCCCCTGGGGCGGGCGGGACACCGCCAATAATAACCCCATAACATTATAATAACTCTATAACCCAAGGCCGCGGTAGGTCTCCCTGTATTGCTTGTAAAGATAGTACGGCCTTTGGGTGTGTACCAGATTACGGTGGCAATCCACGCAGCGTTTTTCGTATCCGGGTCTTGCATAGACCACGGACCGATGGGCGAGCATTGCGCCCCGTTTGTCCGGGATGTAAAGCAGATTTCGGTGACACTTCTGGCACTGCTCGTTTTTGAAAGAGGCGTAGGCCTGTCGCCTGGCCTTTTCTCGGTCATAGGGGTTTCCCATCAAGTGGATGATGATGTCCTTGAGGCCGTGAGCGGTCTTGGAGTAGAAAAAGTTGATGGTGTCGTGGGGTGCGGGAAGATGACAGTCCATGCAGTCCGCAACGAAGCCCTGTGCGTTGTTTACGTGGGTGGAGGTCTTCCAGGTCTGATAGGCGAACCGGATCTCGTGACAGGAGGCGCAAAAGATGGGGGTCGAGGTACGCACCATGGTGTAGTACCCGATGCTGAACAGGGGGAAGGCGACGATTACGCCGATCACGATAAGGACCGCGGCCTTCAGGGTGCGTCTCATTTTCCCGTCTCCCGGGGGGCTTCCCAGTAAAGGAACGTGACCAAACAGCACCATTCACGATAAAACATAGCACTTCGGCATGTAAATTTGGAGTAAATTCTTGTAAAAAAGTTGTAAAATTGAGCCTGCTTTCCGCGCCGGTTGACGGGGGAGGAGGGAACCTGGTAATTTAAAAAGGAATTATCGAGGTTCCCGGGAAAACCTCCAATCTAGGGATGCCATGTTTTCCCCGATCAAGAACCGCCTCGCGCTAAAATATTTCCTCACCACCGCGGTGACGGTCAGCCTCATCTTCACCCTGCTCTACGCCTGGATGGCCAGACGACACCGGCAATTTGTCCTTGAGCAGATCAAGAAGCAGGCCGTTGTGCTCCACCGGCAGATCGTTTTGACCCGGCAGTGGGTCTCGGACCACAACTATGTGCTCATCGAAAAGCAAGGCAAGGTCACCTCGGACCCGTTTCTGAGTGATCCGGATATTTTAGATGCCGAAGGCAGAGTGTACACCAAGGTCACCCCGGCCATTCTGACCCGGGAGCTTTCCGCTTACGCCGTGCGGGGGGATCTTTATGCCTTCAACCTCACCAATGACCACGCCCTGAATCCGAAAAACCGGCCGGATTCCTTTGAGCAGAATGCCATTGACCGGTTCCGCTCCGGAAACCGGGAAGGGATCCACCGGATCGAGATGCAGGGAGAGGTCCCCGTATTCCGTTACGCTGCTCCCGTAATCGTGCGGAAAAGCTGTCTTTCCTGTCACGACGGCGACAGATATCGGCCCGGGACGGTGGGTGGTTGTATCAGCGTGCGTATCCCGGTGGCGGAGGCCATGAGTGAGATCCGGAAGAACAACCTTTACCTCTTCCTGGGTATGACGGCCCTGAGCCGCGAACGCATTCAGGAGGCCCTGTGGCCCGAGGGGAAACTCTACCGGTGGAGCAGGACCATCGATGTCCACGTCCAGCACCTGCGCGCAAAACTGGAGGCAGACCCCGAGCATCCCGCCCTGATCCTCACCGTCCCGGGCGTGGGCTATCGCTGGGCGGGCAGAGCAAAGGTGCCTGAAAGCGGCTGAGGACCTCCCCGCAACAGGACTTTGTGGGCTCCGGACTTCGAGGAACACGCAGACGGGGCCGCTTTTGTCAAATGTTGAGACCTGACACCCAATTCAATTGGACGTATCGGCGGCGGACACGACTCTGGTGGTGCAGCCTTGCGTGTATCCGCCCCGGAGGGTGATGCCATGACCCTGGTTTGAATGGTAGGTGAAGTTGCCGGTATAGGTCCCTTGAACGATATCAATGGTATCCGCCTCGTTGTTTACGGCGGCTGCGTCCAGAGCTGCTTGCAGTTTAACAGGGGTGCTTACGCAAAATTCCTGGGAAAAACAGAGGCCTCCCACTCCGTGCAGAAAACAGAGGGAGGCGATGGCGAGAAAAGAGAGCCTCGTCGACATGGTATGTCCTCCTGTCGTCTGTAAACGCGGTTTGTCCCGAGCATTGTCCTCCAGGTACAGGTGTGGTCGGAAATGCCATCAAGATGTTTCGCGCCATTCTCAACGACAAGGCCGACGATGCTGTTATCTTTTCAGCTCCGTCACTCCAGGCTGATTCAAGGCCGGCTATTGGATGATCTCGCACCCCCGTTTTCCGTAATCGTCCGCAAAGGCTGAAACGTCGCCTGCGTCCACCGTTCCGCTCTCATCCAGGTCCGCATCCGACGACGATGATGCATAGGCCTCGGCAAAGTCCAGGAGGTCGAGGGCGTCCACGTCCCCGTCCGTGTCCATGTCCGCCACGCAGGAAAAAAGCGTGGTGAATTGGAGCGTGGTGAGGCTTCCGAGCCAGGTGTCCCCCCACCTGTTGGTGTCGAGCCCCAGGATGTAGGCCGTCCCCCTGTCCAGGGCCTGGTCCACCTGGTGGGTATTGGTAAGATCGCCTGCCATGAAGTAGAGGTAATGCCTTGCGCCGTCCTGGGCACTGGTGATCTCCACGTAGTCCCACGTGCTCTCGCCAAACTCCAAGAGCGGCGTCACGGAAACCCCGTACGCGCCGGGGGCGGGTGATGTGACAGTGAGGAATCCCGGAAAGTCCGATCCTGTGTAGGCAGGCACCTGGATCTTGAACCAGAGGGCCGAATGTCCGCCCGTTCCGTCCAGCCCCAGGATCACGCGGTACTTGCCGGAGACGTAATCCGACATGAGAGCTGAAGGGGAGGCGTATTGGGTCTCTTCCATGGAGGCCTCGTCACCGGCGGGGTCCACATCCAGTACAAGGGGCGAGGTCCCTGCCGTTCCTTGCGGCTTGGTCAGGATGCCGTCGGTAATGGTCTTGCCGTCGGGAGGCCAGCAGAGGAGCCTGGCGCCCCGGAAGGATTCCTGCGGGTCGCCCGTTTCAGGCTGCACCGCGCCGCGGTAGATCTCGAAGTGGAATGCCGCGTAAGCGTTCTCCTCGTTAGAAACGGATGTGGCGTCCGTGGGGTCCGTGCCGTTTTGGAGTTCATCCCAGTTGGTCTCCCCGTCTCCGTCCGCATCACCACTCCACAATACGTCTCCCACGGAGGCGAGTCCGTCATGGGGGTCGGCGTCCACGATGGCCTGCTCCCAGGCGTCGGGCATCCCATCCTCGTCGGTATCGTCGTCAGGGCCCACTCCGATATTGATGTTTTCGAAGGTGCCGCGATCGTCCGACGAGAGGATCACTGTCTCCGTCTCCTGGAGGCTCAGCCCTGTTCTCGTGACCTGTGCGGTCCTTTGATATTCCACGGGGGTGTCGGAGATCACCAGGGCATCGTCCTCCGGGGGAGACCCCGGTGGTTCCGAGGCCAGGGGGATTTGGACCCTGTAGGAATAAGGCCCTCCCTCGGCCTGGATTTCGTCGAGCTGCGTGCTGACCTCGAAGGTATCCCCCCCGGCGGTGGGCGTGAAGGTCCAGACGAGTTCGCCGCTGGTCACCAGGACCCCGTTGTCGAAGACCTTGCCGTAGAGCACGATCCCGGGCTCCGGGATCCCGCCCGGCGAAACGCCCGGGGTCAAGAGGATCAGGAGCACGGCAAGCATCCCCGCAAAACGGAGGCATGACGCGCATCCGATCCCATACGACAGATCCCCAGCCCCTAGGTCTCTTTTTCTGCAAAACATGGCTCTTCTCCTTCTATGATGGGTCCGAATCGGGCCTTGATTTCACTATTTTGACGACCCCGCGTTCCGGGGAAGACGGGGAGGTCCGCCACCCCGGGCGCCGCGCCTCTCCCCTCCCGGGGCGGCGCGCTCTGCGTCCGTCTTGCTCGATGCGTTCATTTCCTTGATGAGTTCGGCAAGGGCTTGCTCATTCACGTGGATCCGGGCCTTTTCCTTGACAGCCCGGATAAATTCTGCCCTGCGTTTTTTCAGTTCCTCCCGCATCATCCTCTGCTCCAGGGTGGGCGCGATGTCCCTGAACTCTTTCCGCACCGCGTCGCGCTTTGCCACACGCATGATCACGTGAAAGCCCCCAGGGGTCTCCACGATTCCCCGGGCGATTTCGCCGTTTCTCTTGAGTTGGAATCCCGCCTCCACCAGAGCCTTTGGGAGTTGCCGCGGGTTGCCTTCCCGGTCAAAAAAGCCCGTGTCTCCCTTGCGGTAGCCTTTGGGCACGGCCGAATACTTGCGGATCAGCCGGGAAAAGGCGAACCGTTCGTTTTGGCGCGCCAAGGCTTCCTGGAGCACCTTTTGGGCCAGGCGTCTTTTCGCCTCCCGCTCCTCCGGGCCCGCGCCCGGGGGCACGGCGATGAAGATGTCGGCAAGACGCACCTGCTCGGGCCGGGAAAATTCACGGATATGGGCCTCATAGTAGGCGCGGAGGTCTTCTTCCTTGATCCCGCGGTCCCTCACTGGTTTTTCCACCTTTTCCTCCAGGAGACGCTGGACGATGATCCGGCGGATCCTGCGTCGTACTTCGGGCTCTTCCCCGATCCCGATGCGCAGGCCTTCATGGTAAAGGGCGCGGGACGTCAACATCTCATCAAGCCTTGCCCCTGCAGCCCGCGGAGAGACGATACCCCGGCGCCTCAAGTAGCCTTCGCCCAGGGATTGTTTGATCTCTTCCCGGGAAATCTCCTTTCCTCCAACCACCGCTACGGCCTGGCGGGATTTGCTTCCCGCGCCTTTGTCCTGCTGATCAGAAGCGCCGTCCCGGCCCGAGCAGCCCGCCACCAGGAGCATAAGCCCCAGGGCCGTGACCCGACACCACCGTTTTGCGTGCGCCATCCTTACTGTCCCTTCCGTCCCGCGATTCAACTCCATCAACCCAACGAACCCAAATAACCCAATAAACTCAAGTAACCCAACAAACCCAATAAACTCAAGTAACCCAAGTAACCCAAGTAACCCAATAAACCCAAGTAACCCAATGAACCCAACGAACCCTAATTCCCCGAATACGCGTAGGTCTTGAAAAAGAGCTTGATGTCCGTCACCCCGTTTCCCGTCCTCTCATCGCTGCCGGGGATCGGGGCCCCGTGGATAAAGGTTTCGATACCCTCGTCCGGGTCGTAGAGCAGGTTCTGCCCCGGGATGATCAGGAGCCAGCGGGTGTTCCAGACGGACCGGCCCACCAGGCGGCTGTCAAAGGTCATCTCGGACTCGTTCAGGGTCCCGCTGTCGTGGTAGGCCCGGAAGTCCGAATGCCGCCTGACCTGGAACCACTCGTCGAAGATCGTGTCCACGCTGGGGATCCAGGTGGGGTTGTCCTGGAGTTCGGCGTCCACGATGGGGAAGGGCAGGGGCAGTTTCTGGTCCACCACGTGCCAGGACCGCACCTCGTCACTGTAATAGCTGGGGCTTCGCACCACGTCCTGGCCGGCGGGGACGAGGTAGACCCTGGGTGTCAGGGCCAGGCCCACCCCGTCGTAATTGCTGAACCACACCCCCACGCCGCGGACCTTGGTGGCGAAGTTCGTGGCGGAGTAATAGGAATCCCCGCCTCCAAGGGGCCAGCGGAAAAAATTGAGCCCCGAGGTCACGGTGGTGGAAAAGGGGATCACGATTCCCGGCTGCGGGACTCCCTCGGGCGCAAAGGGCCTGCAGTATCGCCTGAACTCAGGCACCTGCCAGAGGTCGTCCACCCTGTGAGCCTCCAGGGCCCGCTGCCAGGTCTCATTGGAACCCTGGTCCATGGTGATCCTGAAGAGTTCCCTTCGCAGGGAGAACCGGTTCGTCTCCACCTGCGGGTTGTTGAACCCCATCTGGCCCTTGAGGACCTGGAAGTTCTGCCACATCCTGCGCATGGGGTCGGCCAGGCCCGTGCCCGTGAGGGGCTGGCCGTTCTGGATCATGCCGATGGTCCGCTGCCTGACGATGTCCGCGAGAAAGGCCTCGCCCGCCCGCGTGTCTTCGTCTAGCAGCGCGGTCTCGTAGTCGTAGGCCTTGGCGGCCAGATAGACGTACCGGGCCGCCATGTCGAACTGGGCCATGTACTTCTGAAGCGCGTCGTTTCGGAAGATGCGGAAGGTCATATCCTTGTAGCGGTAATTGACGATCTGTGCGGCCGTCTGTTTCCGGAACCGAAGCCGCTCTTCCAGGAGCCGTTGTCCCCGGGTGAGGGCTGCCAGGTACCGCATGGCCGCCTGCCTGATACTAAAGGCCAGGTTGTCGATCTCGTAGCGGAGTGTTGCCTCGGTTCGTACCAGGTTTTCCAACTGGAGGAGCTGTTGTTTCACCGCGAAGTCGTCCCGCAGGCTCGTGAGCTTGATGTTGGTCTCCAGGGAGGCGATCTCCTTGGCCTGCTGGTTTTCCAGCGTTCCTACAACCTTATTGCTTGCTGAGATGTTGTAGCCCTCTGCGATGGCGTTGGCCGTGGTGAGGGCAATCCCCCGAAGGGCGGACATGGCGTCGGTAGCCATACCGATCACCTTGGGGATGGCCTCCATGGCCGCGTTGCCCACCAGGAGCACCATCTTGGCCGTGGTCTGGGCGTCCGTCTCTTCCTGTTTGGCCGCCCGGATACTCTCGTTGAGGGAGACCTGCCGTGCCAGACCCTCGTTCAGGACCTGGATCTGGTCCCTGTTCAGGCCGTACTGAGCCTCGATCAGGTCCGCCTGCTTTTCGATCCGGGCGATGAGGGCCCCGTACTGCTCCAGAGCCTTTTCGAACCGTCCCCTGGCCAGCAGGAGTTCCGAAAAGGCCAGTTGCACCTGGCCCGGGCTTCTCCGCCTGCTGGTCCACGAGATAGGCTTCACCATGCCGAAACGGCCGTCCGTGTCCACGTGATAGGTGACCACGCGTTCGTGCTCGGTGAGCGCCCCTTCGCCGTCCACTTCCAGGTCCATGAAGGTGACGGGGAAGGAGTAGTCGCCGGAGTAGTCCGTGCCCATGAGTTCGGAGGGATCCATGTACATATAATGGTAGATGTCCGGACCCGTCACATCCCAGCCCGTGGGATAGGTCTTACCCGGGCCGGAGTCTTCCGCGTAAGGCGTTCCGAAGATCTCCACGAGCCGGTTATTGAAGTCGGCCTCCCGATCCTCTATGTTTCTCTGGAAGTCGGCCAGGGTGTCCTGCTGATGCCGGAGCAGCATGCTGCTCTGGTTTGCGTGGTTGAAGACCGAGATGGTGTTGTTCAGGGCCTGTACCGCCTTGGCGTAGACCTGCTCGAAGTGGGTCTGGCCCTCGTCGATGGCCACGGGATCAATGTCAAAGGGCACCACGTCCTTTGCAATTCCCAGGGGGTTGAGGCCCGCGTCGGCCTGGTCCACCTGGGCCTGGATCGCGAGGTATTCGCTTGCCACCTCCCTGAGTTCCACCACCGTTACACGGTCGATGCGCTGGGTCCCTTCCACGAGATCCCATTCCTTGAATTCCACCCTGTCGCCGGCCGTGAGCCCGTGGAGGAAGGTCACCACGGTCTTCTGGTTGCTGTCGGTGGAAAGGGTATAGTCCGTCAGATAGGTCTGCTCCACCCCGTTGACAAAGACCGCCAGGGTGTTCGTCCCGCTGTGATAGAGGATGCTGCTCAAGGTGATAAACCCGTCCGAAGCCTCTTGAGTCGTCACGGGGTCGTGGGTCTCGACGGTGGGCACCGACCGATAGGCCTTGAAGACCACCCGGTCTCCCGCCGAAAGGCCGGTATTGAAGGTGACGCCGCCATCATCCCCGTCGATCTGGTACTGGTCGGAGGCCGGACCGTTCACCTTCAGAATCCCGTTCAGGTAGACCTCGAGGTATTTGCCCCCTTCGGCATAGGTGATCACCTGGAACCGGAAGTTCGTCTGGAGATTTTCAGCGATCTGGACCTCCGTCTCAGGCGGGCCGGCCTTGTATTCGGGAGGCAGGATCGCGTTTCCCGCCATCCAGTCGAAAAAGGCCCCCTGGCCCGCACGCCTGGCCCACCCGTCCACGCCCCAGGACCTGGCGGGATCCAGATCCTTGTAGCCCTGCCACTGGGCCGTGGGGTCTTCCACGTAAGCGTTGCGGTAGGTGAGGTTTGCGATCTGGGCGCCTGTGCGCGCCTTGGCCGCCGCGATGTTCGCAAAGGCCCGCTCGTCGCGGTAGTCCACGGAGACGGGCGTTTGCGCCACCAGGATGGCCTCGCTCTGGGGTTCCCAGGTGAAGTTTGGGTGGGTGAGGAGTTCGTAGTAGTATCCGATGCCCGTGAGGTAGTGCCCCCAGGCGTCCCCGTGGCCCTGGGGGTACTGGATCATGGCGTCTTCCTCGTTCACCTCGCCGTCTTCGTTCTGGTCCGTGATGTTGTAGTTCTCCTTGTAGGCCACCTCCCCGTCTCCCAAGGTGAAGTTCCACACCAGGCGGTTGTAAAAGGGTCGTACGCCCGTGTCCGCCCTGCCGCGCAGTAGTGCCAACTCTTCCTCGATGAGGGAGTCCACCTGTCCCTGGAAACAGAAAAGGGCCGGCGCTTCGGTTCCGAACTGGCCGTCCTCGGTGGAAAACCCGATGGTGGGATCCATTGCGTCGGCAAAGGCGTCGTCCCCGAGCATCTTGTACAGTCCCCCCAGCCTGTTGGCGGCAAAGAGGATCGCCTTGTTCATGTCCGTTGAATCAAACCCCTGGTTGATGCTCAGGTCTTTGGCCCGGTTGAGCAGGGTGTGGTAGGTCTCGATGATGCCGAGGCTGTTCAGGTTTTCCGGATCCGAGCTCAGGGCCACGTCCCCCTCGTAGCGGGGCCCTGCCAGGCTGATCATGCTGGCCAGGGTGTTGACCTCGGTTTCGTGAAAGTCCTTGACCTTCTGGTCGAAGAGGTTGATGTTCTTCATCACCCGCTTGACCCATCCCTCGTAGAGCTGGGGCTTGGTCCAATCGCTCAGGGGAAAACAGTGGTCCGGATCGTAATAGTAGCGCACGGAAAACCACTTGTCGGGAAGGAGTTGCTGTCCCGTGCCCTGGACCGTGACATCCTGGGCGCCCTGGTAGAAGAGGTCCTGGGTGTCCGTCTCGCCCACGTCCCAGGTGTCTTTGTCCCCCGTGGTGCCCGTGCCAGGGTTGGGCACCCCGGCAAAATAGTCCTTCCAGTTTTCGCCCGGGGTGCCAGGTCCCAGGGGGATCCCTGAAAAATCCGCGCTCAGGTATTTCCACTGAAACCAGCGTGCGGCGGCATTGCCGCCGAAGTCCCCGTTGTGGCGCAGGGTCACCTTTTCCTCGAACACGTCCTCGGGCTCGATCACCTTGATCTCGCCCCGGTAAAGGGGACAGCCCACCCGGATCACGTTCAGGGTAACGGGGCCGGGGCAATCGTCAGGGTCGTTGTTAAAGGCCAGGGTCACATAATAGCCCTTTTGGCCCGTGTAAGCGCTTTCAAGCCTCGGTCCCTCCGCATCCCCGGCGGTGAGGGCCTTCATTTCCGCGGTCTTGAGGAAAAAGGCGCCCGAAAGGCCTGCATCACCCTGTGCCTTCAGATCGTAGAGCGCATCCTTGAGCCAGTTCTGCCAGTCGGTATCTCCGGTGACGTTATCGGGGTCCCAGGTCTCAGGATCCAGGCTGTTGGGGTCCGAGAGGAACGCCCGGGAGATCTCCATGATGTCCCGCTCGGTCAGGGTGTTCAAGAGCAGCGTGGGCTCGCCGGTGTCGGTCTGGTAGATGCCTTTGAGTTTCAACTGTCCGTGCTCCCCCGCCAGGGGGTCGTAGGTGAGACGGCTCTGGATATACTGGGGGATGGCCTTAAAGACCCACCGGCCCCCGTCTCCCCGGGCGGGCTCCAGTTTGCTCGGAAGCAGATGCTCGGGGTCTGCGGCGATGGGGGCGGGGGTGTCCACGCTGTATTCCTTCAAGGGATCCACCAGCTTGACCGCGGGTTTGCTCACCCCTTCCTTTGTCGCCTGGTCAAAAAGGACCTGCACAACGCACTGATCCTTAATATTGGGCAGACCCACGGTCTCGCCCTCCTGGGTCTTGGCGTCCAGCAAGGTTTCTCCCACGTGGAGCGTGGGCACGGGGTCAGGCCAGACAATGGAATAGGTGACGGGTACGGGCTCGTTGTCAAAGCTTCCGTCCAGGGCCTCCAGCCAGGCCACGGGGGTCCCCAGTGCGTCTTCGTCCTCGAGGTCGGGCTTGACCGTGGGGTCTGCTCCTTCGGGCGGCAGGATCCTCTGGCTCAGGGCATAGCGGGTCACATCCATGTGCTTGATGGTGATCTCGTCCGAGAGCAGGAAGTGATTGGGGTCCGAGACCATCTCCAGCCTGATCCTCCACGTCCCGATATGCTCCGGGCCGAAGACATAGGGTATCGAATAATTGAGCTGAGAGGTCTGAACTTCATAGGTGCCCAGTTCGATACGGTAGCCGTATTCGTTTACCAGGGAGAGTTTGACCGCGTAGACGTCAGCCTGGTCGATCCGGGGGTCCGAAGGGAAGGGATCGCGGTCCTTCCACTTGATGGTGTAATCGTAATTTGTCACCACCAGGGAGCCCCCCACACCCAGGTCCTCGAACCCCTTGGCCGTAAGATCCCCGGGGAGCCCGCCGTAATAGCGACTGTACTCGTAGGCGCCCATGTCGAATTTGGCAGTGCCGTCGGCGTTGCCGTCCACGGGCCGGACCGAGCCGCGGATATCGGAAAAGAGCCAGGGGATGGTTGTGCCCCGGTCGATGCAGTAAGAAGCGGGGTCGAGGCGGAAGTCGTCGGCGGCCGCGTCTACGAACAGGGGGTCCGAAGAGATATAATTGGAGCAGTCGAAGGTGTCGCATGCCGTTGTATAGGAAAGGTCACAGTAATCAATGGAGATGTCGGCGCCTGATCCCGTGATGTCCTTTCCGGCTAGATAAAGGGATCCTGCAAAGTACTTGTTGGTCCATATGATGCTGTTGGTGATGTTCACGGTCGTGGACTCGGCGTGGATACCCCCCTTCCGTGTAGGCGTAGTTCTGGTGGATCGTGCAGTTCGTTACATCTGCGGTGCCCCCGTAACTGTAAATTCCTCCCCCCTGCGTGGCTGCGTGGTTGCTGTAGAAAACACAGTTATGAATGTCGAAGGTTGCACTCCCAACGTAAAGACCTCCCCCCTGTCCCGCCGAATTGTCGATGAACTCACAGTCGGCAATGGTCCCTTCCCCCGTGCCGTGGGGGCTCGCATAGATCCCTCCCCCGTAATCGGTGGAGGAGGCGCTATTGTGATTGAACGTGCATCTTCTGATCGTAAAGTGGTCACCGAGCCAATGGATCGCGCCGCCGCTACCCGTTGCGGTGTTCTGGGAAAATTCACAGTCCTCCACAATATTGAAATTCGCGTTGTAGTCATTTACGGAAATGGCGCCGCCTCGACCGTAGCCGTCCGTGCCGGCATCGTTGCCCGCGAAGGTGCAGTTGGCGATATAGACCCTGCTCCCCTTGAGGCCGATGGCGCCCCCGTCGGCCTGGGTTTCGTTTTCCGAGAAAATGCATCCCACGATGGTGGGCGAGGCGTTTGATTCTATGAGAACGGCACCTCCGTCCGCCGTCCCGGAATTCCCGCTTCCCCCGGGATGTATACCAGCCATCGTGGCTCCTCCGGCAGCAAGGTATTGGGATCCTGCACGAACTGCACCGTGCCGGTGTCGGGGTTCCACATCCAGACGCTCTGAAGGTCCGGAACGGAAGAAAACACCACCGCCGGGTCAGGGGAGGGGGGCTCCACCTCCAGGAACACCGCGTTCCACCCCGGGTGCAGGGTGATGGACTGCGTGATTTCCTTTGCGCTGCCGCGACTCGCCCGGCAGGCGAGGGGAGCGGCCGGAGGTGCCGCCTGCACCACCGATGGTCATGGCGCCCAGGTTGACGAGGGGGTTGTCCACATGCCCGGGGTCCGGGTCGTCGGGCGATGCCTTGAAGATCATGTTCCCGATCTTGTCGTACTGAAAATCGATGGTTCCGTAGCCCGGGCCCTGGGCCCGGGTCAACCGGTAAAGTGCGTCGTAAGAGAAGGACTGGGTCTCCTCTTCAGGAGTACCCTGAACGGAGGTTCGGCCGTCCGTGATGCCGGTCACGTTACCCGCCCCGTCCAATGAGTAGCTGAGGTCCTGGAGCGGGCTTCCCGATGGGGCGACAAGATCGGTGGAAAGGCTGATCATCCTGTCACGGGCGTCGAAGGTATAGCGCGTCTTGAGGCCGTTGGCGAAAGTGACGGACTCCCGCGCACCGGAAGGGTGGTAGTCCACAGCATCGATCACGCCGCCGATGCCTTCGAGGAGCGATCCATTGTTGTACGCGTAATGAATCGTGTCTCCGTCCGGGAAGGTGACGGCGCGCAGCCTGCCCATGGCGTCGTAGGACGACCGGGTCATGAAGTCCAGGCTCTGTCCCCGGTCCGTGATGCGTTTGACGGTCCACAGGGTGTTGCCGCGCGCGTCATAGGAATAAAAAGTGGCGCCCGTGAGGTCCTCCACCCAGGCGAGTTTCCCGGCGGTGTTTTGGGCGCCCGGGTATTGGGCCGAAGGCGTGTCGTAGTGGTAGCGGACGTCGGGCGTCACAAGTGCCGAATCCAGGTAGTCCTCCGTCAGGAGCCGGTTGGCCCCGTCGTAGGTGTAAACTACGACCTGACCCTTGTTGTCCGTGGTCTGGACGAGGTTCCCCGCATCGTCATATGTGAAGGTCATGGTGCCGCGGTCCGGATCCTCGGCCGTAATCTTTCGGGAAAGCCCGTCGTATGAAAAGCGCGTCACGTTGTCCTGGGCGTCGGTCACCTGCGTGAGGTTGCCTAAAGGATCATAGGCATAACGGGTGAGAAGTGTCTGGGCCCCCGTGGTTTCCTCGACTTCCACCAGTCTTTGCAGGCCGTCCAACCGGTGCGTCTTGGGGTTCCCGTTTTCGTCGGTGACGGTTTTTGACAGCGGAAGGTATGATGTGGATACATGGGTGATCAAGGCCTGGGCGTCGGGGGGATGGGTCAGGAGGACCCGGCGGCCCGACGCGTCGTACCTGATTTCCTCGGCCGGCAGCGCAGGCGAGGGGGTGGTGTAGGTGGATACGCCCGAAGCGTAGGGAAGAAACCGGTAACGGACCTGTCCCAGGCCGTTGAAGAGTACCGCGTCCTTGACCGTAAAGCCCGTCTCGGCCTCCTCCACCGTGGCCAGTTTTCTGCCCAGGCCGTCCACGTAGGAGAGGACCTCAAAGGTCCCGGCCAGGCCTGAGACCTCTCGCCGCGAGGTCTTGACCGCACTGGGGGCCGCGGGCGCCCCCTCGGTCAGGGCCCCTTGTGCATCATAGGTGTAGATTCGCCCGTTTCGTGGGTCGGTCATGGTGTAGAAGAACCGATGGGTACTGACCCGGGTGGGGGAAGAGGCATCACCGATTTCCTTGACCACGACCTCGGAGAAGCCCCGGAATGCCTTGTCGCGATCTTCGTAGAACCCGTCGCGGTAGGTGTAATCCTTGACAAGGACGTCTTCCCCCGGAACGTCGTCCAGGTCCAGCCCCGTGAACACACGGACCGAGGAGACCACCTGGACCGGGAATGGGACCGTGCTGGTCCAGGGGCTGCCGTGCGCCCGGGCCTCAAGGTAAAACTCCGTGCTGCTCTTGTAAGAGATCTCGGTGTAGACGCCGAGGCCGTTTTCAATGCCGCGAAGAAGGTTGGGGTGATCGGACCCTCCCACCAACGACCCCAGGTCGAGGGCCACGATTCGGTATGAGGCATCCGAGTCCGCGTAGATGAGATCCGTGGTGCCGTTGCCGTTTATGTCGGCCCATCGCACCACGGTGCCGGGCCCGAACAGGTCGGGCATGTCCGTGATCACATGTTTTGCTGACAGGGTATCGGTTCCCAGGTTCATCCAGTACCATAGCTCGCCCGGGATCGCCCGTTCCACCACCAGGTCCGAGAGCCCGTCACCGTTGATGTCCCTGAGCACGGCGCGTTCGACCTGGCCGCCCGATCCGTCAGTGAGGACTGCGTCCGGCAGCGGGATCTCCACGGCCGGGGCGAAACGGCCGTGGCCCATCCCCGCGCAATAGACGATGCCGTTGGGCCGGACCCTCACCACGTCCAGGAGCCTGTCGCCGTTGAGGCCGGCCAGGTGAACCCCTGCTTCTGAGAACCGGATCACCTGGCCCAGGTAGGAGGCTCCAGGTGTCCGCACCTCCTTGCTGTATACACCTCCTCCCCGGTTGAACCACACGCGGTAGCCCGTGTCCGTGCTCTGGACCACGTCGGTTTGTTTGTCAAAATCAAGGTCGGCGATGGTGACGTCTTCGTGGGCAAAGGGGGCGGGCGGGGCGCTGTCCGTGATGCTCATGGGTCTTGAAGCCCCCCAGGAGACGTCGCCGCCGTTTGCAAAGTAGCGGACCTCCTCGGGATAGGAAGTTTGCACGAGGTCCGAGAGCCCGTCCCCGTCCATGTCGGCCAGATGGACCGTCTGGTCATCCAGGTGGAGCAGAACCCCAAGTCCGTCTGCGCTCGCGACATCCGCGGGATCGGACCAGCGGATCAAGGGCGTCGGGCCCGTGCGATCCACGCCCAGGTTCAGGTAGGCAGTGTGCCGGCCGCCTCCCAGGTCCGTCTTGAGGATATCCGGGAGGCCGTCGCGGTTGAGGTCCACCAGGTCCACGAGTTCATTGTCCATGACCGCGGCCGGGGCGTTTTGGGACGCCATCAAGGATCCCGCGGCCGATACCGTCTGTGCGGGAGAAAAGGTGGTGTAGGAAAATCGAATGGGCGGAAGGTGATTGATCCCGTCCGAGCCGTAGAGTGTCACCCGCGTGAGGAGGGAGACAATGGGTGTTTGGTCGTCGTAGTCCAGGACATACCGCCTGATCAGGGCGTCCGGTGTGCCGTCGCGGTTCCAGTCGCCCTGGGCGCACCGGGGGGGGGGAGGACCCCCTGTATGCCCACGAGGATCTCCTTGAGCCTCATGGCGGTCTTGATCAAAAAGCCGCTGCGATAGTCCGTGCGCCAGTCGGGGCGGGCCTCGTTAGGTCAGTCGCACGAAATAATAGGCGGTCCAGGGGGGTGCGCCAGGGCCGTAGTCGATTTCTCGCAGGTACTTTTGTCCCGTGGAGCCGGGCAGGGAGGTGTAGCGGTAGGTGATGACATTGCCGTGGCGGTCCGTGCTTTTTTCAAGGAGCCAGGAAAAAGTTTTCGTACCATCTTCATCGGTGATTCTCGCGGCAGGGGCACGATACTTCCTCCCGGGCGCTTGCCGTCCGCCCGGGATGTAGAAAAATCGAGCGGCCTTTCAGAAGAATGATGAGCCCGCCCCGAATACTCGCGAAGGATCGTAAGGAATAGAATCCCGATACCTTACCCTAT
>JAFDIS010000035.1 GCA_019307945.1 Deltaproteobacteria bacterium | reverse complement strand
GTGTACGGCTGGGCGACCAAGAGGGACCTGACTTCCCTGGGCGGCTTCATGATGATGGGGCTCATCGGGATCATCGTGGCCTCGCTGGTGAACATGTTCATCAGGAGCAGCGGGATGAGCATGGTGATCAGCTACATCGGCGTGCTGGTCTTTGTGGGGTTGACGGCCTACGACACACAAAAACTGAAACAGATGGCCCTGACACAGCCCGCTGACCTGGACGGGTCCGTGGTGCGAAAGGGCGCCATCCTGGGGGCGTTGTCCCTGTATCTGGATTTTATCAACCTGTTCCTGATGCTACTTCGGATCTTCGGGTCCAGCCGGGACTGAAGCGCCCGGTGCGTGAGTCGGCAGAACGCAGCGGTTCCCCCTGACAGGAAGTGCAGGCCTCCTCTCAGGGGGCTGCTGTTTTTCGGGAGAAGATAAGGAGATGGAGCCCTCCTACCTTGCCCTTCACAGGGAGGGGAAACTGGAGCGCCTGGCCCGCCTGGCCCTGGAGGGGCTTTACGCGTGCCGCATCTGTCCCAGGGAATGCGGGGTGGATCGGACGGCCGGGGACAAGGGTTTTTGCGGTGCCGGCCGGTTCGCGGAAGTGGCCAGTTACAACGCCCATTTCGGAGAGGAGTCGCCCCTGGTGGGAGTGCACGGGTCAGGGACAATCTTCTTTTCCCGTTGCAACCTCCTCTGCTCCTTTTGCCAGAACTACGAGATCAGTCATCTGGCCGAGGGTACCGAGGTGGGGCCCGGGGAACTGGCGGAATTCATGTTGCGGCTCCAGGATGCGGGGTGCCACAACATAAACTTTGTCACGCCTACTCACGTGGTCCCACAGATCCTGGAGGCGCTCCCCCGGGCCGTGGACCTGGGACTCAGGGTACCGCTGGTGTACAATTCGAGCGGGTACGACAAGAAAGAGACCATCGCCATGCTCCGGGGCGTTTTCGACATCTACATGCCGGATTTCAAATTCTGGGACGGGGAGTGGTCCGATAGATATTGCCGCGCCCCGGACTATCCGCAAAGGGCCGCCGAGGCGCTCCGGGAGATGCATCGCCAGGTGGGAGACCTGCGCCTGGAGGACGGCGTGGCCGTGCGGGGAATTCTGCTGCGGCACCTGGTGATGCCGGGCGGCGTGGCTGGGACTGAACGGATCCTGGACTTCGTGGCCCGGGAGATATCTCCGGATACCTACGTGAACGTGATGGATCAATATAGGCCCTGCGGAACGGCAGGGCGGGATGAATGGATAAACAGGAGACTGACCGCGGCGGAATACCGCGAGGCGGTGGAGGCCGCGAAACGTGCGGGCCTCCGGCGCCTGGACCCCCGGGAGCGTCCGCGACTCATCTTTCAATTCTGATGACAGACCAAAAGACATTTATCGTGGGCGACATCCACGGATGCCTCGACCCGCTCAAGCGGCTCATGGACCGGCTCGACTGGCGTCCTGTGAAGGATCGCCTCATCTTCCTGGGAGACTATATCGACCGGGGGCCGGATCCACCCGGCGTGGTGGAATATATCCTTGAATTATTTAAGCAATCGGACATGATCGAATGCCTGATAGGGAATCACGAGGCGCTTTTCCTGGATTATCTCAGCGGCAAAGACAGGCGCCTGTTTCTGCTCAACGGCGGCACCGAGACATTGCAGTGCTATCACCGGAGGCGCCGGGACCCTGAAGAGGACCTGGTTCCCCAGGACCACTTGCTTTTCTACCATGGGCTCAAGCCTTATGTGGAACTGGATGATTTTTACCTTGTCCACGCAGGGTTTCGGCCCGGCGTGGAAATCAAACGGCAGACCCTGGAGGACATGACCTGGATTCGTGATCCTTTCATATTCTCCACGTACGACTTCGGGAAGCGTGTGATTTTCGGTCATACCCCCTTTTCGGAACCACTCGTGCTGGACAACAAGATCGGCCTGGACACGGGGGCCGTGTACGGCAACAGGCTGACCTGCCTGGAACTTCCTGAAATGAGATTTCATTCGGTCGAGGCGGACTGATTTGATCGGCATCACTACAACGATCCCGGTGGAGGTCATCTACGGGGCGGGCCACAGGGCCGTGGACCTCAACAACCTGTTCGTCGGCGCTCCGGACCCGGATGTCCTGGTGGAAGAGGCCGAGCGCGCAGGATTTCCGCACAACACCTGTGCGTGGATCAAGGGAATGTACGGGGCGGTGTTCAGGCACGAAATCCCGAAGATTGTCGCGGTAACCGGGGGAGACTGCAGCAACACCGTGGCGCTGGCCGAGGTCCTGGCGCGCAGGGGGGTGGAGGTGATCCCTTTCGAGTATCCCCTGGATGGAAACGAGGCGTTTCTCAAGGGCCAGGTGGAGCGTTTGATGAAGGCCTTTTCGGCGGCTCCCGGAAAGGTCATGGAGGCAAAGGAGCGCCTGGATCGAATCCGTGAAAAGCTTTGCACGGTGGATGAATTGACCTACATGGAGGGAAGGGTGACGGGGCTCGAAAACCACCGTTTCCTGGTTGCGAGTTCGGATTTCGAAGGGGATCCCAAGGGGTTCGAGACCAGGATCGACCGGTTCCTTGAAGAGGCGCGGCGGCGGCCTTCCTCCCCGCCCCGGGTGCGACTGGGCTTCCTCGGGGTACCGTGCATATTCCAGGGACTCTATGAATTCATCGAGTCCCTGGGGGCCCGGGTGGTCTTCAACGAGGTCCAGCGGCAGTTCAGCATGCCTTACGGCGAGCGCGACCTCGTTAGGCAGTACCTGCGCTACACCTACCCCTATCGGCTGGAAGTACGCATCGCGGACATACGCGAGCAGATCCAAAGGCGCCGCCTGCACGGCCTGATTCACTATACCCAGACCTTTTGCCATCGCCAGATCTACGACATGTTGCTCCGCGAGAGTCTCTCCTTGCCCGTCCTCACCCTGGAGGGTGACCGCCCCGGGCCCCTGGACGGCCGCACCGCCAACAGGATCGAGACTTTCGTGGAGATGCTGGGAGAGACGGGAGCCCCTTGAAGGGGCCCCCCCGGGCGATGTGGCCTCAGTCCCCCCTACCGCTGATGAAGGCCTCGGCCGTCTCCACGTCCTTTTTGCTGCCTATGTATAACGGGGTTCGCTGGTGCAGGGCCTCCGGCTGGATATCCAGGATCGGACCGTGACCGTCGCTGGCATACCCGCCCGCTTCGCGGACCACCATGGCCAGTGGATTGGCCTCCACCATTAGGCGCAGCTTACCGGTGGGTTTCTTGGGATCCTTCAGGTCCGCCGGGTACATGAAGATCCCGCCCTTGAGCAGGTTGCGATGAAAGTCGGCGACCAGGCTTCCCACGTAACGGGAAGTGTAGGGTCGGCCCGTGTCCCGGTCCTTGGCCTTGAAGTAATCCACCAGTGCGCGGGTTTTTTCGTCCCAATGAGCGTAGTTGCCCTCGTTGACGCTGTAAATCTTCCCCTTTTCAGGGATGCGGATGTTTTCGTGTGACAGGAGGAATTCGCCCACGCTGGGATAGAGCGTGAAACCGTGTACCCCCGTACCCCTCCCGGTGGTGTAGACCATGATGGTGGAGGAGCCGTAAATAAAGTAGCCTGCCGCCACCTGCCGGTTTCCGGGCTGAAGAACATCATCGAGCATGACCTCTGCATCCGACGAGGTCTCGGGCCGCCTGTAGATCCCGAATATGGTACCGATACTCACGTTTACGTCTATGTTGGAGGAGCCGTCCAGGGGATCGAACAGCAGTATGTAGTCCCCCCGGGGATACTGGGAGGGGATTTCGATCAGGTCGGCCACCTCCTCGGACCCCATGCAGCAGAGCTGTCCCACGTGCTGCATTCTGCGGACGATCACGTTGTTGGCGAACACATCCAGTTTCTGGACCTGTTCGTCCTGGATGTTCACCTTGCCCGTGTCGCCCAGGATGTCCACCAGACCCGCCTTGTTGACCTCGCGCGAAATCACCTTGGCCGCCACGATCAACTCGTTGAGCAGGGTGGAGAAGGCCCCCGTGGCCTCGGGATTTTGCCTCTGCTGCCTGAGGATGTGTTCCGTGATGGTCGTGCCCACGCCTTTTCTCATGGCTCTTCCTCCTTCCCTTATGCCGCTTGGAAGACCCCGGTCAATACTTGAAAAGGGTATTCCAGAACTCGGGGTCTTCTTCCTTCCATTTGGGCCCGAAACGCCTGTCGCAGAACCCGCTCAGGCGCTCGTACCATTTCAGCCATACGTTTTTCTTCTTCTCCGTGGCCTCGATCACGTCCCCCACGTAGACATCGATGTTGTTGATTTCGTCCTTGGGGACGTAGTAGGCGGCCCCTTCCTTGAATGATCTCTTCAGGTTTTCGGTGGAAAGGGCGTGGGCGGTGAGCATGATGGCGGGGATGTTTTTGGACCGGGCGATCTCCAGCAGGTCATACCCCCTCACGCCCATGATATCCAGGACCGCCACGTGGTAGAAATTGCGTTCCAGCAGGGCCTTGCCCTCCTCGAAGCTAAGGGCGCGGTCCAGCTTGCAGGCCTCCAGGAGCTCCGTGAGGAATTCCAGGATGTCTTCCTCGTCGTCCACGATCAACACCCTTTTCCCCTTGATTATTTTCTTGGTATCCATACCGGATGACACCTCCCGGGCCTTGCGTGGCGGGGAAACCATATCCCCCGGTGCTCACAGCGTTTGGCCCTTGTATTCGAGCCTGTAAATCTCCGCAAGGGTCAGGAAGACGGTGATGATCAGGGGACCGTAAATGATCCCCAGGATGCCGAAGATCTTCATGCCTCCGATGATCCCCACGAAGACCAGCAGGGCGTTCATCTGCATACCTTTGCCGATCATGCGCGGCTTGACCACATATTCCACCAGGGAGCTGTAAAACACGTTGTAGGACAGGAAACCGAGGGCGCGAGCCGTTTCTCCTTCCATCGCCAATAGCACGGCGGTGGGTACGAAGATCACGGACGCGCCGATAATGGGCAGAAAGGCCATGAAGGCTATGACCGTCCCCCATAGAAAGGAGGATTCCAGGCCGAACAGGAAGAATCCGAATCCCCCCAGGATTCCCTGAATGATGCCGGAGAGCCCGTTGCCGATGACGATGGCCCGTCCCATCTCATTGAATTTCCACGCGAGTTTTTCCAGTTGCTCCTTGGGCACCGGCAGGAGCTGGATGAGGTATTCCTTGAGCCTGGCCCCGTCCCGGTAAAGGTAGTAGATCGTGAGGATCATCAGGAAAAAATGGATCAGGAAATTGAAGAGATTGCTGGCCGCGGTGCTCAATTGCTTGTACAGAAAAAGACCCACGCTCTTGCCCACCGAGGACGCCAATTTTTCCACTGATTCCGGAGTGATGATAAAGCCCGCCCTGTCTCCCCACTTCTTGATCCGCCGCACCCAGGGCGAGTCCGCGTTCAGTGTGTCCTGGAGCTTTTTCAGGGACACGACGTTCCTGGTGCGGTCATAGAACTGGAAAGCCTCCTGGGAGAGGGTCCCCACGAACCAGCTAACCGGGATGACAAGGACCACCAGGACGAGGAAGGTTGTGAACAGGGCTGCGGAGTGCTCACGATGCCTGAAAAGCCTTCGCACCCGCTGATACATGGGATAGGAGACACTAGTGATCAGCAAGGCGAGGATGATGGAGGAGATGTAATTCCAGAAAAGGGTGAACAGCAGGACAACGGAGCCCATGAGGATGACGAAAAACACCTTTGGGGCCGATTTCTGTTCCATAGGCACTTTCAGCAGGGGGAGCGCCGGAGCTCAGGAGGAGGAAGGGGGGGGTGTGGCGCTTTCGGCCTCCAGCCCGTCCACCGACGTTCCGATCCGTTCCTCGCGCAACGTGTAATTGGCCAGAAAGTGTTCCAGTTGGGACGCTTGCCGGGGGGTGAGGGTGCGGAAACGAACGCTCCTCCTCCTCAGGGGGAAATAACCCAACGGCGAATTGTTGATGGTTTCGTATCCCCAGTCCCGGTCCGCTACAACACGGAAAGGGAGGCCTGCAAGATAGAAATATAGTCCACCTTCGGCCAGGAGCAAATCCAGTTCCGTGGCCGCGTCCAGATCATCGCTCCCCGGCGTGTAACGAAAGGACAGCCCGTCCCGACCCACATCCAGGACCTGGCACAGGTCACGGCCGTGGGGTTGAAGCAAGACAAAAGTGCCTCCCACGGCCCGGTACCGCCGATATCTCCTTCTGTCCTCTTTTTCCGGCATGAAAACCCGCGGACCTCTCTCGAAAGTCTGCTCACCGGGCACGCCTCGCGGCGGGCCGATTTTGATGAGTCCGGATTATAGTAGACCCGACAATGGTTGTCAAAAAGGTTCGGTGATCGGCCCGGTGCCGGGCCCCTGGACTCCCACAGGACGATTGACCCACGGTTTCTTCTCGGATAGGATGACCCAAATCAAAATTTGAAACGCTCAATTTGGGGATGAAAGTCCCTCCCGGGATCAAGGCGCGACGGCCTTTCGGCCGCCCGCCCAGCGGAGGAAAATGTGTCAATATTTGGCCCGCAAGGGCCGAAAAGATAAATGATGAATCCCTAAAATGAGTGTTCCAAATTTTGATGAGATATTTTTCTCATGTATATCAACCGGATATATGGTGATCTTCGATAATGGAGCATCCCTGGGGAAGGTTTGAGAGCGTGTGCGTTGTTTCCTTTTTAAACCATCAAAATTTCGGGATTCCCGATTTTGCCGGAGGGCAGGCCGCATGGTTCCGCCACGGGGCCGACCAAGGCGGAACATCGGGCGAAAGAGGGCGTTTTTGAAAGGTTCCGAATCGTAGGCTCACAACCGAACGGACCGGTAGAAATTCATGCGCGTCATTTCTTTGTTTTCGCTTCTGTTTGTATTGGTTTTTCCTTGCGTCGCCCTGGGGGGCGGATACGAGATCCAGGATTTGGTGGCTCAACAGGATGGAAACGGAGCCATCGTGGTTCAGGGAGTCGTGAGGAACATGGGCAAGGATCCCTTGCAGGGCCACGTCGTGGTGCAGTTCCTGAAGGCGGACGGTGTGGTGGTCCATGCCGTGGAAACGCCCCTCAACGAGGGCAGATCTCTTTTCCCGGGCGAGGCCGCGGGTTTCGAGATGGTGGCCCGGACGGAGGGGTACGACTCGTTCGAACAGGTCTCCGTGGATTTCGTGGAGGAGAAAACCAGGTAGGGGACCAGCTTTTCACGTCTTGATGCCCGCCCGTTATGGCGGGAGCTTTTTCCCGCCGCGCCCTTGATGTGTGGTGATTCGAAAAGGGAGTCCTCAGATCTGGAAGCGCCCCACGGCCGACGTCAAGTCTTCGGCCAGCTTCGAGAGCGTAACTGCATTTTCTTCCACCAGGGTGCTGTTATGGGCGATTTCGCCGGAGGTCGTGCTCACATCAGTAATGTCCCTTCCCACCTGGTCGGCGGTTGTTGAGTTTTTAGCTACGTTTTCAGTAACTTCTCGGATACCTGCCGAAGCCTGGCTTACATTGTCGGCTATTTCGGCGGTAGTCGAAGACTGCTCCTCGACGGCCGCAGCTATTCCTGAGACGATCTCATTTACCTGGTTCACTACTTTTAGAGATCTCTTCTATTTCATTCAGCGTTCAATGTCTTTTTTGAAATTTTCCCATAAATCCGTAACTTTTCGCAATTGCGACAAAACCGACCCTTTGGCGGGAGGGCAGACCCTGTACTTGGTCGATTTCATATCCAGCGAAATCGGTGCCTTTCCGGAGTCTCTGAGGGCCTTCAAGGTCGTCTCGAAAACCGTCATCGTATTCCTGAGTTCTTCGGAATGGCGGGCGTCGATCCGTCCCGTGTGCCTGCGGGCGATCTCGGTGAGCAGGAATTCCTTGGTCATTTTCTGTGTCAACATGCGTTGGCGGCCCGCCAGATTGATCACCAGCCCGTCGTCTTTCTGCTGGGCGGTGATCCACCACGTGGCCGAAAACATGCAAAGGATGATGAATGACAGGGTTGCAACGGAAATGGCTAATTTCAGCTTGATGGTCATCTTTCATCCTCCTGGAATTCTTCGGGACGAATTGCCCGTTCATCGATCATGATATCGGCCGGTTACCGGAAGGGATTAGTCTTATTTGGATGTCTTACCGACCGGAACGAAAGGGACCATAGCGTTGAATTCCCAGGGTACCGCCACCTCGGGCAGGGGGCGTATGGAGCATCCTTTGGTCCGTGGTATCTTGGCCTAGCAGGTTTACGACATTGAGCGGTCGGTACCGGCGTGGCGACGTCTGCGGCCCAAAATGCGAGAAGGGGCTTGAACAATGTGTTCTAAGCCCCTTAAATCACTTGGCGGAAGTGCATGGGAATCGAACCCACCTACCGGGGTTTTAGCCCGGTACACCGGATTTGAAGTCCGGGAGCCCCACCAGTGAGCTTTCCACTTCCGTCTTGAGATGCAATTCGTGATAATATTATCCACGACTTCGGTGTTTGTCAATCCGCTGTTTGGTCCGGTCGGGCCCTGCAGACATACGTTCGATTCGCCGAAAGAGGATTGCCGTGAAAACCGCCTGCGTGATAAACTATGGGATACGTTCCCGGACTCTCCCGTACACGCTCGAGCGGGTTTTCAGAACGCCTCGCCGATCCTTGTTTCAGTTCGTCTCGGAACGCAACATCAACCGTTTTTCACCCGGTTTCAAATGGCGGACTTGACGGAAAAGATTCCTTCGGAGGCCCTCCAGGCCAATATCATCACCAGTCGTGTTCAGATTCGGGTGGACGACCGTTACGCAGTGCTGGAGGAGGCCATGGGCCCCTACCACGGGGTCCGCGAGGGCATACGAAGTTTCATAGAAGAGCTCTGCCATCCCTACAGGAACTGGGGTTTCATAGTCAAGGAGGCCCGCGGGTATGCCTTGAATTACCTGCACGTGCTGGCAAGTCACCCCTCGGGCAGGGAGGCAGCCGAGCGCTATGTGGAGATCCTGCTGGAGGCCCTGGAAAAGGGGGTGGAGGAAAAGGTCCGGCGGGCGGCTTCGGACACCCTCCTTCTGATGCTCCAGAAAATCGCGCAAGACCGCGGCGCCGTCAACGGCGCCCTGGCCCCCGTCCTGGATCGGGCCTTCCGGGGTGTGCTGGCCTGCGGAGAGGAACCCTTCTTCTATTTCGTGAGCAGTTTTTACCCGCTCAAGCGCCTGGCCCGGGGTGCGGCGGGCGAGCAGAGCGGGGAGTGTGATCCTGCGCTCTTGGAGCGACTGCTTTCGAGGTATTACCTTGCCTCCTATGATTACTGGCTGAATCAACCGGACCCCCTTTCCTTTTTCAAGAAGGAATCGGGGCTGAGGGCGGCCCGGCACGAGGTGTCGCGGATCTTCGAGGGCATCACCCACGATGCCCTAAGGCGGCTCCGGCGGTCGGTTGAGGAAAAGGTCGACCCCCGGAACCCCGCTCCGAACCACGAGCGCGTGCTGGAACTCTCCGGGCTTCCAGGCTACCAGGACATCGTCCGGGCCTACAACCAGGTGCCGAGGCGTCTTTTTGCGGCCGGGGGCGAGGGGCTCCGGGGAAACCAGTGGAAACTGTTGTTTCTCCTTCATATCATGCGCGTTCCCGGACTGGCGTCCATTCACGAGGAGACGCTGCGGGAGATCAACTGGACCATCGCGTGGCTCATCGACCATGAGGCCTCCGCAAAGGTGCGCGCGTCGCTCAGAAAGACATTCTCCATCCTTGGGGAGAGTGTGGGGCGGTTTCCCCAGGCCGCACTTCAATGTGTCCTGAACATGGGCAGGGGCGTCTACCGCACCGATGACAGCGATCTCGTGGAGTTCTTCATAGACCAGGTGGTATCCCTGGGGTTTCAGGGCCCTGAGCTTGAAGGTATCGGGGAAGACTGGCAGGTGCGGGCCAACCCGGCGCATGTTCAAAACATCCGGACCTGGCTTCAACTGGTGGAACTCAACCCCAAGTGGTCCAAGAAACTCCTTTCATGCCTCACCATTCACCTGGCCCTGGAAGGGGTTTTCATCAGGGATACCGACCTGTTTCCCAGGGACATCACGGATCTCTTGAACGCGGAAATCGGTCCGGTATATCACCAGGTCAAACAACTCATCAGGCTTTTCCCGATCTATTTCAACGAAATCGGCGCCGAGGGAAGACTGAGGGATGTCTCCACCCGGATCGACGAGGTGAGCCTTCGGAAGGATCCCCTGATCCATTTCCTGAGGAAGCAGAGTCACGTGGAGAGCAGCAACGAGACCCTGGTCCTCATGGAGGCCGTGCTCCGTTTCTGGAAAACCGGGGACAAAGCGGAACTCGAGGGCTGCCTTCCTCCCTCGGTCCATGAAATGGTGGCCGAGAAAGGGCCTCAGATAGACGGGGTCCGGAAGGTCATGGAACGCCTTTTCGAGGAACTGGCCCTCTCCTCGGTGGAGGAGCTCCTGAGGGTGCACCCCGCCAGGGTTGCCGCGCTGGACCTGCCAGGGGGGTGTAACGCGACGGATCGGGAGCGTGTTGCACTGGCGGTGGACTTCTACCGTCTCTTGAACCAGAAATACAGGCTCGCCTTTGCGGACACGGAAGCCCTTTTCGCCTCTCTGCGCGGAAGCGGGCTTCCCGGCCTTGAAAAAGTTAAAGAAATACTTGAAGAAACCGACTTGAAGAAGCGAATCGATTCGCTCCTGGAGTATCAGGAACAACTCAAGGAAATAGTGCTCTCCGAACGCCGTTACGAGATACACGAGGATATCTACCGGAAACGCCATTTCACGGTGGACATCCCATCCATGTACGGCAGTTACCATGAAATGAAATTCGATGCCATGGCCCTGATCCTTCGCATCGACTCATTGCTCAACGTCCTGTTCGAAGAACTGGCGGGGTCGCTGGATCTTCGAATAATCACACGGGCCACGTTTTCGGAGGTCCTGGACTGCATCAGGTTTTTTCTCCGCGCCCTTCGGTTGGAAGGCCTCTCCTCTCTGGAAATGGAAAAACAGGTGGAACTCCTGGAGCACGCCATGAAGGTCCGGGGGTTCACATCCACCCAATACCTGGATATCTTCAAGGGGTTTTCGCAGGCCGTGGGCCGTCTGGTGAACGGTTATTTCAGCACGATCCACCAGGAAAACATCATGAAGATCCTGGATCGCCTGCCGATTCAAAGACTGGAGAGGAGATATCGGCTCCCTGAGGGCGGCGAGGATCGGGACGGACTGATACCGCGTGTTACCGAGATCTTCATGAGAGAGCGTATTGCGGCGAGCCTGGGCCTGCAGCAGCTCGACCTGTTCCTGACCCGGGTTCTGAACACCCTGCACCGCCAGGCACAGGAATTGCCGCCGGCGCCGTTGCATCTGCTCCTGACGTACGACCCGAAGCTTGCGGTGACCCCGCTTTACGAGGCCAAGGAGGCTGTTTCGGATATCATCCACCTGGGGAACAAGGGATTCAACCTCCTCAAACTGGTCCATTACGGCCTTCCCGTTCCCCCGGGCTTCATCGTGACCACCGAGATTTTCAGGTGCCGGGCGGTGGTGGAAGGGTATGGGCCCGCCAAACGGAATTTCCAGGACCAGATCATGGCGGAGATTCGGGCCATTGAGCAGGCAACGGGTCGCAGGTTCGGCGACCCGCGGGCTCCTCTCTTGTTTTCCGTGCGGAGCGGTTCGGCAATCTCGCAGCCCGGCATGATGAGCACATTCCTGAACGTGGGAATCAACGAGGAGGTTGTGGAGGGTATCATACGGGCGGGCGGGAGCGATTGGTTTGCGTGGGACACCTACCGCAGGTTTCTCCAGACATACGGCATGGCCTTCGACATGGACAGAGACATATTCGATGAGGTGATCGAGGACTTCAAACAGCGAACGGGTGCGGCTTACAAGAAAGAATTCCCGGGCCGGGTGATGAAGGAGGTGGCCCTGGCCTACAAGTCCCTGATCCTCGAGGCCGGTGTTCCACTGCAAGAGCAGCCCTTCCTCCAGCTCATGGTGGCGGTGGGAAAGGTGCTTGAGTCCTGGGACGGCCCAAAGGCCAGGATCTACCGGGAAATCATGGGGATTTCAGAAGACTGGGGCACCGCCGTGACCGTGCAGGCCATGGTGTACGGGAACCGGTCCAAGACCTCCGGGGCGGGTGTGTTTTTCACACACAGCCCCCGGTGGCGCAGGGACCTGCTGATCCCCTGGGGAGACTACACCATAGGGAATCAGGGCGAGGACGTGGTGTCGGGTCTCGTGAGGACCTTGCCCATTTCCCGAAAACAGGCCGAGATCGAAAATCGGGATCCGGAAACCGCCCTGGAATCAGGCTTTCCTGAGATATACACGCGGCTCCGGGAGTGGGCAAAGGAGTTGATCTACGAGAAGAAGTGGAGCCCGCAGGAAATGGAGTTCACCTTCGAGGGGCCGAAGGAGCGGGATCTCTATTTCCTCCAGACGCGGGATATGATGATACGGGAAAAGATGCGGGTCTCCTCTTTCGACGTGCCGCCCGATGCTCCCCTCCGGCTCCTGGGACACGGCATCGGCGTGAGCGGCGGGGCTATGGCGGGCAGGGTGGTCTTCACCGCCGAGGAGATTCGCCGCTTCCGCCGGGAGGACCCGGGGGTTTCCCTCATACTGCTCCGCAACGACACCGTGCCGGACGACATAAACGAGATCAACGCGGCTGACGGCTTGCTCACGGCCCGTGGAGGTTCCACGTCACACGCGGCCATCGTGGCCCATCGCCTAGGCAAGACCTGCGTGGTGGGGTGTCCCGAACTCCAGTGCCGGGAAACCGAAAAGGAATGCACCCTGAATCGAGTCACGCTTCGCTCGGGGGACATGATCAGTATCCATGGGACGGAGGGGTCCATCTTTGCCGGGGTGTTGCCCGTGCGGGAAGAGGAGATTCCTTGAGATTCGGCGAAACCTGAAGGGTGCCGCGGGCTTGTCCGTGGGGCTGGGGCTCCGCCGTATGTCAAGTAGCTGAGAAAGGCTGATCAGAACATTTGCAGGGAGCCGTTGCATGAAACTGGGAATCAATGGGTTCGGGAGAATAGGGAAACTCACGGTCTGGCATCATGTGGCGCGAAAGCATTTTGAGGAACTCGTGGTGAATCTGGGCCGGGAGGCCGGGACTTCGTTGGCGGACGTGGCCCATTACCTTCGCCGGGATTCCACCTACGGGTCCCTGGAGGCCTATCTTCACGGCCATAGCGCCTCGCCGGTGATCGAGGACCTGGACGAGTCTTCAGGGACCGTGGTGGTGGATGGGGTCAGGATCCGGTTTTTGCGAAAGGAGCGAGATCCCGCGAAGATCTCCTGGGGTGAACACGATGTGAGGCTCGTTGTAGACTGCACGGGCCGATTCCGTGATCCCACCGTCAGGGAGACGGACGCTGCGCCCAGCCTCAGGGGGCACTTGGTCTCCGGGGCCGAAAAAGTGGTGGTTTCCGCCCCCTTCAAGGTCAAGGAGAGGAACCGGTCCATTCCCTCGGACGCCGTGACCACGGTGATGGGGATCAACGATGGAGATTATGATCCCGCAACCCATCGCCTCGTCTCTTCCGCTTCCTGCACCACCACGTGTCTGGCGCACATGATGAAGCCTTTGATCGATACCTTCGGTTCCCGGAGGATCCTTACGGCCTCCATGGCCACGGTACACGCGGCCACCGGGTCCCAGGAAGTCCTGGACCGCCTCCCGGGGGCGGGGGCCGTGGACCTCAGGAAGAACCGCGGCATCATGAACAACATCATTCTCACCACCACGGGTGCGGCAACCGCCCTGGCCGAAGTGATCCCCGAGATGCGCAGCATCGGCTTTATCGCCGAGTCCGTGCGGATTCCCACCGCCACGGGGTCCTTGATCATCCTGGTGGTGAACTTCCAGGAGGACCCGGCGGCCGACTCGGTGCGGCGGGAGGTGATCAACGAGGTCTACCGCCAGGCCGCCGCCCGGGACTCCCGGGGGTATCTCCGGTACACGGACGAGCAGAATGTTTCAACGGACATCATAGGCTTTCCCAGGGCCGCTGCGGTGATCGAGGGACACGAGACCCATACTCGCAGCGCAGAGGTGGCCATTGACCTCGATAAGGCGCTGGGTTCGCCGCAGGCCCCCCGAAAGTCCCCGGCCGAGGTCCATACGATCAGGATTGCCATTACGCAGGCGGTGATATATGGTTGGTACGACAATGAACTGGGAAGTTATGTGAATCTGCTGGGTGACAGGACCGTTTCCATCGCAGAACTCATGTGAGCCCGGAGAGACCCGGAGGTTTTGGACGAAAAATGAAGCGAATGTGGAAATGGACCCTGGCGGCGGTGTTGGGTGCTGCGTGCGATGCGCTCTTCCCCGGCGATGCCCGGGCCTGGGGCCCGGGCGTGCACACGGTGATCGCACTGGGTTGTCTGAACGAACTGGGGGCCATGGCCGGACACGCGGCCAGGGTGGTGTGCGCCTTTCCCCTGGAATATCTTTACGGGAGTCTGTCTGCGGATTTTTTCATGGGCAAACGAAAGGCCTGTGCCGGAAAAAGACATCCCCACACATGGGAAGGGGGGCTGCAATTTTATCGGGAGGCCCGAGGAGACCGAGAGTCGGCCTACGCCCTGGGATTCCTATCCCACCTGGCGGCGGACGTGGTGGCCCATAATTTTTACATCCCCTCCCTGTTCAGGGCCTACCTGCCCGCCACCCGTCTGGGACACCTGTACTGGGAGCTGAGGGCCGATCACCTGGTGGGGCCCACATACACCAGGGTGGCCCGTGAGGTCCTGGACATGGAACGCCTCGACTGCGACAACCTCCTGCGTTCCCTGCTGGGCGGAAACGGCCCGGGACTCAAGGCCAAGCGCAGGCTCTACACGCACTCGGTGAGGCTCACCCACTACATGTGCGGCATTCATACCCCGCCCCCCATGGGAGACCGCGTGAAGGATTTTCGTCGCTTCGCGGTGCTCATGGTGGGCCTTTCCTTGCGCACCGCGCAGGAAGTCCTCAAGGATCCCCTCTCGGCCCCTCCCATGCTGATGGATCCCATGGGACGCGCAGCCCTGAAAAGGGCATGGGCCTTCCGCATGCGACAGGCGCGTCGGAGGGCCTTCCGGGGCGTTCTGGGCCACTTATCACGATGAATGCCATCCGCATTCTACCCGAGAGCGTGGCGACCCGCATCGCGGCGGGGGAAGTGGTGGAAAGACCGGCCTCCGTGGTTCGGGAACTCCTGGACAACGCCCTGGACGCGGAGGCGGACCGCCTGGAGCTGTGGGTGGAAAACGGCGGGAAGCGCCGCATCAGGGTCCGGGACAATGGAGTGGGCATGTCCCGTGACGATCTTCTCCTCTGCGTGGAACGGCATGCGACCAGTAAGGTGAGGGAGGCCCGGGACCTTTTCCGTATCAGCACCTTCGGTTTTAGGGGCGAGGCCCTCCCCAGTATCGGCGCGGTCTCCAAGCTGAGCATTACCACGCGTCCGCGGGGGGCATTGAGCGGAAACAGGCTCAGGATGTCCGGGGGCAAGCTTATCTCCATCGAGGAGACGGGGGCACCGGAGGGGACCACCGTGGACGTGGAGTCCCTGTTTTTCAACCTGCCCGCAAGGCGAAAATTCTTGCGCGCCGCCCGCACGGAGATGGACCATATCCTGGATACCGTCTTTCGGGTGGCGCTTGCGTTTCCCGGCATCCTTTTCCGGGTGGTGGACGGGGGCAGGGTGGCGCTTCATCTGCCCGAGACCGGGGACCACCGCGTCAGGCTTTCGGGACTTTTCGGACGCAGGGTGGCCGAGGACATGATCGGCGTCGAGACATCCTCCTCCGGCGTGCGGGTTCACGGGTTCCTGGCCCCGCCGGAATATGTCAGAAGCCGGGCGGATCGCATGTGGGTCTACGTGAACGGCCGCAATGTGCGGGATCGGCTCCTGAACAAGGCCCTGCTGGATGGGTACGGCCAGCGCCTGATGAAGGGCAGGTACCCTCAGGCCGTGCTTTTCCTGGAGATGGATCCGTCCGGCGTGGATGTCAATGTTCACCCCGCCAAGAGGGAAATCCGCTTTCGCGATCCGGGGCCGGTGTTCGACGCCGTGGCCTCGGCCGTGGCCGAGGGTCTGGGAGGAGAAGCCATGCCCCTGTTCGGGACCATGCCGGAGCGGCGCGGGCCCGCGCCTTTTCCCCCGGCCGAGGTCTCAGTCCCTTCTTCGGTAGGGGAGCCCCGGAAGTCATATGACGTACCCGTCGAGGTCCCCGGCCGGGTGCCGCCCGAGGGGCCACGAGCGGAGGAGGAAGCCCGGCTCCGGGAAATTCCCAGGGTCATCGGGCAACTGGGCAAAACCTATATAGTTTGTGAAACGGAGGAAGGCCTCCTGCTGGTGGATCAGCATGCGGCCCATGAAAGGGTCGTATACGAGAAGCTGCGCCGTTCCATGGAGGCGCACCGACCCGAGGTACAGCAACTCCTCATGCCCCTGGAACTGGAACTCAACCATCGCGATGCAGGCGCCGTCATGGCGCTTCAGGAGGAACTCGCCTCCCTTGGAATCGAAATCGAGCACTTCGGGGGAAACACCTTCCTGGTGCGGGCCGTGCCGGCCCTCCTCGGTCAGGTCGATTGGGAGACCTTTTTGTCCGAACTCCTGCCCGAGATCCGGATGAAGGGGATGTCTCAAGGAGAACTACTGGACCGGGCCCTCAAGGTCATGGCGTGTCACGGCGCGGTGCGTGCGGGCAAGCATATGTCCATGCAAGAGATGGAAGGCCTGCTGGAAGAACTGGCAGCCGCGGATCTTCCCCAAAATTGCCCCCATGGCAGGCCGGTCACGAAAATGATTCGATACAGGGAGATCGAAAAGTTCTTCAAGAGAATCGTGTGAGGCGTCGTTGAAAGGAGAGAGGCTCGTGCCTGAGTCGACCGACGCCTTTGAACCGGCTGCACCGGTGGGTGGAGCGGCAATGGCGTGAAAAGGGAGAAAATCGTCGTAATAGCCGGCCCGACTGCGAGCGGAAAGACGTCCGTTGCGGTGGAGGCGGCCCTGGCCCTGCAGGGCGAGGTGGTAAACGCCGATTCCATGCAGGTCTACAGGGGAATGGACATCGGCACCGCCAAGCCCACCCCGGAGGAACGCAAGGGCGTTCCTCACCATCTCCTGGACGTGGCCGCGCCCGACGAGGAGTTCAACGCCGCGCGTTACCGTTCCCTGGCCCTGCCCGTGATTTCGGACGTGCTGAGGAGGGGAAAGGTCTGTCTGGTGGTGGGAGGAACCGGGCTTTATCTCCGGAGTCTCCTCGGAGGGCTTTCCGGGGCGCCTCCCGGGGACATGAAACTCAGGGCGCAGCTCATGGACCTGGAACGGGAGGTGGGATCCCGGGTGCTCCATGAAAGGCTGAGGCGCCTTGACCCGGAGGCCGCCGGGCATATACACCCCAATGACGGGGTGAGAATCAGACGGGCGCTGGAGGTGTGCCGTCTCACGGGTCGGCGGTTTTCGGAGATCAACCGCGAGCACGGCTTTTCGGAGGGACGATTCGAGGCCCTCAAGTTCTGCCTTCACGTGGAACGTGAGGAACTTTACCGTCGCATCGATCTTCGCGCCGAGCGGATGGTGGAAGACGGGCTGATCGAGGAAGTCCGGGGACTCCTGGAACAAGGCTACTCACCCACGTTGAAACCCATGAGATCCATTGGCTACCGCCACATGGTGGCATATCTCCAAGGATCCTGCGCACTGGATGAGACGCTTCGTTTGTTGAAGAGGGATACCCGTCGCTACGCCAAGCGGCAGTTGACGTGGTTTCGGAGCGATCCCCAGGTGCATTGGACAAATCCAGCGGAGCTGGACCAACTCGTTGAAAAGATAAAGGCATTTGCCCTTGAAACCGCTTGACGTTTCTCCTGTTTTGCTCCAAGATGGAGCAAGGATCGCATTGAATGGTTTTCAAGAGTTTGGGAACGCCTGTGACGACCGGGCACGTTCTTGCGCCGAAGGCGTTTTGCCTCGCCGGCGGAAAACCTCCGGGAGTTCAGGCGTGGACGAATGCGATTACCGGCGGGATGTCGCGCCAGGTCAGGTTCCGTCGATCACGAGGCCGTCAGGCGAAACCTGAGTGGTGCCACGGGCTTGGCCGTAGAGTTCCAGGTCCCGATCCGGCGGCGCGCCGGGCGTGATATGAAAAGGGCGCAGCCCGCAGGGGGCATGGGCCTTCAGACTCAAGGAGGAAGAGCAGATGAAAAAATGGATCCTGACGATTTCCAGCGCTGTGGTGTTGATGTTTTCCGCCTCCCCGCTCCTTGCGCAGAACGTTGTGGAAAATTTTGAAAACGGAAAAATCGACTGGTCCAACGGCGTGATCGAGGCCGTGGGGATCGGCGCGCCTCCGGCAAATCCCATCAACATGGCCCAGGCGCGCGCCATGGCCAAGCGGGCGGCCGTGATCGTGGCAAGGCGGAACCTACTGGAAGTGGTCAACGGCGTGCGCATTGATTCCAAGACGCTCGTGAAAAACTTCATGGTGGAAAGCGACGTGGTCCGGGCCGAGGTGCAGGGTGTGCTGCAGCACTCACAGGTAGTGGACATCTCCTACATGTCGGACGGCTCCGTGGAGGCCACGGTGGCCATGCCCCTGACAGGGGCGCTTACGGATCTGGTCCTGCCCAAGACCAAGGGCAAGCCCGAGGGCCCGACCCCGCAAGAAACCCCGGGCAGGCCCGCCAAGGGGGTGACCTATACCGGCCTGGTGGTGGACGCGCGAGGTTTTCGTGTGAAACCGGCCATGTCCCCCAGGATCTTGGACGAGGATGGAAACGAGGTGTACGGCTCGGCCTCCGTGAGCCGGGAGTACGCGGTCCAGCAGGGAATGGCGGGATATGCCAAGGACCTCTCAGCGGCCAAGAAAAACGAGCGCGTGACGGACAATCCCATCACGGTCAAAGGCCTTCGCGCCGCCTCGAGCGGCCAGACGGATATCATCATCAGCAATGAGGATGCCACCCTGATCCGTTCCGCGGCCCAGGAATCCTCTTTTCTCGAAAAGTGTCGAGTGATGATCGTACTCAATTGAAAGGACGGACCGGCTTCTCCGTTCTTCAAATCGAGGGGGGCGTTGCGTTGAAGGGCCTTTTGAATTCACCGATTGTGCAGGAGGCATTGCCATGTGGAAAAGAGCATCGATACCGGCGGGGATCCTGACCATTGTGTTTTTGGCCGCGTTCTGGCTTGGAGGCTGTGGACCGAAGCCCCGGCCGCCCGAGAGCGCACTGGACACGCCGGAGCACCACGCATTCAACGGATTTAAGCTCCTGGAAAAGGAAAGGATTCAGGACGCCCGGAGGGAGTTTGAACTGGCCCTTCAGCTCGATCCCAAGTTTTCTCCCGCTCATCGAGGAATGGGCCTTATACTCGGAATGAACGAAGAGTTCAAGCAGGCCTTCCGCACTATGCGTCTGGCCAAGAAATACGCCAAAAACAAGGAAGAAAAGGCCATGGCGTGGGTGGGAAACATGCGACTTTACACCATGTGGAAGGGTGAGGACTGGCTCGAGGAAGTGGAGGATTGCTTCGAGGAGGCCAAGGACCTGATCCCTGATCTTCCGGAGGCGTATTACTATCTTGGAATGGCCTATAAGGCGGCGTTCAAATTCGGGGATGCTGAGAAGGCATTCAAGAAGGTGCTGGAAATAGACAAACGCCTGGTGGGCCCGGCCGACGACCAGCTCAAGGTGGTGCAGAAGATTGAACGCGCCATGCCCGGCACTGAGATCGGAAAGCACATCGCGGTTCTGGATCGCATCACGCGGGCCGACGTGGCCGCACTCTTCATCCAGGAACTGCACCTGGATCGCGTTTACGAAAAGGCGCGCCCCAGGACTTTCGATACGTCCTTCAAGAGCCCCAAAGAGGCCTTCAACAGGAAAGTGGCCTTGATCCCCCGCGACATCTCCGATCACACGCTGCGCACCGACATCGAGGCCGTGCTTGCCCTGGACATCCAGGGGCTTGGGATTTTTCCAAACGGCACCTTCGCCCCGGACAAATACATCACCCGTGCCAATTACGCCATGATGATCGCCGACATCATCGCCACCATCAAGCACGATCCGTCCCTCAACAGCAGATACGTGGGGAGCCCCACACCCTTTCTGGACGTCAGGAACGACGTTCCCTATTTCAACGCCGTAATGCTGTGCACCACGTGGGGGGGCATCATGGAGGCGAAGGACGGCGTGTTCAATCCCATGGGATACGTCCCCGGTGCGGACGCCCTCCTGATCATCCGGAAACTGAAGGAAGAATTGAAGATCTTCTAGTCCCCCGAAAAGGGGAACACAATGGACCGGGAGACACCCCGAGACGGAAGTCCGAATGAAAGCCTCCGGGCCCCCCAGAGGGCGGAGGCTTTCATTGCAGGGCCTCAATTGAGCGATTCCCGACCAATGAAGCGACATATTCACACCCATGGTCCACGGCGAAACAAAGGCCCCTTTGGGACCGGCGCCCTGCCGGGCGGAATTCTGCTTGCCGCGGTATTGCTCTGCGCGGTCTTTTTTCCTCTTTCCGCTCCCTCACCGGCCGCCGCACGAAACAGGACCCCTCATGAACTCCTGGCGGTGGGCAGCGGACGAATAGTGGACGGTAATCTGGCGAGGGCCAAGCGGGATGCCATCGGCTCAGGCCTGGCCCATGGACTGGAGACCTACCTGGGGCTTCGTCTGGGCGACCAGGGCATGGTGACCAACTTCGAGAGGCTGGTTCAGGACGTGCTGCCTTACTCCAAAGAGGTGATACAAAATTTCGTCATCCTCGCGGAAGTGGGCCGAGACGATGAATACAAGATCCTCATGCGCATAACCATCAACGAGAATTTGCTTGAACGCAAGTTGAGGGATGCGGGCGCGGTGGAGGTGAAGGGGCCGGCCCTGAAAGTCCTCGTCATGGTCGGGGAAACGGCCCCCGGCCGACGAGCCTGCTGGTGGCGGAGGCCTGAAATACAATCCGCCCTGGGTCCCGCGGAGGTCTCCCTCTACCGGGTCTTGCAGGATCGGGGCTTCGAGGTCCTGGATCGTCTGAGGGGTGTTCCGGATACGGGCATCGACAAGAGGATGAAAAAATGCGACGTCGGCCCGGAGGCATTGACGGCGTGGGGCAGGCTTTTCGGGGCGGATGTGGTGGTCTATGGGAGCCTCGAGCAGGATGGAGAAACCGAGATCTCTCTGGATCTTTCCGCCCTCGCGGTGGCCTCTGGAACCCGGATCTGCGGCGCATCGGAACTGGCCCCCCTGGAAGGAAGGGCGTTTCTTGAAGCCCTCAACGACCTGGCGGGTCAGGCGGTGGCCAGGCTTTCGCCCTGTATCCTGAGGGAGGCCTCCGGCGCGCCCGAGGCCAAGCGGATTCTCGTGACCCTGAAAGGGGTCAAGAATTTTCGCCAGGTCAGACTGTTCAGGGATTTCTTGAAGACCGATGTGCCGGGCGTTCGCTCGGTGAGGCAGCGGCGGGTGGGCAGGACCTATGTCACCGTGGAAGTGACCTACGAGGAAGGGGGCGCGTCCTTTGCGGAGCAGGTGTCGAAGAGTCTGGACGATCTTCCCTTGAAAGTCGATTTCATCCGGGGTGGCGAGGAAGGGTATATCTTTTCGATCCGGGAGTAGGTGAATTCCGATGACCATCCCCAACCTGATTACGAGCCTTCGCATCATCCTGGTCCCCATCTTTGTGATCTATATCTTGAACGACGAGTTTTTGCCCGCAATGGTGATTTTCGGGCTGGCGGGGTTGAGTGACGGTGCCGACGGCCTGATCGCTCGGGTCTTCGAGCAGAAGAGCAGACTTGGCTCGTTCCTCGATCCCCTTGCCGACAAGATGCTGCTGGTTGCGGGATTTATCGTGTTGAGCGTGCGTGAGCTGGTACCGAGCTGGCTGACCGTGCTGGTGATCAGCCGTGACGCCTTCATCCTCCTGGGGGTCATGGTGCTTTTCCTGCAGAAGATGGACCTTACCATACGCCCCTCCGTGGTGAGCAAGATCACCACCTGTTTCCAGTTGACGAGTCTCTTCATCGTGCTCTTGAACAGGGAAGTTTCCTTCTCCGCCCGCTACTGTGAGGTCGTGTTTTACATCACCGGGTTCTTGACAATCGCCTCGGGGCTCCATTATATGCACTACTGGTTCAGAATGATCGGGGAGGGGACGTCCGAGGATCAGGATTGAGGAACACCCCGCCGGGCCTGTGGCGGGTCATGGACAGGGGGCGAATCGCCTTGACATCCGGAGGGGGGCGCTGCTAAATATTGGATTCGATAGGCACGTAGCTCAGGGGGAGAGCACTACCCTGACACGGTAGGGGTCACGAGTTCAAATCTCGTCGTGCCTACCAAATAAAACCAAGCTCATAGGCCATCCTCGCGATGGCCTGTTTTTTTGGATCCTGGTTATATTTTCGTATAACAAACGAGGGTGATTTCGGCAAACGCTCCACGGCGAAGGGCGTGGTCTGCGTGCCGCCGGGCCTTCGGTCTCTTCGAGATCCAGGCCCAGGCCTTCCGCGACCCTGCGGCCGTAATCGGGATCGGCCTTGAAAAAAACAGGGCAGACTGCCTCGGCTCAATTCGCGGCAGGGTCAAGGGAAAAGATTGCAGGTGGAGCACAGGATATCTCCTCTGGGCCTGCAGAATCGAAGCCCTGTTGCCTTCCCGGCCGATGATAGGGATTTTCCGAGCCGCCTGAGAACGATCGAACTTCGACATAGGTTCAAGTGAGGCGCTTGAATGCGTCATCAGGTTGACGAAACGGCTGGAGAATTGACATGACCCGTTATGTTCCCGGACGTTGGTTGGATCATCTATCTTGCTGAAATCAAAACATAAAAATTGATTTCAATATATTTGGCATGGGGATTGCTATTTTTGGATGTCAAAGGCGGGAAGGACAACAATGAGATCACTTTCTCCCTTCTCGGATGTGCGTGCAACTTCCTTGGGGCAAGTCTCTAAAATCTATGATACGGAGTCTGCACGACCGGGGAACAACGGCAGGCTGGGATGGGAGCAGGTGAGGGAAACGCGTAGGCGGGTAAACGAACAGCCTAATCCGCTTCTGGGTCGTGTCGACATCTCAACCCTTTAGTTTCCCTCTGAGCCGGCAGGGCTAGTGAAAAGCCCTGCCTTTTTTATTGACTGTTGATATCGTGGGGGGCAGGGCTTCAGCGGCGCTCCAGGATTATGGTGCCGTCCACCGCCTTCAGGCGGATGCCGGCCGAGCCTCCCGGCAGGACGTATCGGCGGGTTTCATCCGTCTGTTCCAGGAGCCTGAACCGTGGGTCGGCACGCACCTCGCCATCCTCCACCGAGGTCCAAAAGGTTCCTCCGCCTGCCGCTACCGCAAACCGCAAGGTGCCATCGCCTGCCCTCAGGTCATACCGGCCCCCGTCCGCCAGGGTGGTTTCCACCATGATGGTGCCGTCGCCCACGGCGCCCTCGAGAGAGGTAAATTCGCCTTTTTCCAGGATGAGGTTACCGTCCTCCACGGAGGCCTGAACCCGGCCCCTGCCGCCGCTCATGCGGCAGTCTCCGTCTCCGACCTTGAATGCGAAGCGGTCGCCGTGCATGTCGGTGAAACTCGCATTTCCGCCCTCCATTCGGAGATCCACGGTCCCCTGTATGCCACGCACGGCATAGTCGTCGTCCTCGCAGCGAATGTAGAGATCCATGGTGCGCGGGGCGCGGATACGAATGTGGTACTTGTGGGTCACGATGCTGACGTTTCCCGACACGGAGAGCGCGGGATGTCGGTCCTCCAGCCTGAGTCCGCCGCCACTCAGGGATATTTCCACGCCGAATTTTCCCGATTTTCGCACGCGGCCCCGGGATTTGATTTCCGAGACATAGTCGACGACAACGTGAACGTCGGTCCGCTCTTCGCCTACGATCGCCACATCTGCATCACTCGTGATCAAGGTGAGGGCGCCGCGTGGATCCACGGGGTACACGCGGTCCAGGTGGAATGTGTCGGTGAGCGCCCAGGCCGTGGTGCAGGCCAGGGCCATGGCAAGGCTCACGGCAATGGTTCGGTATGGATGGCGCTTTATGCTCACGGTTTTCTCCCTGCTTGTTGTTCAGTGGTGGCACCAAAAAAAGGACGGCACGCCGTCTGATTCATTCTCTCGGCGCCCGCCCTTTTGTCCCGGCTTGTCTTTCCGTACCGGGATTCCCTTTCTATTTGCCAGCCTTCTTTTTCGCCGTGCCTGTCTGAGCTGTCGAGAAATCGTCTTCCTGGGCGCCCTGGCCCTCCACCTCGATCACCTCTTCCGTGCCCACGATCGGCTCTCCCAGGATTTCGGCGATTTCCTTGACATTGAGGACCATTTTCACGTAGGCATCTCCCGCCTCGTCCCAGCCGAAATCCGTCACTTCCGCAAGGTACAGGGTGGCCATGACCTTGGTCTTGACCACATCCGATTTCAGCATGTAGTTTTCCACGGTGGTCTTGCTTTCCAGTTGGAATCCTACGATCCTCTTGATCAATTGTTTGTAAGCGTCCAGTTCCGCGGCCCGAAGCGCGCGAATCGGGCCCGCCATGGAGGGTGTGGAAGTGGCGAACGCCACCCTCCGGAAGACCTTCCCCCCGAGGTTCAGGGTCTCGCCGTCCACGTTGGTGATGGTGTCCAGCGTTACCGAGGCCGTTACCTTGGCGATGTCCTTTTCAGGGTCATAGACCACTTCTTCGTACTTGATGCCTTTCATGCGGGCCGACGTCTTGCTTTCCGTCTTGCCCACGAAACTGGCCGCCACCATGTCCTCCACGGTCTCCGTGGCCCGGACCTTCAGGCCGTGTACGGATTCCACTATGGCACGTTCGGCCAGGACCTTGGCGGCCCTGATACTCATGATCCGCTTATTGCCGGCCCACGCAAGGCCGCCTGCAACACTTATGCAGAGGAACAGGACGAAAGCCGCCTTAATGGATTTGATCCTCATCTTTCCCCTTCTCTCCTTGTTCCGGTGTTTTGTTGACCTGTGGTGCGTCAAATTTAAACCTGCCCTCGGCCGTCCCCGGGCGCCTCTCCGCCGGAATTGCGCCGTCCTGGAAGCGAAGTTCTCCGTTTTCCTTGGACGTCACCTTCTTCTGATATATATCGAAATTGAAACGTCCTTGTCTCTCAGTGACCTTGGCCTTGACTTCAATGGTCCCGTCTTTGGGTTTGTCCTCCACCTGTTGAAGCATCTGCTTGTTCACTTCATCCAGTTCCCGGACCCTGTCCTCAACCATCCGTTTATTGCCCGCCCAGGACGTGGATCCGAACAAAGCGTAAAAAAGCAAAGCGGCAGCCACGACTCCTTTCACAAGCCCCCCCGGGGGAATGGACATGATACGCCCTCTTTTAGCTCTTACCACTCGTCGTCCTTGAGCATCCTTCCGCCCAAGCTACGCCTCTTGACGCTTTGCCCGGTGGTGATCTTCTTGGCTGCGGGCCGGGATTCGGGTTGTGCTTGGGGGGCGGGCTGTGCTTGTGCCGCAGGCTGCTCCGGCTGTGCCGCGGGTTGACTCGCCGCCGGCTGTGGCTGCTCCCGGGCGGGCTGCGGAGGTGCCGCCTGCCGCTGAGGCTGGGCGGGAGGTGGCTCGGCAGGTCCCTTGGGCGCAAGGCTCGCAAGGAGCATCCTCCGCTCGAGTGTGCTGTCGGCAAATGGTACGCTCGTGTAAAGTTCCACGTAGGTGTCCTTGTCCACGGTTCCCGCACCGGGATCGAAAGTGGGCACGGCCTTGCTCAATGCGGTCTTGGTTTCCTCGTCCAGCGTTCCGCTCAGAGGCACGTCGTAACCGTGGAGGATGAGAAGTTCCTGTATCTTTGCGATCCTGGTGGGTTCGTCCATTGAGTAGAATTCCCGCTTGAGCCCATCGATCACCACCGGATCGGGTTTTGCGCCCGGAAGCAGTTTCCAGTAGGGGAGCTTGAGGTATTTTCCGATGATCTGAATCATGCTCAATTCCACTAGAAGCCTCACGGCCGCATGCCTGCCCTGGACCTTTTTTACGCTTCCCTTGAGTCCGAAGGTGGGCCCGAAGAGCGTGAAGCCCAGCTCGCTTTCCGCCACCGCCTTGTGTACCTTGATGGTGTTTACGGTCTGCATGCGGGGAACGCCCGCCATGGTCTGAAAATCGATCAGGTTGAAATCCAGGGTGATCCTTGAAAAGGCCTCCTTTTCATCCTTTCCGTAGTCGATACCGATGGTCTTGCCCGGGACCCACTTGGGTGCATGGGTGAACGGCTTGGTCTCGGCTCCCAGGTCGATGTTCTTGCCCCGCGTCTCGAGGCCGCGATCGAACTCGGTAATGCCGCCGCTGATCACCACGTCCGGGATCAGTTTCCGGTCGAAGTTGGAATACCCGGTGATCATCTGGTTCTGAATGAATCCCGGATTATACGGGATGAATGTCACCTTGCCGCCGATGGCGTTGAGGGTACTCTTGATCATCTCCGTGATGTCCCTCGGGATTTCAGCACCGGTGGCGACGGAAGTCCCGGTATTGTCCACGATGTCCTTGCTCTGGATGTTCAGCTTGGGCGTGTCGTATATTTCAGTCATCTTGCCCAGATCGATAAGGGCGGGACTCAGCGTGGTTACTTTCTTCTCGGGTGGTGCCTTCTTGACCTCCACGTCGACATTTCTGGGATCCATGCCGGCACAGGAGATCAGGAACAAAGGCAGCGCCAGGAGCAGGGCGCTCCAGGCCGCTCGACGCTTTCCCTCACGTCCGGGCAGAGATTGTGATGCTCTCATCATGATTCTCCAAAGCCTCTTCAAAAAGGCCAGGCCCTCCCATGGGAAGTGCAGGAGGGTCACTTGACCACTGTCTGCTCGATATTTTTTCCCTCGAACACGACGGTCACGTCTCCCTTGATGGTGGCACCCTGTCCGATGGCCACACCGCCCAGGACGGCCCCCTTGTTCGTGTTCGATGCAGCGCCCGACGCAGCGGTCGCTTTTGCCTTGCGCTTGATGAACTTGATGTTGTCGTCGGTTCTGATGCTGTCGTACTTGCCGATATTATCATCCATGGATATGCCGTCGTCCAGGTCGCTGGCTCCGACACACGGCGCAAATATCAATGACAAGGAAAACAGGAATCCGGCCGCCTTGATCAGCCAATGGTAGGCCATTGAAAACTCCTCTCCCCCAGCCTGACTTTCCCGGGAGATCCGGTTCGCCGCCCTCATCGCTCCTTCGGAAAGTCTCGTGCCTAAAAGGGCCGCGCCTTTCTCCCCGGGGTCCGTCTCTTTCAGGACCTCCGGGGAGAGGGAGGCATCTCTTGAGGGCGATTTGTCTTATTCCATGGAAACCGAGCCCAGGCTCGCCTTGTTGCCCACGCCCACGGCCACGTTCTTCAGATTTTTACCCCTGGTGACGTTGACGACCTTGCCCTTCATGGCCACGTTCTTCATGTTGACGGTGCCCAGGTCGGCCCTGTTGCCCACGCCCACGGCGACGTTCTTGATGTTCTTGCCCCTGGTGACGTTGACGACCTTACCCTTCATGGCCACGTTCTTCATATTGACGGTGCCCAGGTTGGCCTTGTTGCCCACGCCCACGGCGACGTTCTTGATGTTCTTGCCCCTGGTGACGTTGACGACCTTACCCTTCATGGCCACGTTCTTCATGTTGACGGTGCCCAGGTTGGCCTTGTTGCCCACGCCCACGGCCACGTTCTTGATGTTCTTGCCCCTGGTGACGTTGACCACCTTGCCCTTCATGGCCACGTTCTTCATCTTGATGGATCCCAGGTTGGCCTTGTTGCCCACGCCCACGGCCACGTTCTTCACGTTTTTGCCCCTGGTGACGTTGACCACCTTGCCTTTCATGGCGGTGCCTGCGAGAGCCACCGAAGTACACACGAAAAGCATCCCCACGACCAGCGCAATCACTTTCTTCATTTTTTCTCTCCTCCTGCATTTGAGGTTTTGTTACGGGTTTTAAAAAGCATTCGGCCTCTACCGCGTTGACCTTCCAACACCAAAAATTATAGATTTTGCCAAATGGAAAATCAACTTTTATTTCTCTAAAAACTTCTTAATTCTAACGCAATAAGACGAACCTTTTCACCCTGAAAAATGGTGCCATCCCTACCTAAATCCCTTACACAGCCCCTTGGAGGGAGGCGACCTCGTGCGCTTCCGCGCGGCAGCCTCCGGATTAACCATTTATCACCTCCTCTCCGCACGTTCTTACCCGAGATAGGGTAGCAAGCTAAGTGCCATTATGGTACAAATTGATCAAAAAAGTCAATATATTTTTTCGCCTTTCATTTCAATTGGTTAGATCAAAACGGCATCCGAACGCCTCCTGAAGTGTTATGCCGTCGGTAGAGGTTGACGCAGCGGTGGGAAGTTTTATTCCACAAAAGTGTGTAATTTTTTTCCATGGGATGGTAAAAAAATACATCCCATTCAAGCCGAGGAATCAAATGAAAATACGTCACATCCTTATTACGTTGTTCATCGTCACATGCTGCCCGAACTTTACGGGTTATGCGCGGGCGGACATAAAAAATGCGATGGTCAAGATCTACACCGTCTATAACAGTCACAATTACCGGGAACCGTGGCAGATGTGGGGCCAGCAGTCCTACCAGGGTTCCGGATGCATCATCCGGGGAAATCGGATACTGACCAACGCCCACGTGGTCAGCGATCAGACCTATATCCAGGTTCGACGTGCGGGGGATGCCCGTAAATATACGGCCGCACTGGAGATGGTGGCCCATGAATGCGACCTGGCGGTATTGACGGTGAAAGACACGGCCTTTTTTTCAGGCGTCACACCGCTTCGTATCGGGCGGTTGCCCCAGGTCAAGGACAAGGTGGCGGTGTACGGTTTCCCCGAGGGGGGCGACCGGCTGTCCATCACTGAGGGCGTGGTCTCCCGGGTGGAGCACAGCAGTTACACACACAGCGGGGCCTACCTGCTGGCCTGCCAGATCGACGCGGCCATCAATTCGGGAAACAGCGGAGGACCGGTAATTCAGGAAAATCGGGTCGTGGGCGTGGCCTTCCAGGAGATGGCGGGGGAGAACGTGGAAAATATCGGATACATGGTCCCGGCTCCGGTCATCAAGCGCTTTTTGAGGGACATGGAGGACGGCCGCTACGACGGCACCCCGGACCTTTGCGTGTCCCTGCAGAAAATGGAAAACCCGGCCTTGCGACGCATGCATGGAATGAGTGACGCCCACTCGGGCGTCATGGTGAACCGCATCTACCCCGATTCGCCCGTACAGGGCATCCTGAGGCGCGGCGACATCATCCTTTCCGTGGAAGGCAAGAACGTGGCCAATGACGGGACAATCGAGTTCCGGGAAGGGGAGCGGACGTTCCTTGGTTACGCCATCCAGTCCAAGTTCATCGGGGACGAGGCGCACCTGGGAATTTTGAGGGACGGTCGTTTAATGAAAGTGACGGTGCCGCTCACCAGGCCCATCGATTTCGGCCGTCTGGTGCCGCATGACCGCTATGATGTGCCTCCTACCTATTACATTGTGGGCGGATTTGTGTTCGAGCCCCTCACCGTCAATTACCTCAAGGATTTCGGATCCCAGTCCGACTGGTTTCTCTATGCCCCCACGGAATTGCTCAACCTGTACTACAACGGGGAACCCGAAGAAGACCGCAGGCAGGTGATCGTATTGGTCAAGGTCCTGGCAGACGAGGTGAATATCGGTTATCACGAGCTGGTGGACAAGGTGGTGTGCGAGGTCAACGGGGTTCGCATTTCCCGTATTGAGGACCTGGTGCGGGCCTTTGAAGAGAACCGGGGCCGATACCACGTGATCCGGGACTCAAAAGGCTTCGAGCTGGTGCTGGATCGCAGAAAGGCCGTGGAGAGTACGAAGCGCATCCTTCAAAAGTACCGCATTCCCGCGGATCGGTCACAGGATCTCGGGAGGTCCCACACGGTCTCGGAAAAGGTGGGGGAAGGCAGGCCGGGCACGGCGGAATGAGGCCCGGGAGCCTGGGAATGCCGATGGAAGGTAGTTGTCTTGAGCGGAGTTCCGGAGTATCCACGGGCGGGGTGGTTTCTCAACGCCCTGCTACATCTCCCTGAGGATCTTACCCAGGTAGCGGGCCACGGGGGCCTTGTCGTCCGTCAAGACGGGAACATCCCGGGGGACGGGGCCCGGCCATCGGTGGGCAAGGTATCCTGTAAGGAACGGATCGGGAG
>JAFDIS010000137.1 GCA_019307945.1 Deltaproteobacteria bacterium | reverse complement strand
CACCCCGACGAACCTCGCAGTCGCCCCCCATACGGGGGCGTGGATTGAAACCGTGTCCCAAGAAAAGGAGGACGGCCTTGGAAAAGTCGCCCCCCATACGGGGGCGTGGATTGAAACTCCACGACGCCCACCTGGTCCCTCGGGTCGTGATCGTCGCCCCCCATACGGGGGCGTGGATTGAAACTGTGGTGCTGATGTCCTTCGAGGACGTGCTCCTGAGTCGCCCCCCATACGGGGGCGTGGATTGAAACTTATGGCGCAGCAACCCATTGGGTCCAAACTGAGGTCGCCCCCCATACGGGGGCGTGGATTGAAACGGACTCAATGACCCACAGACCCAACGGACCCAATGTCGCCCCCCATACGAGTGGCCGCCGTTGGATGGATGATCCAGAATAAAACGCCATGGGAATATGCTCTGTTTTCTCACCTTACGGTTCCTCAACCTCCTCGATATTGCGATGGGAAGCCTCGATCCTAGGCGCGAACCACTCGGCCCTTCGGCCGCAGGGGAACCAAGAAAGTTATGAAAACATGGGCGTCCCCTTTTTATGGGGAGTTGACTTTGTCGGTTTGCTGTGATACGTTTTTGCCGTATCGGTATTGACGAATCGGAGAAAATGGTAGTGGAGAATCCGTTTAAATACGGCGGCATTGTCACCGGCCCTTATTTTGCAGACAGGGCCCGAGAGATCTCTGAACTGTTTTCCGAGATGAGGAACCTGGGCCGTGTTTTCCTGGTATCACCAAGGCGCTATGGCAAGACATGCCTGATTTTTAATCTAAGGGGAAAACTCAAGAAAGAAGGCTATCGCCCTGTTTATTTGGATCTCAATGCATATCCCGGGCTGGCGTCTTTTGCGGTGGCGGTTACGGAGAAGGTGTCCAAGGCGCTGGAATCCAGCGCGGATAAGCTTGCAAAGCTAATCTCGGCGCTTAAGTATCTTCGCCCCAGGGTTGAGGTGGGGCCTGATGGATCCCTGGCCGCAGGAGTTGAGATGATAGCCCCGGGGCGGGAGGCCCTGCCCGCCCTTCTCGAAGGCCTCCATTACTGCGAGCAGTTGGCTGCCAAGAAGGGGCAAAAGCTGGTGATCGCCATAGATGAATTTTCAGACCTTGCCAAATATGACGGCCAGATCGTTGAAAAAGCGATACGTTCGGAGATACAGTCTCATACCCATATAGGTTATATTTTTTCCGGGTCATCACAGAGTGTCATGCTTGCAATGGTCCGGGACACCCAGAGGGCATTTTACAGGCTGGGCAGGATCATGGAACTGGGCCCTATCAAAAGGGACGAGTACATGAAATTCATCCTCAAATGGTTCAAGAAAGGGGGATACAGGCTTAAAGAGGTGAATTTTGAGGTTCTTTTTGATGCCGCAGAGGATGTTCCTTACAGCATTCAGAGGATGTGCAATATCCTGTGGGAAAAAGGTAGATCAACAAGAGCCATTACTCAGGAGATGGTTGAACAGCTTCCCATGATTGTTGCAAGGCAAGACTCGGCCCATTTTGAACTCATCTGGCAGGGAGCCAGCCAGGGGCAAAAGATACTGCTTATGGCCCTTGCCAGGGAACAAGACCCGAGACCATTTTCCAAGGATTTCCAGTTTACTTACGGTATAGGCCCTTCATCTTCAATCAAGGCTTCGCTGGATTCACTCGTCAAGAAAGGGATTTTATACAAGATGCCTGCAGGTAAATACAAATTTGCTGACACATTTATGAGATACTGGATTCTCAATCTCGCTGAAGCTGATTCCCCTATCCCGCATATCTGAAACATTATCGAAGTTCACCATATATTTGCTTGGGGTGAATGAAAAAAATATCTCATCAAAATTTGGAACGCTCATTTTAGGATATGATTAACGCTCCCACACGGGATGCGAAGTTCGGGTGACAGGGACCGACGTGAGATCCCTGATTTTTGAAAGAGGTGTTGTCACGGGGAAACACGTGGCCAGGGCCAAATTTCTTGACACAACCGCGCGACCTGGGGAAGATCATGCGTGTAGGGGAACCGGGGCGGGAGAGCGGTGCTTGCGACGGATTTCCCGGACTCGTTGTTTGAGTGTCGTAAAGGCCCGCAGATCATCTCCGTCCCAGCAGGGAAGCAAGGTGTTGTTGTGATATAGAGGCTCTTCGGCCAGGTTATAGCGGGAGGATTCGAGGGCCTGGGCCCAGAGGCTCGTGTGGGGGATGGGGGAGTACTCCGAAAGATAGGGCGATGCCCCGGCGGCTTCCACCAGGTCGAGGGTTTCGTGCACCGAGGCGGCGGACTGGCCCGGGAGTCCCGTCAGGATGTAGGCGCCGATCTCGCTCCGCATGAAACCCGCATCCTCCAGGATGTCCAGGGCGCGCTCAAAGTCGCCGGGATTCACCTTTCCTCCCATGCGTCGATGAAGCGCGGGGTCCGAGGTCTCAAGCCCCAGTCGTAGCGTCCTGAAGCCCGCCCTGAACATGAGGCCGGCGATACCCGGCCGGATTTCTTTTATGTGAAGGGCATTGGGGGTGTGAAATCTCAGGGACAGATCCTCGTCGATCAGTCGCCTCAAGATGGGTGCCAGGTGGGAGTCATGGCCCACCAGCAGCGCGTCATCGTAAAATGCGAAGTCCCGCACGCCGAATCGGATGTGCCAGTGAAGGATCTCGTCCACGACATCGGCGGGGGATCTCTGCTCCAGACGGGGGTTCAGATAGGGGCCGGCACAGTAGCGGCAACGCAAGGGGCAGCCCGTGGAAGTCAGAAGACAGACGTAATCGAGCCCCTGGAGCAGGTCGTAGGCAGGCAGGATCGGGGTCCCCGGGGGAGGCGGGCTGCCGGTTGGGACGCCCAGTGCGGAGAAGATTTGCGGCAGGCGGGAAAACCCAGGCTCCGGGACCACCCGATCCGCACCGCTGGTAAGGGCGGCATGTTCGGGGCAAAGCCTGGTATAGAGTCCGCCCAGCAGGATGGGCACGCCGGGATGGGCCGTGCGGGCCAGGCGGACCGCTTCCCTGACGCCGGGGTACCAGTAGGTCATCAGAGAAGTGACGAGGATGACATCGGGTCGTTTCATTCCACCCAGCGTTTCGAGGAACACCGGGGGCGGCATCCCGTAGCGGTGGTAGGAGCGCCCCACGTGCGCCAGGGCAGGAGGCGGATCGATCCGTTCACGGAAAAATTTTCCGGTGCCGTATGCCCGCCGCAAGAGCTTCTTGGAGGATTTTTGATTGCGCAGGGCGGGGTGGTGAACGTCCAGACAGTCCAGGATTCTGACCTGGAACCCCCGGGCCCGCAGGTGACCGGCCAGATAGAGGAGCCCCAGGGGTTTGGACCACAGGTCATAGGCCGCGAAATCGTGGATCCACGGGTTGATGAGGATCGCCGAGGGCCTTGTGCGAATCGGGGTTTGCGGGCGCATCACAGGGAACAAGTAAATGGCGCGGTGAAGTCGGGGGCCTATCTTCCAGCGGGCCCGCAGCCGGTTACACCGGGCCCGGACGGAGGGTTGCCTGACCCATGAGAGCGGTGATCCAAAGGGTAAAAGAGTCACGCGTGGAAGTCAAGGGGGAGACGGTGGGGCGCATAGGCAGGGGCCTTCTGGTCCTCCTGGGGGTCGGGGAAAATGACACGGAGGACGATAGCAGGTACCTGGCCGACAAGGTTTCCTCTTTACGGATTTTTGCCGATTCCCGGGGTATGATGAATCTCAGCGTGGGGGAGGTCTCGGGCTCCGTTCTCATCGTATCCCAGTTCACCCTCTGGGGCGATTGCCGCAAGGGGCGAAGACCCTCGTTCACAAGGGCGGCGGAACCGGAAAAGGCGCGCAGACTTTACGATCGGTTCGTGGAAAAAGTGGCATCCCGCGGCCTGCCCGTGGCTACGGGGATCTTTGGGGAGATGATGGACGTCCACCTGGTCAACGACGGTCCGGTCACTCTGTTGCTCGATTCGGAAAAGGCTTTTTGACGGATGTTTGCCCGACGGGGCCGCCGGCGGGGACGTGGTCACGGAGGGACACAATGGCAATGTTTCGGCGAAAAGACAAACCCGAGGTGAGCCCTTACCAGACCCGGGAGCGGGGATGGGAAACATGGGCCCGGGGCGGGCAGGAGAAGGAGACCGGAGGCAAGGGCCGTGAGCCCGCCGCTCCGGACAGGAGGCCCATAGAGCCCGAAAGGGGCGGCACCCTAGGGGGCGGCGCCGTTCGCTGGATCTTTTTCCTGCTGTTTCTGGTCTACTTTGCGGTTTCCTATCTTCATGCGCCGATCCTCCGGCAGGTGGGGGCCTTCCTGGTGGCGGAGGAGGCGCCCTCCCCCTCGGACCTCATCGTATGCCTCATGGGCGCACCGGTGGAAAGGGGCCTTGCGGCTGCCGAGGTCTACCGCAGCGGTCTTGCTCCGAAGGTGTTCGTGGCCAGGGAGGCCCTGCCCGACGGGTGGGATTCTTTGGCGCGGCGCAGGATCCATTACCCGGAAAGTCGCGACCTCCTGATCATGATGCTGGAGGCACTGGGCGTGCCCCGATCATCCATCGTCACTTCGGATCGCTTCGTAGGGAGTACCTACGAGGAGGCCCTAGCCGTGAAGGATTTCGTCAAGAGGGCCGGCCATAAGTCGATCATTGTGATCACCTCTCCGGTCCACACCAGGCGGGCCGGGCTTACCTACCGCAAGGTCTTCGAAGGGGAGGGGGTGGAGGTGGCCGTGACCGGTTCGGCCTACTCGGGATTTCGCCCGGAGGACTGGTGGATCCGCGAGCGGTATCTGCAGGATGTGGTGATCGAATATCTGAAGCTGGTCTATTACTGGTTCAGATACCTGTAGATCGGCGGGGCTCACTTGGTCTTCATGGTGTAGGTCCCGTCCCAGTCCTGGGCGGGTGGGTGTTGCTTCAGTTCCTCGCAACGCTGGATATAATGGGCCGCCGCGTGGATCTCTCCGTCCAGGTCCGACACCATGCGGAAGAACTTGATGGCGTCATCCCAGCGACGGCTCTTGTAATGTTTCAGGCCCCGTTCGAAGAACACGATGGCCTGTGCCCGCACGTCGGGGACCCTGCCGTGGGCGTGCAGTTGGTATATCTTCACCGGCCGGGTCCTGCCTTTGACGCGAACGCTGTCTACCTCCATGCAGACGAATTCGTCCCTGACCCGCTCATAGGTGGATTCACTTATCAGGATGTGGGTCCTGTAATTCTTGTTGGCCCCCTCCAGGCGGGAGCCCAGGTTCACCGCATCACCCATGACCGTGTAGTCGAAGCGCTGTTCCGAGCCCATGTTCCCCACCATCATCATGCCCGTATTGATCCCGATTCCGATGTCAAGCGGGGTTTTACCTTCGTCTATCCATTTCTCGTTGAGTTCTTTGAGCCTAGCCATCATTTCCAGGGCGGAGTGGCAGGCACTGGCCGCGTGGTTCGGCTGCTCGAAGGGCGCCCCGTAGATGGCCATGATGGCGTCACCGATATATTTATCCAGGGTGCCGTCGTACTTGAACACCACGTCGGTCATCACAGTGAGGTATTCATTGAGAAGCTGGACCAGCTCCTCGGGCGTCATGCCTTCCGAGATCGTGGTGAAACCGCGGATATCCGAGAACAGCACCGTCAGTTCCTTCTTGTCCCCCCCCAGTTTAAGCCTCTCGGGGTCCTTCAGCACTTCGTTTACCACGGAGCTTGAAACGTAATAACTGAAGGCGCCTCGAATTTTTTTCCGCTCCCGCTCCTCCGTGATGTAGTGGTAAACGGCGAGGATCACGTAAGTGAGGGTCAGGGCGAGCAATGGATAGACCATATTGATCCAGATGCCCGCCCGGATGAAGAGCCAGCGCGTCACAAAGATGTGGAGGAGAAACAGCCCAAGGGCGAAAAAGGCGCCCTTGACGGCGCTAAGACGGGGGATGACGAGCCCCGTCACGAGTCCCAGAAAGGCCAGGGCCATGATGTCGTAAAGCGAGGTCCACTTGGGCCGCTTCAGGTAACGTTCATTGAGAATGTTGTCGATCACCGTGGCGTGGACCTCGAGACCGGGATAAATGGGGCTGAAGGGAGTGTTGCGAAGATCATAGATCCCCAGCGCGGTGGCCCCCACCAGGACGATCTTGTCCCGAAAGGTCCCCGGAGGCAGTTTCCCGGCAAGGATGTCGCTGATGGAATAGTGGGGAAAAGTCTTCGGGGGACCCAGATAATTGATGAGCATGTGACCGTTTTCGTCCGTAGGGATGACCCGGTCTCCAAGTTGAATGCCGGACACCCCGTAATCGGATACCCTCACCAGCATCTGGGGCTGACTCAGATATAGCCAGGTGCACAAAATGGAAAGGGGCGGAAAGATATCCTCCCCGCACTGGATGATGAGGGGCATCCAGCGAACACCGCCGTCCGGGTCAGGGCGCATGTTGAAATAGCCCGAATAGGGTGTGGCTTCCGTGAGAATATCAAGGTTGCCTTCGGGCGCATAGGCACGGATGAACGGGGAAGCTTCCAGGCCCTGCCGCTCATACACCACCACTGGGTATTTGGACGAGGAGATCCGCTCTATCTGTCTCTCGATTTCCTTGGGATTGATGCGGTAGTCTGCGGTCTCGCCGCCCATATGGAAGAAGTAGCCCAGCACCACCCGGGCCTTCGCGTCTCGTATGGCCCGGGCGAGGGCGCGGTCGTTGTCCGCCGCAGCCCGGCTCTGCGCGAGGAATGTCTCCAGTGAGGTGTTGCGGATCCCCAGGTCACGAATGCGGTCTTCCAGCTCCTCGATGAATACCAGATGGCTGTTTTCGTCCGGTTCCAGGAATCCGATGTCGAATCCCACCACCCGCGCGCCGTCTCCGGAAAGGGCCTCGATCAAGCGGCCCATCTTGGAGCGGGGCCATGGCCATCGACCTTCCTCGTCGAGGCTCTTTTCATCGATGACGGCCATCACCACGGCGGGCGAGGGATCCAGTCGCCCCCGGGAGAGGAACCTCAGATCATAGGCCTTCAACTCGATCAGGTTAAGGATGGGTATGCCCACGAGGTAGAGAATCAGGACGAGACCCGTGCTTGACGCTGCCAAGAAGACCGGGTTTACCCTAAGACGCCGGCGTTTCTTTTTCTCCATGCTCCTGGTCCCTGAAAAGGCGGGTTCCCACCCGGACCCGCCGGTGGAAAGAGACCTTTCAAAAACGCTCCCTTTTACCCAATTTCGGCGCCTGCCCGTGGCCCGCATCCGCCTGCGTGCGGATCATGCCCGAGTCAGGCGCAGACAGGCGCTTGGGATTCACTCGCAGGAGCTTACGGACAAGGGGGTCTTTCGTAGATCACGCGCTCTTTGCGTGGATTCGTGGAATCCTCGCGCCCCTTGCGCTTGCCTGCGTCGGGCAGGCAGGTCTCCTGCGGACTCGGAAACCGCTCGATATAGGTTGAAATTTTTTAACGGTCTCGGGGACATGCCTCACCGGGGCAGGACCCACGGCAGAGGCCCCCACCGGTCCACGGGTGAATTTCCCGGAGATCCGATCCGGCCCATCATTGCGCTCCAGACCCCTAAGCTGTTAAAATGCTAAATGCTATGAGATGGCCGTGGCAAAGTCAAGCGTCGGCGGTGAGGTCGCAGGGTGATTTTGTTCTGTTGTATCTAGAAAATAAGATCAAGCACTTAAATAAAATCCTGGACAACGGCTTCCGGATGGAGTACATAGGCAGCCCTATGACCCTTCATCCCGG
>JAFDIS010000136.1 GCA_019307945.1 Deltaproteobacteria bacterium | reverse complement strand
AGAGCCGCACGGGCCCCGCGTGGTCGAAGACCCTGGGCACGCACGGAAGCTTCCTGCGCGGGAACCGGGAGATCCCGCGCCCGGCCTTGTGCAAAGCTGGACTAGGTCCGCACAAGTGATCTCCCTAAAAACAATGAGGAACAGTTCTTCATCAAAATTTGAAACGCTCAATTTGGGTTCAAGAAAGTGGCATAGACCGCCTCATCCTGCCGTTCCTAAGAGGTCCCGCAGAAGGTCCCGGGAGGTCTCTACTCTGAACAGGGGGTAGATGGGGTTCCTGCGGTACAGATCCAGGACCCGGGTGTGGACTTCCTCGGAGGGGGCTGCTGCGCAGTCTTCCAGGAGCACCGTCTTGAACCCGTGGCACAGGGCGTCCATGGCCGTGGTCAGGACGCAGAAGTGGGTGGAGATCCCGGCTACAGCGCAAAGGGTCACCCCCCGCTCCCGGAGCCAGTTTTCTAGCCCCGTCCGAAAAAAGGCGGAAAAGCGGGGCTTGGGAAGCCAGAGGTCCCCCGGGTCCTGCGCCAGGTCCTCCACCACCCTTGCCCCGTCCGTGCCTGCCAGGGAATGGGGCTTCATGGACGCCTGGAAGATGAAGTCGTCCCTGTGGAAGGCATCGGTGGAGAAGACCACGGGCCACTGATTGGCACGAAAGGCCCGCGCCATCTCGTTGATGGGGCCCACGATCTTTCGGGCGTGGGGCGTGATGGGCAGGCGCCGCTCCTCGTCGAAATTGTCTTTCACCATGTCGATGACCAGCAGGGCCGGCCACTCCTCACGGCTCTTTTTCATTCCTCATCTCCTGCACCCGGGCCACCAGCATTCTTCCCGCTTCTTCCACCTGGGCCATGGAATTGCTCCTTCCCACGGTGAGCCGGAGGGTCCCCATGGCCACGCGTTCCGGGACCTTCATGGCCGAAAGCACGTGGGACATGGACACGCGATCCTCGTGACAGGCGGCGCCGGTGGAGGCCATCAGCCCTTGTAGTCCTGAAAGGATTTTCGCCCCTTCAAGGCCGGGCACGGAGACATTGAGCGTATTGGGGAGTCTTTTTTCGGGATCCCCGTTGAGGACGAGACCCTCGATGCCTTCGAAAAGGATCTCCTGGAGCCTATCACGCATGGCCTTCATCCCTTCGAGGTCACCCTCCATTCGCTCGCGAGCCACCCTGCAGGCGGCTCCCAGACCCGCGGCCAGGACAACATTCTCGGTCCCCGCCCGCAGGCCCCGTTCCTGCGAAGCCCCGTGAATCAGGGGCGTCACGCTCTTTCCTTCCCTGACATAGAGGGCCCCGATCCCTTTGGGTGCGTAAAGCTTGTGGCCCGCAACACTCAAGAAGTCAACTCCCAGGCTCTCCACGTCCACGGGGATCTTTCCCACGGCCTGGGCCGCATCCGTGTGGAGCAGCACCCCCTTGGCCCTGGTGATTCTTGAAATCTCGGCCAGCGGCTGGAAGGTGCCGGTCTCGTTGTTGGCCAGCATGATGCTCACGAGCCGCGTTCGAGGCTCGATGGCCTTTTCCACGGCCTCCGGGTCCACCCGGCCCAGGCCGTCCACCGGCAGGATCGTGACCTTAGCGCCCAGTTCCACGAGAAAAAGACAGGGATTGAGGACGGCCGGGTGCTCAACGGCGCAGGTGATTATATGGCATTTTTCCGGATTCCGGAAATCCACCACTCCCTTCAATACCGTGTTGTTGGACTCGCTCCCCCCGGAAGTGAAAAACACCTCCGACGGGGCGCAGCCCAAAAGGGCCGCCACCTCCTCCCTGGCATGCTCCACCCCCTCCCGTGCCCGGATTCCTAAGGGGTATCCGCTGGAAGGGTTGCCGAATTCCCCGGCCAGATAAGGCATCATGGCCTCACGCACGGCGGGGTCCACGGGCGTCGTGGCGTTGTGGTCCAGGTATATGAGGGATTGGGGCGGTAGTGTCATGCCTGGTCTCCTGATCGATCAGCCTTTCACCGATTATTAATCCATATTTTGCAGATTGACAACCTTATCTCTTTAGTGCTACGTCTATATGGCGAATATCTCTCTAGAATCGGGCTCTTCTCGACCCAGGGGTCCAATGGACCGACGAGAAGATTTCGACCCGGTTTGGATAGGGGCGGGACCCCGCCCACCCCGGAGCGACGGCACAAGCCGGCGTGCGGGGCGCAAACGGGACCCACAAGCGAACGGGGAAGGAGACGCTCCATGGCCAGCGGCAACCAGAAGAAATTCATTCTGTGGTTCAACGAGATCGGTATTGAAGACGTACCTCTGGTGGGGGGTAAGAACGCCTCGCTGGGGGAGATGTACCAGAAACTCCATAAAAAGGGGATCAGGGTCCCCAACGGTTTCGCCATTACGGCTTACGCATATCGCTATTTCCTGAAGTACGCGGGTATCGAGGACGAGATCAAGAAGATACTCAAGGGACTGGACACGAGCGACATCAACAACCTGATGCGCCGGGGCAGAGAGGTTCGAAACATCATCACCCACGCGGAATTCCCTCCTGACCTCACGCAGGCCATCTACATGGCCTACGATCAGTTGGCCGACGAGTTCGGCCAGAAGGGCCAGGACACCCTGGACGTGGCGATTCGTTCGTCGGCCACAGCCGAGGACCTGCCCGACGCATCCTTTGCCGGCCAGCAGGATACCTATCTTAACATCAGGGGCCGCTGGGCCGTGCTGGACGCCTGCAGAAAATGTTTCGCCAGCCTTTTTACAAACCGCGCCATCTCCTATCGGCACGACAAGGGTTTCGGGCAGTTCGACGTGTCCCTCTCCATCGCCGTGCAAAAGATGGTCCGCAGTGATTCGGCTTATTCGGGCGTTATTTTTTCCATCGACACCGAGACCGGGTTCAAGGACGCCGTGTTTATCACGGCCGCTTACGGCCTCGGGGAAAACGTGGTCCAGGGGGTCGTGAACCCCGACGAGTACTATGTGTTCAAACCGACTCTGAGGATGGGCAAACGGCCCATAATAGGCAGAAAGGTGGGGGACCGGGAAATCAAAATGGTCTACTCCCTGGACGACGAGACTACGGTGAAAAACGTGGCCACCACCCTGGCCGAGCGGCACCGCTATGTACTGGACGACGACGAGATCCTGAAACTGGCCGAGTGGGCCTGCCTCATAGAGGACCATTACACGCAGGAAGCGGGTTATTTCAAGCCCATGGACATCGAGTGGGCCAAAGACGGAGATGGCGAAAACATAGGTACGGGGGAGCTTTTCATCGTCCAGGCACGGCCCGAGACCATTCATTCCCGCAGAGACCTGAACACCTACGAGAATTATTATCTCAAGGAGAAGAGCGAAATCATCGTCACGGGGACAGCCGTGGGGACCAAGGTGGGGCAGGGTGTGGCCAACGTGATCCAGTCCACCCTGGAGATGGACAAGTTCAAAGAGGGAGATGTCCTGGTGACAAGCATGACCGACCCGGACTGGGAACCCATCATGAAGATCGCCGCGGCCATCGTCACCAACAAGGGCGGCAGGACGTGTCACGCCGCCATCGTTTCGCGGGAGCTCGGAATTCCCTGTGTCATCGGCACGGGAAACGGAGACGAACTCATCAAGGCCGGCGATGAAATCACAGTCTCCTGCTGCGAGGGGGAGACAGGGATCGTCTACAAGGGGCTCATACCCTTCGAGGTGGAAAGATTCAACCTGGAAGAACTGCCCGAGACGCGCACCAAGATCATGATGAACGTGGGCATGCCGGAAAAGGCCTTCTCCCAGGGAATGATCCCCAACGACGGCGTGGGCCTGGCGCGGGAAGAGTTCATCATAAACTCCCACATCGGCATCCATCCCCTGGCCCTCATCGAATACGAAAAGCTGAAGACCATGGCCAAGACCGACCAGAAGATAGCAGGAGTCCTCTACCAGATCGACCAGCTGACCGCGGTGTATGATGACAAACGGCAGTTTTTCATCGATAAACTGGCCGAAGGGGTGAGCCGCATTGCGGCCGGCTTTTATCCCAACGACGTCATAGTAAGGCTGTCGGACTTCAAGACCAACGAGTACGAAAACCTGTTGGGAGGCTACCTTTACGAACCCAAAGAGAGCAACCCCATGATCGGCTGGCGGGGCGCCTCACGCTACTACGATGAAAAATTCATGGCCGCCTTTGAGCTGGAATGCCTGGCCCTCAAGAAGACCCGGCATGAAGCGGGCCTGACGAACGTCAAGGTGATGGTTCCCTTCTGCCGCACGCCGGAGGAAGGCCGCAAGGTGGTGGAACTGATGAAGCGATTCGGTCTGGTCCAGGGGGAGGAAGGCCTGGAGATCTACGTGATGTGCGAGATCCCCAGCAACGTCATCTGTGCCGACCAGTTCGCCGAGATCTTCGACGGCTTTTCCATCGGGTCCAACGACCTCACCCAATTGGCCCTGGGGCTCGACCGCGACTCCGCCCTTGTCTCCCACATTTACGACGAGCGCAACGATGCGGTGAAGAGGCTGGTCAAGCAGGTGATCGACGTGGCCAAGTCCAAGGGGAAAAAGATCGGGATCTGCGGTCAGGCCCCCAGTGATTTCCCGGATTTTGCCGAATTCCTTGTGGAGTGCGGAATTGATTCCATGAGCCTCATTCCGGACACCGTGATCAAGACGCGGCTTGCCATTGCTGAAAAGGAAAAACAATTGGGCATATCCGTGGAGAAGAAATAGCCGATGAACCAGATCAGAATTTTAGGGACCGGATCCCATGTGCCCCCCAAAGTGCTTTCCAACTATGACCTGCAGAACATGGGACTTGACACCACCCACGAGTGGATCGTCCAGCGGACGGGCATCAGCGAAAGGAGGATGGCCGAACCCGACGTGAACACCTCCGACCTGGCCTACGAGGCCTCGATCCGCGCACTGGATATGGCGGGGCTCACGGCCCGTGACCTGGACCTCATCATCATGGCCACCATCACACCGGATACCTGTTGCCCGGCGGGCGCCAACTGGCTCCAGGCCCACCTGGACGCTCCCCAGGCCGCGAATTTCGACGTGACCGCGGCGTGCTCCGGGTTCATCTACGGCCTGAACGTGGCGGAACAGTACCTCATAAGCGGTGCCGCCCGGCGGATCCTGGTGGCGGCGGCGGAAGTCATGACACGCACCCTCAACTGGAAGGATCGCGCCACATGTATCCTGTGGGGGGACGGTGCCGGGGCGGCCGTGCTAACCCGGGACGGGGGAGGACACCAGATCCTTTCAACACACATTCACACGGACGGGGCCAACGGCCAGGATCTCCTTCTCCCCGGAGGTGGATCCAGGACGACCCCCATCAGTCACGAAAGCGTGGACAAGGGCCTCCATTACCTGAACATGATCGAGGCCAACGCGAGTTTCCGCGTAGCCGTGCGCCGTTTCATCGATTCCATCAAAGAAGCGGCCCGGCACAACGGGATCGATATTGGGGACATCGACTGGTTCATCCCCCACCAGGCCAACCTGCGGATGTTCCAGTCTATTTCCAAGACCCTCAAGATCCCCATGGAGCGTTTCTACCTCACCCTGTCCCGCTACGGGAACATCTCCTCGGCCTCCTGCGCCATTGCGCTGGACGAAGCGGTCCGTGACGGGAGCGTACGGGAAGGACACCTGGTGTGCATGCCGGTCTTCGGCGGGGGCCTGACCTGGGGAAGCGCCCTGATCCGATGGTAGGTAGGAGTCTCGGCGGATCGGTTTCTAAGATTCTCGTGAAAAGAACACGGGCCCGCTTCCTCGCAGCAGATGCGAGTGATGAAACGGGCCCGTGTATTTTCCTGGTTCCCGAGGGGGGGAACGCTCACTGCTTGGCGATGATCCGTTTCATCCGCTCCAGAACCACCCTTCGGCTCACCAGTTCCTCCACCCTGAGCGCCCTTTGTTCAACGCCGTCCCTATCGAGAAAAATCAAGGTGGGCACCCCCCGGATCGAGTACTGTTTGATCAGTTTTTCCTGCCCGGGATGCCGGGTGGTGAGATCCACCCGCACGGGCATCAGCTCATCGGCCAGGCGAACTACATCCGGGTCGTGGAACACCTCTCTTTCGAGGACCTTACAAGGTCCGCACCATTCCGCGTAAAAGTCCAGGAGCACGGGCATACGGCGATCCCTGGCCTGTCGGAGTGCCGTCTCACTGTAGGGAACCCAACGAAGACCATTCCCGGTGCTTGCCGGGTAGAGGACGAGAAAAAAGGCCCCGGCGATCAATGCCCCTCCCACGACCTTCTTGAGTGTCGAAAACCCTCCCCAGGCTGCCCGGCTGCGGTCCACCCATCCCAGGTGGAGCCCGGCTGCCGCGGCCGTCACCGCCCAGACGGCCGCCCGGCCCCCCGGAGAGCTTACCAGGGGCATGAGCACGTACCCTGCCATGGCCACAAGCACCCACCCGAAACATTTGCGCACCCAGACCATCCACTCCCCTGAGACCGGGAGCCTGTCCACGGCCGAGGAAAACACGCCCAGGGCGGCGAGGGGAAGGCCCATGCCGATGCTCAAGACGAAAAAGTAGGCAAAGCCCACAAAGGGATCACCGCGCTGTCCCACGTAGGTCAAGAGCCCCAGCACAAAAGGACCCAGACAGGGAGCAGCCACTATGCCCAGGGTGAGCCCAATGAAAAACGTGCCCGTGTAGCCCCCTATGTTTCTGGACGCAGCCCGCATGAGGCCCCGGGGGACCCTGATCTCCCAAAGGCCGAAAAAGCTCGTGGCCAGCGCCAGCAGAATGGCGGCCACCAGGCCCAGGACCAGGGGGCTCTGAAGTGCGGCACCCAGGAGCCCTCCCGAAAGGGCGGCCGTTACTCCCAGAAGGGAGTTAGTCACGGCCAGGCCACAGAGATACAGGCCCCCGTGGAGGATCCGCCGGGCTCCCGGTCCAGCCCCCTGTCCTGCGAAATAGGAAACCGTGATGGGGATTAAGGGGTATACACAAGGGGTGAGGTTGAGGGCCAATCCCCCCACCAGAAGACCCAGAAGGGTCAACCAGAACCCGCTCCCTGGAGAAAAGGGCCCGGGCCCCGCCTCCGGTGCGGATCCGGAGTCCTCGAAGGATTTCCGGTTCAGCAAGGCGCTCTTCGCCCCTGCCCGGGCCACGCTCACATCGAATGCGAACGTCACCTCTTCGGGCGGAAGACAGGCAACGGCCGAGCATGCCTGGTAGGTGAGGCGCCCCGTGATTTTCCCGGACCTTATCGGTGCGTCCCGTGCGATCTCCAGCACGGCACGTACCAAGAACGTCCCTGAAAAGACCTCAACCGGCGCCCTGGTGTAAGGGAACCGAATCTTTTGGGATGCAGGAAAGCGAATCGCCGCCACCGCAAGGCCCGGGGTCCCGGAAAAGGAGAGCGTGGTCGGGACAAGGGCCTCCTTGCCCTTTTGGGGTCCGTGAAGGTACCAGTCGTCCGCCACCCGAATGCGAAATTGGATTGGATAAGTCCCCCCAGCGGGATACCGGTCCCTCGAATGCACAACCTTCACGGAGACAGTGGGGGACCCGGCCCGGGCCGTTCCGCCCGGGGCAAAGAAAAGTGCTGCGAAGAGGGGCAGGGTAAAGAACATCCACGGCAGAATAGTGCCGAGGAGTCTTTCTTGGCGGACGATGGGCCCCACCTTTGGTCTCGCCAGCCCCCTGGGGGCCGTCCGCTTCCCTGCAAATTTCTCAGGCATCAGGCTCAAAAGATCCGTCTATGATTTCCGTGAGCACCCCGCACAGGCGCTGGGGTGGCTGGATGAACGCATAGCGATTGCCCATGAG
>JAFDIS010000135.1 GCA_019307945.1 Deltaproteobacteria bacterium | reverse complement strand
GGCTCCTATGACATCGACGAAGCGGAAGGCGACCGGATTATTGCCTGGGATTGGGAATCGGACTTCGTGGCTCCCTATGATTTTGCCGAGGCCAGCGGGGTCACGGCTTACCTGCCCGCATTCGGGGAGCCCGGCCGGTATGACATCGCCCTCAGGGTGACCGATGACACGGAAACGGTCTTTCCCCAATCGGGTCAGTCCAACCTGACCCACACGGCCTATGGCGAGGTGCACATTTACACCCTGGGCGTGGAGGACCTGGCCGCACGGCCTAAAGCGACCAAGTGCCAGTTGACCTGGACGCACGTGGGGGCCTCGGCCTACAAGATCCTTCGCTCCGAGACCGGTCCCAACCAGGGGTACGAGCAGATCGGCACTACCGCCTCCACTTACTCCACGTTCCTGGATTACAACCTGGCCGCAGGAACCGGCCTGGACGTCAACCGCTGCCTGGGCGACCTGGACAATGACGGGGACGTGGACGGGGGTGACCAGGCCCTGTTCAACGATCTGGTGGCAAGCATGGACCTGGATGCGGACCTCAACGGCGACGGGGTGGTGGATACGGACGATGTGGAGTTCTTTGCGGCCGAGTACGGTCGTTCGGACTGTTTTTCGGACAACGGAATAGAGCTCAACAAGGACTACTGGTACCGGGTTATGGCGGAGGTGGGGGGCGAGACCGTGATCTCCGCGCCGGTGTACGTGAACAGCCGGGGACGGATCACGAACCTGCCGCCCGTGATCCAAAGCGATCCGGTGACCGAGGCCACCGAGGCCCAAGGTTACGAGTATGTGGTAGATGCTTACGACCCTGAAGGGCGGGACGTGACCTTTCTCCTGGACCTTGGGCCTTCGGGCATGGCCATTGACGCGGCCGACGGCAGAATCACCTGGACCCCGTCCCGGGACCAGGTGGGGGTCCACGACGTGATGGTGAGGGTACGTGACGGGGACGGTATCTCGGCCACCCAGTTCTTCCAGATCCTGGTGAGTCCCAGGCCCAACACGGCGCCCGTGGTCGATCCGGGACAGCCCTACGAGGATCAACTGATCCACGAGGCGGTTTCCTTCTCAGGCAGCGCCACTGACCCTGAAGGAGATCCCATCGTGGAATACCGGTGGGTCTTCGGGGACGGGGGCGAGGCCCTGGGCCGGACGGTGAGCCATGTATACACGGCCCCCGGCAGATACACCGTTACCCTGTATGCGACGGACGACCGCGGGGCCGTGGGGCACGGGGAGACCTACTGCCAGGTGGGCCTGCCCAACCGGCCTCCCATTGCCAACGCGGGCGGTCCCTACGAGGTGGAGGTCAACCAGCCCGTGACCCTGGACGCAAGCCAGTCCTATGACCCGGATGCGGACGACCTTATCTTTACCTGGAATTTCGGGGACAGTACGCCTTCCGCCACGGGCATGCAGGCCACCCATACCTACACGGCCGTGGGTACCTATCAGGCCTCATTGAGCGTGGACGACGGCAGGGGCGGTCTGGACACGTCCGAGGTGGAGGTGGTGGTGACACCGCCCAACCAGGCGCCTTCAGCCCGGTTTACCGTGAGCGGTCAGGCTGTATCGCTCGAAACCATGACGTTTGACGGCCGGGGCTCTTCGGATCCGGACGGGAGCATCGCGTATTACGCGTGGGATTTCGGGGACGGGACCGCCACCACGGGGTCCTGGGTGACCCACGCTTTCCCGAGCGCGGGAACGCACCAGGTGACCCTCACGGTCACGGACAACAAGGGTGCAGGCGACAGCACCACACAACAGGTGACGGTTTCCCAGAACCAGGCTCCCAGCGCCGTGCTGAACCTATCCGGGAACCTGGTTGAAAATCGACCCATCGATTTTTCGGCGGCAGGATCCACGGACCCTGAAGGGGGCCCTCTGAGCTATGTCTGGGACTTCGGGGACGGCGCGACGGCCGAGGGCCTCGAAGTGGAGCATACCTACGCCGCGCAAGGGGATTATACCGTCACCCTCACTGTTACGGACCACGTGGGGCTTTCCACGCAGGTTGCAAGGGATCTTTCCATAGCCTCCTCCCAGGGTCCGGTGGCGGTCTTTTCCGCAAGCGGCCCAATGGCCGAAGGCGAACCCGTCTCTTTCGACGGATCAGGCTCCTATGACCAGAGCCCCGGCGGAAGCGTGGTGAGCTATGCCTGGGATTTCGGGGATGGAAACACGGCCGCAGGAGCCGTGGTCACGTACACGTACGCTGCAGCGGGCCGCTACGAAGTACGTCTCACCGTCACGGATAATGACGGGAACCCCTGCACTGCCATGGCTTCCCTGGATATCGGACCGAATCAGCCGCCGGTTGCCTTGATGGGGTACTCCGGCGTTATGGCAACGGGTCAAAATCTTGCTTTCAACGGTCTGTCTTCCTATGACCCGGAAGGCCATGCCCTGAGCTATCAGTGGGATTTTGGGGACGGTCACACCGCCTCAGCCCCAGAAGCGGACCATGCCTTTTCCGCGGAAGGGGATTTCACGGTTTCTCTGACCGTAACCGATGACAAGGGTCAGTCAGACACTACCACGCGGATGATCCATGTGATTTCGCCTACGGCCATACCCCTGGCGCATATCGCGGTGAGCGGCGAGCATGTTGTGGGGGAGACCCTGGTTTTTGACGGCGGCGGGTCCACCGCCCCCGCGGGCCGCAGCATCGTAAGCTACGAATGGGATTTCGGGGACGGGCAAAGCGCAACGGGAGTTCAGGCGAGCCACACCTATGATCAGGCAGGCCAGTACGACGCGTCCTTGAGGGTGACCGATGATGAAGGCGCTTCGAGCGTCGCGCATCTTTACGTCAGGATTTTCGCTACCGCCAACCACGATCCTTGTTTGAGCGTTACATACCAGTCACAGGGAGTGACAGGCAAAGATGTACGTTTCACCGCCTCCGGCACTGATCCGGACGGAGATCTGCTCACATATACCTGGGATTTCGGGGACGGGCAAACGGGTGTTGGGGCAGCGGTGAGTCATTCTTACAACACGACGGGCCTATACAATGTTTCCGTGACTGCCTCTGATGGTCGCGGCGGGGAGGCTTCGCTGGTCTTCCAGGTGGAAATTGTAGCCGCCCCGGTTTCCAACGTTGCCCCAGTGGCCGTCCCGGGGGGACCGTATCAAGGCAGGATCGGTGAAGAAATAAGCATGGACGGGAGTTTCTCCTATGACCTCAACGGGGATTCCCTGTCCTATAGTTGGGACTTCGATGCTGCCGACGGCATCGGGGAAGATGCCGTCGGCGCCGCTGTAAATCACGTGTATTCGGATGCGGGCACGTACACCGTCACGCTCACCGTGAGCGACGGTCAGGAAACGGGACAGGCTCAGGCCCAGGTGCTCGTGGTGGACCCGGCCGACACAACTCCACCGCAAGTGATGATCGACGCCCCCGCCATGGACGCGGTGATCACGGAACCTACGAACATTGCGGGCACCGTGGACGACACGGACCTGGTCACCTGGACCCTGGAGTATCGGGAGACAGGGAGCGATGATTTCATCCCCTTCGCCTCCGGAGACAGTGCCGTTACTTCAGGTATCCTGGGCAAGTTCGATCCTACGCTCCTCATGAATGGTTTTTATGTGATCCGGCTCTCCGCCACTGATGCCAACGGCCACACGAGCCGCTATTCCATCACGGTACAGGTGACGGGGAAACTCAAGGTCGGCCTGTTCACCATGTCCTTCAAAGACCTGTCGATTCCTTTGACGGGGATCCCCATTGAGGTAATCAGGACCTATGACAGCCGGACACGCGGTAAGAAAGGGGAGTTCGGATACGGTTGGAGCCTCTCTGTCAAGAGTTATCCTCGGCTGTCGAAATCGACCGCAGAAGGGTACGGGTGGCCGCTCCAGAACATGGGAGGTTTGGGTGGCCTGTATACCTACTGCATTCAGCCTGCAAGGGCACATGCAGTCACCGTGGAATTCCCGGATGGGAGGACCTTCGAGTTTGACTTTACTCCCACACCATCCTGCCAGGCAGTCGTACCGCTGCAGGCCACAAGGGCATCATACACTCCCAGGCCTGGGACATCCGGCAAGTTGGAGGCCATTGGTGACCAGGATTTGCTCGTCATCGACGGCTTCCTTTATACCTATGATATGCAGCTGTATGATCCGTCGAAATTCAAACTCACCTTAGAAGACGGTACAGTTTACTGGATTGACAAAGATGCAGGCGTGGAAAAAGTGGAAGATCCGAATGGAAATAGCATCGTTTTCTCCCATGACGGAATCACACACTCTTCAGGGGAATCCATTGCCTTTACCCGCGATGGGCTTGACCGAATCACCGCAATTACGGATCCTGCCGGGAATTCCATCACGTACGAGTACGATGCCGAAGGTGATCTCGTCTCGGTAACGGATCGGACAGGGAACCTGACAGCCTTTGAATACGCCTCCGGTGGGAGTCACTATCTCTCAGCGATCCACGATCCTTCAGGAAATGTGGCCCAACGCAACGAGTATGACGGTGAGGGCAGGCTCGTTGCCACCATCGACGGAGCAGGAAACCGTATTGAATTTACACATGACATCGATTCTCGGCAGGAGGTGACCAGAGACAGGAGAGGCCATGTAACGGTGCGGGAGTATGATTCGAGGGGCAACATCACGGCGAGGATAGACGCACTAGGCCACCGTTGGGAATATACTTACGATTCCTTCGGCAATCGGCTTACAGAGACGGATCCCCTGGGGCACACGAAGAGGACCGTGTATGACGACAAAGGTCATGTCATTCGGGAAATCGACGCCCTGGGAAATGTTTTGAGAGAAAACACCTATAATGATCAGGGATTGATAACCGAAATGAAGGATGCCCTGGGTAACGCGATCAAAGCGGAGTATGACCTTCGCGGCAACGTGGTCAGGGTAGAAAATCAGATGGGGGGCGTGGAATTAAACACGTATGATACAGCGGGGCGGTTGACGTCAAGGACGGATCCCCTGGGTTACACAACGAGTTACGAATACGACGGAAAAGGCCGTAAAACGAAGATAATCGATCCCTACGGCCGTGTGACGAATTTCACCTATGATGCACTTGGAAACAAGACCTCCAAGGTATGCACCCGGACGACGGAAGAGGGTACCGTTTCCATGACTTGGCAGTGGTCCTACGATGCGTCAAGCCGGTTGATTGCAGAGGTCTTTCCGGACGGTTCGATTCGCAGGATTCAATACAATCGAATCGGAAAGAAAGCTGTTATCATCGATCGGGACGGCAGCGTAACCAACTTTCACTACGATCTGCTGGGACGCATTGTGAGGGTCGAAAGGCCAGGTGGTCGGGTCGATGAATACCTGTACGACGAGGAGGGAAACCGGGTTTACGAGAAATGCCACAGCTGCTCCGGTTTCGGAGAGATCCGATATGAATATGATGCGCTGAACCGAAGAACGAAAACAATCTACCCAGACGGTTCAGAGACGAGGGTTGTCTATGATGAAGCAGGGAGAATTATACAAACTTTTAATGAAAATGGATATTCCACCAGCAACGTATATGATGACGCCGGACGCCTGGTAAAGGTTGTCGACGCACTGGGCAACGAAACGCGATATGAGTACGATGCCGCAGGCCGGAGAATCGCTCTCATCGACGCTTTGGGCCACAAGGTGCAAACCCTGTTCAACTCCGCCTCCATACCCGTCAAAACGGTTTTTCCGGATGGCACGGCTACAGAGAACGAGGTCGATCTGTTGGGTCGGAAGGTGAGCGAAACAGATCAGGCGGGGAGGAAAACATGTTATGAGTACGATGCATTTGGTCGGGTAACACGCGTGATCGACGCCCTGGGAAATCAGGTCGTTTATCGGTATGACGAAATGGGAAACAAGGTGGAGCAGATCGACGCAAATGGCCACAGGACCCGCTGGGTCTATGACAGCAATGGCAACGTGGTGAAGCGCGTACTGCCCCTGGGAATGAGCGAGACCTTTGTTTACGATTCCATGGGGAGAATGTCATCCAGAACGGATTTTAACGGGAACAGGACATTGTATTCGTACGATATGGCTGGACGCCTCATTGAGAAGCGGTTCCCTGACGGGTCCACGGTTTCCTATGCCTATACCGAAAGCGGGAAAAGGTCCAGTGTTACGGACGGATCCGGAACCATAAGCTATCTGTATGATGCACGTGACCGGCTGATCAGAGAAACAAAGCCTGATGGATCCACGCTGGAGTATACTTACGACGCTGTAGGGAACCGGACTTCCATAACCGAATCCGGGCGAACCATTCATTATGACTACGATGCTTTGAACCGCCTCGTACGCGTTTGGGTCGCCGACGGGAGCGGGAGGGAGACTCGTTATGAATATGATGCCGTGGGAAACCGTACGGTTGTAACACATGAAAACGGTGTCCAAACAACCTACAACTATGATTCCCTGAACCGGCTTCGATCTATGGAAAGCAGGCGACCGGATGGATCGGTTATTTCCAGTTATACCTATACGCTTGGACCCTCTGGAAACAGGCTTGCTGTCCTGGAGCATTCCGGCAGGAGTGTCGTCTATGGCTACGACGCGCTGTACCGACTGACAAGGGAGGAGATCAGCGATCCTTCCCATGGAAATCACGTGATTACGTATTCCTACGATGCAGTGGGAAATCGTCTCACAAAGACCGACCAGACGGGCACAACGGTTTATGAGTATGATGATAATGACCGCCTCATTTCCGAAACCGGCCCCGGCCTCGCCTTCACCTACGGGTATGACGCGAACGGAAATCGAATCTGGAAGTCGGACGCGATTACGGTCAGCTCCAATACCTTCGACTACGAGGACCGGTTGATATTGGCCGAAGGCGGCCAGGTCCTTTACCGCTACGATCCAGATGGACTTCGCATTGAAAAGAGGAGCCAGGGGATTGTCACGAAATACGTTTACGACAGGAACCGGAAGCACCCCCGCGTTCTACGGGAGGAAAACGAGGTGGGGGATCCGGTCGCCGTTTTTACATGGGGCGATACCCTGAATCCCCTGTCCATGGCGCGGGGGGGAGGGGTTTCCTACTACCTGTCGGATGGGAACCTGAACGTGCGAACTCTGGTCAATGGGTCGGGGGATGTGACGGATTCCTATGACCTGGACGCCTTCGGGAATGTCTTGCACCGCTCCGGCACAACGGAAAACCCCTATTTGCTGCATGGCCAACACTTCGACGCGAACGTGGGCTACTACTACATGAGGGCCCGTTGGATGGATCCGGGGGCAGGAGTTTTTCTGTCTCTCGACCCCGTTCCGGGAAGTATATTCGAACCGCAGGATCTTCACCGTTACGTATTCACGAGGAACAACCCGTTGCGCTACAGGGATCCCAGCGGCCTGAACAGCGGGCTCACCGAACTCCAGGTGGCACTGATTATCAACACGACCCTGGAGACCGCCCTCCTGGCCTTAGACATTGCCAACCCCAAGAAGCGGGCGGAAATTACCTGGAAATCAATCCTTTACCGATATGCTAAATCAACCCTTTTGACTTTTGTTGGATTTGGGATCGGAAAACTGGCGAATGCTGAATTCTTGAGTATGGGCGCAGAGGCCGGGGTCAACGTCGCTGCCTTTATAATGAAGGTCTTTGCCGTCCTTGTAACGGGTGTTATCGCTATGATTGTCTGTACCGCCGAATCCGGCCTGTCGGGAAGTCCGGGGGGCACCTCGGGGTTCAAAAACTGCGTGAAGGACGCGTTGATTACAATGGCGATCCTGTCGTTCTACACATTCGGCGGGGAAAGAGTGGAACTGATGAAAAACACCGTGAAGACATTCTTCGCCAC
>JAFDIS010000134.1 GCA_019307945.1 Deltaproteobacteria bacterium | reverse complement strand
GGTCATGAAGGCATTGTCCGACCCCAATCGCGTCAAGATCGTCAAGATGCTCCAACATCGCACCATGTGCGTGTGCGAACTCAAGGAGGCCCTGGGGATCGCCCAGCCCACGGTCTCCAAGCATCTCAAGGTGCTGGAAGAGGCCGGACTCGTGGATTTCTCCAAGGAAGGACTCTGGGTGAATTACCGGCTGAGCGACGGTTCGAGCAGCCCGTATGCGGCAAGCCTCCTGGGCAATCTCAGACACTGGCTGGAGGCGGACGAAGAGGTGCTGGATTTGGTGAGGAGACTCCCGATGATTCGCCGTGAGGAGATTTGCAGGTCCACTCAGACTTATGTGCAGATATAGGTATATGGGAGTTTATCCGGCATGTACACCTGACTCCGGCACCCTGCTTATAGCATCAAAGCAGGACGGAATCCGGCCTATCTGCCGGGGCCCTCAGAGCAGGGCCATGATGAGTGCTCGCCCAAGAGGTGTGAGATTATGAAGGAACGCTGGAAATTGTTGACCATTGTTATAGCTATGAAGGAACGCTGGAAATTGTTGACCATTGTTATAGCCTTTGGGGGGGCGTATTTGATTCCGTGGGCGGATCCCAGGGTACGCCGGTCAGGGCTCGAGGCCTTTTTGATGTTGCAGGAATACGCCAGGGAGCACGTACTCACCTGCCTGATCCCTGCATTTTTCATCGCCGGGGCGATCGCGGTTTTCGTGTCCCAGGCCTCGGTGCTCAAGTATTTCGGGGCCCAGGCCCGAAAGATCCTTTCATATTCCGTGGCCTCGGTCTCGGGCGCTATCCTGGCTGTGTGCTCATGCACGGTGCTGCCGCTCTTTGTGGGGATCTACACCCAAGGCGCGGGGATCGGGCCGGCCACGGCTTTCTTGTACTCGGGTCCCGCAATCAATGTCCTGGCCATCGTGCTCACGGCCCGAATCCTGGGCTGGGAACTGGGCCTGGCCCGTGCGGTGGGAGCGGTGATTTTTGCGGTGGTGACAGGGCTTCTCATGGCCTTCATTTTCCGCAAGGAGGATGCGGAGCGGGCAGGTGGCCGGATCTACCTTCCAGATGAGGATGAAACGGGAAGGACCCTGACCCAGGATGCTTTCTTCATGCTGACCATGGTGCTGATACTGATCTTCGCGGCCTTTGCTAGGCCGGCCCCCGGATCCACGGGCCTTTGGCCCGTGATCTTTGGGGCGAAGTGGTACATCACGGGAGTGCTTCTGGTGATCTTGGGCTTTATGCTCAAGGGTTGGTTCAGGAAGGATGAGCGGTTGACTTGGGTCCAGTCCACCTGGGGTTTCATGAAGCAGATCTTTCCGTTGCTGGGAGCAGGTGTGCTGGTGGCGGGGTTCATGCTGGGCCGTCCGGGGCACTCGGCGCTGATCCCTGAGCACTACATCCAGGGCCTGGTGGGGGGAAACTCTCTGTGGGCGAACCTTTTTGCGTCGGTGTCAGGGGCGTTGATGTACTTTGCCACGCTCACGGAGGTGCCGATCCTCCAAGGGTTGCTGGGGGCGGGGATGGGCAAAGGCCCTGCTTTGTCTTTGCTGCTTGCGGGCCCCGCGCTTTCGCTTCCCAACATGCTGGTGATCGGTGGGGTGATGGGGGTGAAAAAGACGGCCGCCTTTTGCATGATCATCGTGGTACTCTCCACCCTGGCGGGCATGACCTATGGATGGATCGCCGGGTGAGCGGAGGTGGAAGAGATGGGTGAACAAGAAGTCGTCCAGATCAAAGTGGGAAGCGGTCCCGTGGGGATCCTGGGGCTCAAGGAAGTTTTGGAGGAAATGGCGGGCCCCTATGCGGACCGCCCCGACGAGGAGGTACGCGAAGAACTTCTCAAGAGGCTCGGGAAGCGGAACTACATTCCAGGCCCGGCGCGTGATCAGTATGCCTCGGCCTTTTTGCGGGAATTCAAAAAGCACCTGGGGTTGGAGGTGGAGGAGGGCCCGGGGGAGGGTCTTGAGGTGCTGGTGCTGGGGGCCGGATGCACCCAGTGCGACGGCTTGGAGCGGGAAGTCATGGCCGTGCTTTCCGAGCTTTCCCTGGCGGGGAACGTGGAGCACATAAGGGACGTCAAGGAGATCGGGAAGTACGGAGTCATGGGGACTCCGGCCCTTTTGATCAACGGTAAGGTGAAAGCGGTGGGAAGGGTGCCGCCCAGGGCCAGGCTGGTGCAATGGCTCAAGGAGGCAGCCCAATCGAAATAGAAGTCTACAGGACACGGGGGCCGGTAAAATGCTTCGCTCCACCCGGTAAGAGCGGCGCGCTGTGACAGGACCCAATTTGCGGGACGGACCTCGTAAGGTAAATGATAGGGGGAAGTGCAATGGATATAAAGGTGCTGGGACCGGGTTGTCACCGTTGTGAGGCCACCGAAAAAAACGTAAGAGATGCGGTGGCCGAGGTGGGAATCGATGCAGAGGTGGTGAAGGTGACCGACTCCATGAAGATCGCCAGGCACGGGGTTTTCGGCACACCCGCCGTAGTGGTGGACGGTCAAATTAAGTGTGTGGGCAAAGTGCCCACAAAAGAGGAAGTGAAGGAGTGGATATCGGGCTAGAGGCTCGGAATCGGGGGGAAAGAAAAATGGCGGAAGATTCTTCCGCCGCCGCCGGCAGCGCATCGGACCTTTGCGTGTTCCGGCGGATTCAAGAGGAGAGAGCGGTTCAGCCGGGCCACAGTAATTTAGGTGTGCGGGCAGGCCTCCGGAAGAAGGAACTGAGGCCCCATTCCATGCATTGCCGGGACGTGGAAGGACAGGAGGCGAAAAGTCAGTCCCGGGCCGAGAGCATCCCCCCTGACTTGCCGTTCCTGGTGATCCTCCAGATCGGATGCGTGAACGGTCGGAAGCCGTACAAGAAGGGATGTGTGAACGGGGAAGGAGTGGATCGAATGGCGGACAAAGGTCTGGGTTTTTTTGAGATATACCTTTCCATCTGGATCGAATCAGGGCCAGGTTCGACAGGAGAAAGTCTGTGAAAGGGCAGGGGTGAAGGATGTGGCTGATGAGTGCGGCCGGGGCCCCCTCGGACTTTTCCCTGCGGAAGGGATGAAGCGAATGAAAAGCCGAAGCGCCGCATTGAGCAGGGGTCTTCTGCAGGCAGGTATCCTCTTGCTCGTTGCGTGTGTCGCGGGCGGGGCAATGAACATGGTGCGTTCGAGTCCCCTGCCCTGGGTCGCGGATTGGAGTCCCGGGACAAGGTTCACGGCCCCTTCCGGGGAATCTCTGCTCATCCCGCTGCAAGACGCTATAGCCCTGTTCAAAGAGGGCCGCATCCTTTTCCTGGACGCCCGGCCCGCCGCGCAGTATGAGGAGGGGCACATCCCCGGGGCATGGAGTGTACCGTGGCAGTCTTTTGATCAGTATGTGGAACGCCTAATGGCGGAGCTGCCGGAGGATAGGACCGTAGTGACCTATTGTGACGGGGAGCATTGCGCCCTGAGCGGGGATCTCGCTCGAGCGCTCCGGGAACTGGGCTACGAAAACATCCGCGTCCTTCACAATGGGTGGACGAGATGGCGGGAGGCCGGGCTTCCCGTAGAACGAGGGGACGGAAGGGGATCCTGAGGAGGCCTATACGGCGAATGAGACAAGGGTTTTCAGACTATTTTCAAGGGGCATGGCGGGATCCGGGAGTCCTGGGCCTTGGGGCCCGGCTTTTTCTGGGCGCTATCTTCGTCTATGCCTGCACGGACAAGATCGCAGACCCCCAGGGTTTTGCCGAGGCGGTTTACAACTACCAGATCCTGCCTGATTCTCTCATAAACCTGACTGCCATCTTTCTTCCATGGGTGGAGATGGTCCTTGGCATTTGTCTGATTCTGGGCATCTTGCGGGAGGGGACGGCGATCCTGGCCGTCCTCCTGCTGCTGGTTTTCTTTGGTGCAGTATTATTTAATCTGGCCAGGGGCCTGGATATCAATTGCGGTTGTTTCGATACATCCCCCGGGGGGGGCGTCTCTATGGCATGGATTGTGGCGCGAGACGCCGTTTTTCTACTTCCGTCATTTTATCTCCTGAAGCGCACCCTGGCCCGGGATAATGTCCCAGGAAGGGGGGAAAAGACGCTGTGAGGGGTGTGCTCGAGATCAGACTCTCCGACCTCTTCCGGGCCACGCTTCCTGATGAGTGCGGAAATGACGGTTACCTGGGGATCGCTCCTGACGGGTCGAGGTATCACGTGGTGGTTCCGGTGGACCGGAAAATCTCGCGGGGCCTCAAATTCTGGATCAACCCGGCGGATGGGACACCCTTCGGCGGATACAAGGACTGGCATTACTTCCGCTGCCTCACATACGGTGCCTCACCCCTGGAACCTGAAAAGGACTTGACGGACCGAAGGGAAAGGGCTCGTCAGAACGGGAGGCTTGTCCAAAAGTGGGCCCAGAGCGCGGGGCTTCCCATTAGGATAAGGGAAGACATGGAGTGAAGGATCCTTGGTGGAGTATCGGATTCTGGATGATCAAAGAGTGGAGGAAGACAATGGAATCGATCAGCGGAAGGAGGGCCCTCATCACCGGGGCCACGAAAGGAATCGGAAAGGCCATCGCCCTGCGCTTGGGGGCGGCCGGGGCGCGGATCGCTGCTGCGGCCACCAGTGAAGACCGCCTTGAGCAATTGTGTGGAGAACTACGGGAATTGGGGATTGAATGCTTTGCCAGGCCCTGCGACGTGACCGATCCTGAGCAGGTCGGAGGCTTCGTGGAAGAGGCCGCCGAGAACCTCGGGGGGATCGACATCCTGGTCAACAATGCCGGCGTCGGCTACTCGGGCACGGTGGCGGATTCGGACCCGGCGGAGATGGAAAAGATGATACGGGTCAATTTCTTAGGTGTCTATCTCATGACGCGGATGGCCCTTCCGGTGATGATAGGACAGGGTGGCGGAGACATCGTTAACATGGGATCGGTGGCCGGATTGAAATATTCCCCCAACTTCGCGATCTATTCCGCCACCAAGTTCGCGGTCAGGGCCTTTTCAGAGGCCCTCAGAAACGAGGTCCAGGGGCACGGGATCCGAGTGACCCTGATCCACCCCGGCATGACCAGGACCCCTTTTTTTGAATCCTTTGCCAGGGGAGGAGCACCCCTGCCGCTGGACCGGGAAGACATCCTGCGGCCCGAGGATATTGCCCGGGCGGTTGAATTCGCGGTGACCCGGCCCGAGGGCGTCTCCTGCAACGAGATCACCGTGCGGCCCACTTGGCAGGAGCGATGAAACAAACATGGCGCCGGTGCGGGGGATGAGGAAGGCGTGGGGAAGGCGGACTAACAATTGTAGTGGGAGGCTATGCTAAAGAGGTATGGAGGCGGATCACGTTCGACGGATCATTTATTCGAGAATCGATGAACTTCCGACACTGCCGGCGGTGGTTCCACGGATCCTGAAGCTGATGGAAGACGGGAGGAGCAACGTATCCGAGGTCACGGAGGCGGTGAGCAGGGATCCAGCCCTTGCGGCGAAGATCCTGAAGGCGGCCAACTCGGCCTATTACGGCTTTCCCCAGAAGATATCGGATCTCGAAAGGGCGGTTGCGCTTCTCGGGTTCAACATGGTACGGTCCCTGGCTCTTTCCATCGGGGTGATCGACGGCATGGGCGGGTCGGGGGGCGACTACGCCTGGGAGGCATTGTGGATCCACAGTCTTGCGGTGGCCTCGGCCATGAAGCTGACGGATGCTGCTGCGGGGAGGCAAGAAGGGCCATCCCACTTCGTCGTCGGGCTTCTGCATGACGTAGGCAAGGTGGTCATGCACCGGTTCTTCCCGGAGGCGTTCGATGCCGCCCTAGGTACGGGGGGAAAGCACGCCGGGCTCCTGGACCCCGCGAATGAAAGGGCGGTCTTCGGCATGGATCACGGGGAGGTCGGAGCCATGCTCCTGGAGCGCTGGAAGTTTCCGGTGACCATCTGCGAACCCATCGCTCGACACCACGGCGGCGGGCCTCCTGCTGATGCGGATACGGCCCTGCTCCGGGTCGCGGACGCCCTGGCGCGAAAGGCGGCATTCACGGAAAGCCCGGACCTGCCCTACACGGCACCGGCCCCGGAAGAACTGGCTGTCATCGGCCTGGAAGAGAAGGCAGCGGAGGCGGCGGTGGAGGAACTTGCAGAATCGGAGGAGAAGTTCCGGGCCTTTGTGACAGCCATTGCGTAACCCAGGTGTCCGGCGCGCAAGAAGGCCCTATGGAATGGGGAAAACGCCATCGGTGAACTCGGGGCGCGCGGGGGAAGGGAAGCCACCATGAACGACCTGATCTGTTATTGTTTCGGGTACACGGAAAAGGACATTGAAGCAGACGCCCGGGCAAATGGCCGTTCCCTGATCATGGAACGGATCCAGGGGAAAAAGCGGGCCGGTACCTGCGACTGCGCGGCCCAAAACCCCAAGGGACGCTGATGCTTGCCCGATGTCCGCCGGGTGGTGGACGGGGTGATGGGAAAGTCCGGGGGCGGGGCGTTCGGGCCCCTGGAAACGCTGTGATGGAAGGGGTAGCAAACCCCCGCATGGGGGGCGTCTGCGGGAACCCGCTCAGTCCTGCGGCTGGCCCGGCGTGAGCCAGACCACGTCGTAGGGCTGCAGGGTAATCCTGATCTTCCCCTCTTCTGCCATCCACTCCATATCGCTCACAATGTCGAACCAGTTCTCGTCCTGCCGATGAAGGCTTTCCAGAGGGATTTCCAGCCTACACACCTTGTTGGTGACGCTCACGAGGCACAGGATCGCTTGGTCGCCTTCGGGCGATGTGCGCAAGAGGGAAAAGACCCCGGGCGAAAGGCGCAATACCTCCTGTCCCCCATGGGGGTGAAAGGCCCGTTGCTGTGTGCGGATGGTGATGAGCCGCCCCAGTTCGCGGCCGATCCTGGAGACCTTGGACAGGGGGTCTTCCAGGGCCCTGGTAATGGCCTCCTCATCGATGACGGTTCGGTTGATCTCCCGGTTGGAATTTGTGGCGGTGACCGCGTCAATGTCGTTCTGGGTCCCGATGAGACTGTGAAGGTAGATGCCCGGAACGCCCCGAAGGACCAGGCCGATGATCCTCGAGGCCACGAAGCGTTTGACCTGGTAGGCGATGTCCTCGTCGGCATCTTCCCGGTTCAGGGCGCTGAACCAGGTGATGTTGATCTCGTAAGGGTCCTTGGTACCGTTTTCCCCGGTCTTGTACGATATGAGCCCCCCGTGCTCTACAGCGCGGTTGAGCAGGAACTGAATCTGATCTTCCGAGAGAATGCCCTTGACCCCCAGCACGCCGATCCCGTCGTGGGAGTCGAGGAAATTAAAGAACGCGGTGGTGCGGGAAGGCGGCTTCAGGGATTCAGCCCATCGGGAGAGGGCCGTCGCGTCTTCCGCGTAAAAGGTGTAGAGCACGAGGGGCGGCAGAGCGAAGTTGTACACCATTCGAGCCTCGTCGTGCCCGTTTCCAAAGTAGGAGATGTTTTCTTCGTGGGGTACGTTGGTCTCCGTGATGAGTGCCACCCAGGGTGCCGCCACGTCCAGGACATCCCTTAGGAGTTTTACGATCTGGTGCGTCTGCTCCAGATGGATGCAGCGGGTGCCGGGCTCCGCCCACAAGTAGGTGACCGCGTCCAGGCGGATGATGTCAGCCCCGCGTCGTACGTAGAGAAGCAGGATTTCGATTACGCGAAGCAGGACATCTGGGTTTCGGTAATTTAAGTCCACCTGGTCGGGGCTGAAGGTTGTCCAGACGTATTTCAGCCCGTCGATGGTCCAGAAAGGTGTGAGAATATCCGTGGTACGGGGCCTGAAAATCATCGCCCGTTCTTCGGGAGTGAGTTGGTCCGGTGAGTCGTAGGAGATGAAAAAGTCACGGTAGCAGCGATTTCCGTTAAGGAATTCCTGGAACCATCGGCTCTTGGAGGAGACGTGGTTGAACACGCCGTCGAACATGAGCTGGTAGCGTGTCTCGAGGGCCTCGATGTCTTTCCATGTTCCAAGACGGGGGTCCACGGTCTCGAAGTCGACGATGGAAAAGCCCCGGTCCGAGCTGTAGGGAAAAAAGGGCAGTATGTGCAGGGTGTTGATAGTCCCTTCCAGGTAGCTGTCACAGAATTTTGCCAGGGTGGCCAGGGGCGAAGGCTCCCGGCCCCGCAAAAGGTCTCCGTAGGTGATGAGAATCACGTCCCGCTCCGTGAAGCGCTCTTCCGGATCGGGTATCCCCTCCTCCCGAATCATCTCGTCCGTCTTGTGGGCGTGATAAACTTGAAGGATGCGCTCCAATTCAGACATGATGTCCGGAGCGTCTTTTTCTCCGTAAAGGAATCGCAGCCTCCCAAGTATCCGCTCCCTTGCATCAGGCGCGATCCGGAGCTTGGGCCTTCGGAAATCGGGCTCCTGAAGATGGACGGTCCTGGTGGTCTTGAAAGGGTGGGTGCCGGCGGCGGCCCCGGCCATGATCTGTCACCTCCTGATTCCGGCCGAGTTTGAGTACAATCGGCGGATTGCCTTTCCT
>JAFDIS010000133.1 GCA_019307945.1 Deltaproteobacteria bacterium | reverse complement strand
CCGGTGTCCGAAGCGCCTTCCCCCGCCATCCACCAAGGTCAGCCAGAAATCGTTCGTGGGGAGGGAACAATCCTTCTTGTGGATGACGAGGAGATCGTCCTGGATGTAGGGGCCCAAATGCTGGAGAGACTGGGCTACAAAGTCCTCGAAGCCACGGGCGGGAAAGAGGCGCTCCATCTTTTTGAAGAACATGGTCCGGAAATAGATCTGGTGATCCTGGATATGATCATGCCGGAAATGGGTGGAGAAGAAACCCTTGACGGGATACGGCTCATGAATCCCGACATCCCCGTGCTCCTGGCCAGTGGTTTCAGTAAGGAAGGCCGGAACGGGGCGATCCTGGAAAAGGGTTACAATGGCTTCATCCAGAAACCCTTCACCCTCCAGGAGCTGTCGGAAAAGGTTGCATCCATACTCGTGAAAGGATGAGCCCTTTCTTTCATGGCTCTTGGCTTCAACCTGAAGTGCTCTTGACAATAGTGCCCTCCTTATCTTCGGTCGGTGCCTGCCCATCTCTTCCTGGGTCGAATAGCGTCAATCACCTGTGACAGGACCCCAACCTCCCGTCTTGGCCAGGATCCCCGCCTTTTCCATTGCAATTCTCCCGGCCTTCATCTGCAAGGCGCTCCTGGCGACCTGAGTGGCGGCCATGCTCATGAGAGTCATCCCTATCAGATCTTCCTTCACCGCGAAGCGAGTATCTCGGATGGGAATTCCAAGCCCTTCCTTCGTGCTGACGGCGGACGCTCCGAAAGAAACCACATTCAACCCCATGGCAAGAAGCGAGAGGGCCATGGCCTGAAGCGCCGTATCACTTCCCGCATTTCGAAAAAAGGCCACGGTCAGAGGGGCCGCGACCTTGTCGCGAAGCCTGAGATCGTGGACGAACGTGCGACACCGATCAATGAAAGTCTTCATCTGTCCCGGAATCGTAGCAATGTATACGGGCGCCGCCAGCAATATCCCGTCCGCTTCGAGCATCTTCTTGTGGATGATCTCCATGTCGTCCTTGATGCTGCAATTATAGCCCTTCACCGGTACCGGGATGACATCCAGGCCCACTTGTTTTTGGATTTTGTGCACCCGGCGTAGACACGATTCACACCCAGCGCAATATTCGATACGGTAGTCGCGAAGATGGATAAGTTCTGTGGTGACCCGCCCCACCGACTCGGCTGCCTGGAGCGCTCGTTCAAGAAAATACTGGCAGTTGCCGTCCTTGATGGGTGTACCAACGATGCCCAGAATCTTGACGTTCAGATCATCCGGCCTCATTGTCGTCCTCCTTTTGAGATTCGTTCCGGCATCCATCAGGCCGGATCCCGATGCGCCCATTCCTGCAATGCGTTGGCAGTGCGGACGCATAAACGCCCCTGGTAGCCCGGCGGAATCTACGAACCAAGACCCGCTAGCACGGCTCCACATACACCTTCATCAGGATCTGTCCCCACCCCCCGCAGCGCAGCCCCACATCGTGGCAGTGCACCCGATTGAACAGCATCTGGTTGGGATCCAGGTGCTCTGCGAAGCGCTCGAAAATGATCCCTACGATGCCTGCCAGGGGCTGAAGGGCCCAAATACAAACAACCTCCGGGCATTCATCACGGATCAATTGCCCGTTGCCGTTCATGACGATCCGATCACCCACCCGGTGTAGTGAGTGACACCCGTGGGATTCGATGACTTCGGCAATGATCTTGTACTTCATGAACTCGGGCGTCTCCTCCACCAGTCGCGTGTTCCTGGGGTTTGCCCGAAACAGTGCAAGTTCCTCGTCCGTGTAGCCCATGTGTTGCTGGAATGCCTTCCAGAGCTTCTCTTTGCTCATAGCCGCTCCTCCTTGAATAAGAACTTCCATCTCGAAACTCTTCGTTCATCCCACGTCGCTTGATATCCGGTCCATTGCCTGGCGAGGGGACCGGGGAATTCCGGATGTGGGAACTCATTACGTACCACCGGAACCTATACCATACCGCGTTCCGTGCTACAAGGATGGCGCCGATAAGATTGCCCGGGGGAACAAGAACATGCTATCCTCGGGACAATACCGGCATCCCTGAACAGGGAAGATGATTCGCACCCTCCCGGTGCGAGAAAGACCGGCTCGGGTAATCCATGAAGAGGCTGCGCCGTGTGTCGTTTATCCTCCCCTCGACCCTTCATCGCAAGGTCCTTGGTGGTGGGGGCACTCTGCCTTGTCCTGCTTTCAGCCTGCGTCTCCGGGCGTGCGACCAAGCAGGGGGCAGGCCTCACCGTCATCCGGAACGGCCGTGAAATCCCCCTGCCAGAGAGCCCCGGGGAATGCCTGCGCGTACTCACGTACAACATCCGGGTCGGCGCGGGCCCCGAGAGGCCCCTCACCTGTCTTTCACACCTCACGAGTTCCCCTGAAAAACTCCGGGCGATCGCCGACGCCATAGCCTCCGTGCGTCCCGACCTCGTGGCCCTGCAGGAGGTCCGCGGCTCGGAGCAGGCGGCCTTCCTGGCTCAAGAACTTGGGATGAACTACGCCTACACACCCCACGGCGGAAAAGACGTGGACTGGGGTCTTGCGCTGCTTTCAAAAGTCAGGATCCTCGGTGTTCATACGGCACCAATACATCAGGGAAGGGATCAAAGGGTGGGTGTGCTCTACACGCTGGACCTGGCGGGCGCCAAACTCCAATTTATAAACGTCCACTATCATCTGGGTGGCTATCAAGGCCAGGTGGCGGCCACGGTGAGACTTGTCCAGGAGGCACAAGAGGGCCCTCTTATCCTGGCGGGGGACCTCAATTTCAGCAGGCATGAAGGGGCCCTCGAACCGCTGCTGGAACGACTGGCGGACACATGTGAGCTGGCGCCTCCCCCCAAAGCTTTCGAAATCGAGCGAACAGGCACCGCAGGGGGCCTTTTCAGATACCGTCTGGACTACATCCTGGTGGATCCGCGTCTTTTGTCCGTGATCGACGTGGGGCTGACCTCGGAACCCTATCGCACTGCCTCCGACCACCTGGGATATCATGCCTGCGTGAAGCTGAAACACCCGCGTGTCACCAGGGCTCTCCCACAAACCGAAACGCGCCCACATCAAAAAGCCCCCGGTCCGTGAGTTTCAGGTGTGGAATCACCTCTAACGCCATGAAGGACAGGGTGGCGTGGGCGTTGGTGAGGGAGGTGCCGAGCAGGCGCGTGCGCCGGGCCAGTTCGCCGAGGGTCGAAAGGAGTTCGTCAGGGGCTGCGTCCGACACGATACCACCCACCGGCAGAGGTACGGTAAAGAGATCCCCCCCATCCACCACCGAGAGCCCCCCGCCGCAGGCTGCCACCGCTTCCACCGCCAGGGCCAGGGATGCGTCGTCCGCCCCCACGGCCACGATGTTGTGGCAGTCATGGGCCAGGGAGGAGGCGATGGCCCCCCGTTTCAAACCGAAGCCGCGGATCCGGCAGGCGGCGCGGTTTCCGTGCCCGTACCGCTCCAGGACCACGAGTTTCAGGAGGTCCTCATCCGCGGACACCTCCGGGAGGGAGGGATCCACGGAAACCTTTTCGGTGAGCAGGGAGCCGTCCTTCGCCCCGATGGCCACCCCCAGGAGTTCCCCGGGGATCGCTGGGATTTTGGGAGGAAGTTCCAGTCGGAGGGAGTCCAGGAGAAAGCCCGGGGGTTCCTTTGGGGGCACCAGAGCCGCGGGCTCCAGGACCCGCCCTGCCACGATGACACGGCCCACTTCAAAGTCCCTCGCGTCCCGGAACAGGACGAGGTCCGCCCGGTACCCGGGGACCACCTGTCCGGCATCGGGGATCCCGTAGTAGGCCGGGCCGTTGTAACAGGCGGCCCGCAGGAGGTTCAGGGTGTCGACCCCGAGACTTGCGGCCTTCCTGAGATGCTCTGTCAGATGCCCCCTGGATTCGACGTCATGGAGGGTCTTGTCGTCCGTGCAGAAAAGCACGCGGTCCGGGTGCTCGTCGATCACGCGGTAGGCGTCAGGCTGCGTGTGTTCTCCGGAACCTTCCCGCAGGAAGACGTGGACCCCCAACGCGAGGCGCTCCTTCAGTTCATCGTAATGGCTGGTCTCGTGGTCGTCCTCGGCCCCGGCATCGAAGTAGGAACGGAGGGCATCCCCTGAAAGGCCCGGGGCATGGCCATTGACGCGCTTTCCCCTTGCCTTTGCGACCCGGATCATGGCCATGAGCGCTTCGTCCCTGTTCAGGACACCTGGCACGTTCATCAGTTCCCCCAGGGATACCACCCGGGAATCTGCCAAGAGCCGGGCGACTTCGGACACCCCGAGGGTGCCACCCGAAGTACCAAAGGGGCTTGCGGGCACGCAGGAGGGAACCGCAAAGCGAATCATGGCGGGTGAGTTACCGGCATCTTCCATGAACCACTGAAGGCCCTCGATCCCCGCCACGTTCGCGATCTCGTGGCAGTCCGCAACGGCGTAAAGGGTGCCGTGTCGCGCAACCACCTCGCCGAACCGTGCGGGGGTCAAAAACGAGCTTTCCACGTGCACATGGGCGTCCATGAGTCCCGGAGTCAATAAACCACCCTTCCCTTCCACCACGTTTTCGGCCCGAGGAGGGGTCTGGGACACATCCACGATACGGCCTGAATCAATGCCCACGTGACATGACACCAGGCGGTTCCCACGAAAGTCCGGCACCGTTACGTGGTGAATGGCAAGGTCCATTTGAAGAATTCACCGGGCAGAGGAAAGCCGGGAGGACGGACCGTGTTCATTATACCCCGAGGTATTTTTTCATGATGCCGGGGTCTTCCTTGAGCTCAGAGACGGATCCAATCCACTGGATCCTGCCCTTTTCGAGGATGTAAGCCCGGTCCGACAGCTTCAGGGTGAAGCCCGAATTCTGTTCGGAGAGCAAGATCGGCATGCCCTCGTTTTTCAGGAGCTCTATCTGGCTCCCCAGTTCCCTCACGATGAGCGGTGAGAGACCCTCGGATGGTTCGTCCAGCAGGAGAAGCCTCGGATTGCCCATGAGCGTTCTGGCGATGGTCAGCATCTGCTGCTCGCCCCCTGAGAGGGTCCCCCCCATCTGTGATTGGCGTTTTTCGAGAATCGGAAACGCCTCGAAGACACGACCCAGGACCCAGGGACCCTGGATTTTCCTGTTGACGCCCATCTCCAGGTTTTCCTTCACGGTCAGATCCGGAAAAATAATCCTGTCTTCGGGAACAAAGCCGATCCCCAGTCTTGCGATCTCGAAGGGCCGGCGCCCTCTGATCTCCGAGCCCATGAAAAGAATGCTTCCCGAACGCGCAGGGGCCAGGCCCATGATGCTCTTGAGCACGGTGGTCTTGCCCACGCCGTTCCGTCCCAACAGGCACACCACCTCGCCTTCCGCCACCTGCATGGAGATATCGAAAAGGATATGGCTGATGCCGTAAAACGTGTTGACTTTCTCGACACTGAGTAACATTACGTTTCCTCGGCCAGGTAGATTCTCTGTACTTCTTCGTCGGCCCTGACGGCTTCGGGAGTGCCCTCGGCCAGGATGCTTCCCAGGTGCATCACTCGCACCTTCTCCGAGATACCGAAGACGACTTCCATGTCGTGCTCGATAAAAAGGAGCGTTAGGTTTCTTTCCCGGGCAAGCCGCTGAACCAGCTCCACGGCCTTCCATGACTCCTCCGGACTCATTCCCGCGGTGGGTTCGTCCAGGAAAACCAGTTCAGGATTAGTCCCGAGGGTGATGCCGATCTCCAGCAGTCGCTGGTCCCCGTGCGCAAGGAGGCCTGCCGTGACATTTCGTTTCTCGGCCAGGCCGATGCTTTCGAGGATCTCCATGGTCTCGCCCACCAGCATGCGGGAAGCGGTGGAAAAAAGAGATCGACTCTTACGTCTAATGGAAAGGATTGCTACCTGTACATTTTCGAAAACGGTCAGTTTGGGGAAAATGTTGGTCCGCTGAAAGGACCTCCCTATTCCCTGCCGGCATACCCTATCCGGTTGAAATCCGGTGATGTCCCTCTCTTTGAACAGGATGCGGCCTTCGTCCGGGCGGATATGACCGGTCAGGAGATTGAAAAGCGTGGTCTTGCCTGCCCCGTTCGGTCCGATGATGGAACTCAGTTCCCCCTCCATCAGGTCAAAGGAGACGTCGTTGACCGCGGTCAGGCCACCGAATGTCTTTTTCAATTTCTCCACGCGTAGGATCATGAACATCTATCCCCTTTCTTCACCACGGGGTGCAAGCTTCTCCGATACAAACCCCACCACTCCGCCCCGCATGAAGATCAACAGGGCGATGATCACGCAGCCCAGGACCAGCGGCCAGTAATGCGTATTACTGGAGATCAATTTGTCCAGAAACATGTACACCACGGAACCCACTACGGGACCCAGGAAATTATAGATCCCCCCCATGAGGCAGACAACGATCATTTCAGTGGATTTCATCATGTCCGCAAAATCGGGGAACACGTTCTTGTTGAAGCCGCAGTAAAGCGCGCCCGCGATTCCGAGAAAAACACCGGAAATGATGAACACGGCCAGTTGATAACGCCTGACGTTGATGCCGATGAACTCCGTTCTTTCAGGGTTCTCACGCAGGGCCTGGAGGGTTTTTCCGAAAGGGGAATTGACGATCTTCCACAATACGAAAAGACAGACGCAAATCGCCACAAGGCTGAAATAGTAGTAGTGGGTGATGGAGGAAAGAAACGAGGGCACCGGGATGTCCACGATCCCGTCGTCGCCCCTCGTAAAATCGTACCATTCGAAAAGGATCGTGTGAATGATCTGGGAAAAAGCGAGGGTTAGAAGAGAAAAATAGACATGGGTCAAACGTACGCAAAACCATCCCACCACCACGGAGACCACTCCCGCCATAATGGGACCGGCCGCGAGGGCTAGCCAGAACGGAATCTTGGTGTACACGAGTATCAGGCCGGTGGTGTAGGCGCCCACTGCGTAAAGACCCGCCGGACCGAAGGAGACCATTCCGGCATACCCCATCATGAGGTTCAGACCGCAGGCGGCCACGGCCAGGATGAGCATCTCGTTGACCAGGCTGAGGTAGCCCTCTTGCAAAACAATGGGCAAGAGGGCAAAGGCGGCGACACAGACCAACACTGCGATCCATTTCCCGCTTTTCATTTCTTTTAAGAATTCACTCATCATTCAGGCTTTCCCATCAGGCCCCAGGGCCGAATAATCAAAACGATAATCATAAGGATGAAACCAAAGGCGATGGCCAGCCTCGGAGCCACAAGGATTCCAAACGCCGTGACCAGGCCGAAAATGATGGATCCCAGGAAGGCCCCGGAGATACTCCCCAGTCCTCCTATCACCACGATGATGAAACAATCGATGAGAACCACCATGTCCATGCCCGGCATCACCGCAGACATTGGAGCCACCAGGGCGCCCCCCAGCCCCGCAAGCCAGCAGCCCAGCATGAAAACTCCCGTGTACACCCACGAGACATTGACGCCGAGAGCGCTCGCCATGTCCCGGTTATAGGTCACCGCCCGGACCACGCTGCCCAGCCGCGTCTTGTTGATGAGGCTCCAGAGGCACACATAAAGGAGAGGGCCGCATCCGATGAGGAAAAGGTTGTACTTCGGAAATACCAACCCACCGAAGATCACAGGGCCATCCAGGGGCCAGGGCGTATCCACGGTGTGATATTCCACCCCCCATGCGAGCTTGCAAAGGTCTCCGATGATGAGGATAAGGGCGAACGTGAGAAGAAACTGGTCCAATACATCGCGGTCGTAGATCCTTCTGAGCAGCATTGCTTCCAGAATCCCTCCGAAGACCGCTACCAGAAGAGGCGCAGCGAAGAGGCTCCACCAGAAGGAACCTGCTGCCTGGGAAAGCAGGGAGCTGACCCAAAAGCAGAGATAGGCCCCGAGCATATAGAGGGAGGCGTGGGCGAGGTTCAGGACCTGCAACGTTCCGCCACGGCGATCAGGAAGATGACCATCCCCACGCTCAGGCCGCTCAGCAGTTGTATGATGAGTCCTTGCAGATTCATGCAGTTCTCCCCTGATCAACTGTGTTGTCGATTCTTGTGGCGGCTCCGCCCCCATCCCGAGACGGGGGCGGAACCCCTGTTACGAAGAGGCTACTTTGCCTCTTTACCTGGCGGCCTCGATCTCCGCGCAGGACCGATACCCACGTTCCGGGGGATCCAGTGCCACGGCCTGGGTCACGTGGGGCCAGGGGAATTCCGGCGTGAACGCCACGGGTCCCACCCAAAACGGCCACATGGCCTGGTGGTCGCACGCCCTGATCTTCAGGGGTCCTACCGGGGAATTGACCACAGAGCCCTCCAGGGCATCGATAATCTTTTCGGTATCCATGACCCCGGCCTTCTCAATTGCCTGTTTCATGGCATAAACCGTTGTGTACCCGGCCGCTGCGCCGATTCCCGCGTCCATGCCCGTCACCTTCTTGAATTTGGGGTAATAGGCGTTATTGACGGGATTGTCG
>JAFDIS010000034.1 GCA_019307945.1 Deltaproteobacteria bacterium | reverse complement strand
CTTAAAATGCATTTTACATGGGAACATTCTTATTTTCTATGATTGGAGTTTGTGCCAAAATATCAATGACATGCATCTCAATATCCCGCAATTCTCGAGGGAACTTCGGTCTAACGTATCCTTACCCCCTCCACCTTTCCCCATGCCTCATCCCTGCCCCCCCCTATTCTGCGGCAGGGACCTGGCGGCGGCATCTTCATCCCCCCGCCCCTGCCAGGGTGACCCGCGGAAGCCAGAGGATGATTTCCGGGAACAGGATGCAGACGGCCACGGAGGCGGCCTGAAGAAACACGAATGGGATGACGCCCCGGTAGATATCCCACGTGTTGATTTCCGGCGGAGATGCCCCTTTCACGAAAAATATCGCATAAGCAAAGGGAGGCGTGAGAAAGGACATCTGGAGGTTGAGGCAGATCAGGATACCGAACCAAAGGGGGTTGAACCCCAGCTTGGCGGCCACGGGGAGGAAAATGGGAACCACGATGAAGAGGAGTCCCTGCCAGGATATGAAGAAGCCCAGGATGAAGAGGATGAACATCATGACGGACAACACGAACCAGTCCCCGAAAGGGAGGCTCATGAGCATGCTCTTGATGAGCGCCCCGCCGCCCAGGAAAAGGAACACGGCGTTGAAGACCGCCGCTCCTGCGATGATGAAGAAGACCATCACGGTGACCGTCAGAGTTGTGTAGGCCGCCTCTTTCACGTTTTGAAGCGTCAGCTTCCGATAGGCGGCCGCGATGATCAGGGCGACGAATCCATGGCAATGGGGGCCGACCGTTCCCCACAGGTTGTTCGAAAACCACCGCGGTCGCTGTCTCTGTTTCCGGATTCGGCTGAGAACGCTCGTTTCCCGTTTCGCCTTGTCGCAATCGCGCCGCCATGTCTTTGAACAGCCTGCTGAAGTCCTGGGACGGCCGGCCTTCAGCCCGGCCTGCCGTAAAGCGGTTAGTCGAACTTGGTCAGGTCATAGTATGGCTTGTACTTCGCGATGAAGGCCTTCTGCGATTCCCAGACTTTCTTGAAGTAGGGGTCTTTGCGGGATTTCTCGTTCAGGATCTGGAAACCCAGGGCCCGGGCCTTGGCCTGCTCCTCCTTGGGTAGTTTGGTGGTGATGGTGCCGTAGGCCTCGATCTTCTTGTTGAACTCTATGGTGCTTTGCCAGAAGTCCGCATAACCCTGGAACGTAGCGGCCATGGCTGCCTTTTCCACGATGGCCTTAAGATCCGGGGGCAGTGCCTTCCAGGACTTGGTCTTGATGAGGAGCTGAAAGATGTTGTTGGACATGTGCACCGGCGGGCCGAAGCGGTACTTGCAGACTTCGTGAAGCCCCAGCGTATAATCATAAGAGGCTTCCAGCATCTCGGTGGCGTCGATCAGGCCTCTCTGGAGGGAAGGCAGCACCTCCCCGCCGGGAAGCAGCACCACCGAAGCGCCCAGCTTTTCCCACAGGTCCATGGAAAGTCCGGCGGCACGGATCTTGAGACCCTTGATGTCGGCCAGTGTCTTGATGGGTCGTTTGGACCAGATCTCCTCTGGAGGTGTCAGCCCCAGGGGAAAGACCACGAGTTCGTCGCCGTACATCTGCTGTTCCAGCTCCTTGCCTCCACCGCCGTAAAGCCAGAGGATCAAGTCGTTGAATTCCAGGATTCCGGCGGGCAGAGTGTAAAAGAGGTCGCCGGCCGGGTACTTGCCCTTTTGCCAAGCGGGGGTGTTCAACCCGAAATCGAGAAGCCCGTCCTTGACTGCGTCATAGATTTTGGTGGGCGGTACGATTTCGCCCGCGTCATGGAGCGTGATTTTCATCCGCCCGCCACTCATTTCCTCCACGAATTTCTTCCACAGCACGATGGTATGCTGCCCAAGGGGCGAGGCGATGCCGAAACAGCTCTGCCCCTTCCAGCGCACCGTCCCCGCAGCGAAGGCGCTGCCGCACAGGATTGTGAGTCCCAGCAACGCGACACCGACTGAAAACACCCATTTCCGTTTCATCTCTTCCTCCTTCCGTCATCGAGTTCGTGTTTCCGGGCCGGAGGGGAGTTTGCCTCCCTCTCGCCCGCCGCCCGCCACAAGAGTCCCAAAAGGGCTCTATCGCGCGGGCGCCAATCTATCTCAACGCAGCAGTCCTTCACACCGGAGGCCGCCCGGATGAAGCCTTACTCCCCCTTGAAGGGACCGGGGGCCTCAGAACGCCGTTGCTTCGCATCCCTTCAGCTTCAGAATGCGTCGCGCATCGGCCGGCGTGGCAACCCTGCGACCCAAGGACTGGGCCAGCTTCACGTGGTGCGCCACCACCTGCGCATTCTCGGCCCGCACCGCCCCCAGGAGTCCCATCACGAATTCCACGTGCAAGGGAGGCGAGATGAAGCCCCGGTCCACCAGCTCCGCCAGGTTGTAAAGATGTGCGAGGCAGAAAATCTCCAGTTCGGCCCGCACCCCGTGACGCCGGAGCAGAGCGCAGATGAATTCACAATCTGCGAAACTGTTCTTGTAGATGAAGTCCCGCGAGGACTCCAGGAAGGGCCGCTCCCAGTCGTGGGTGTAGCGTTCCAGGTGCTCGATGCGATCGTAGAAGGAATAGTTGCTGGTGCCGGGCATCACGTAGAAGTACTCGCTGTAGCCCCCGAACAGATGCGGCGGGCGGTCACAGGCAAGGTTGAGGCCGTAGATACCGCCGTGATCGCAGTGGTGGTAGAAGTGTTCGCTCCGGGAGGCCTCGCACCGGCCGCAGGGGATGTAGGGTTCCACGGTGATCTTGTCCCCGGGCTTTATGCCGTACCATCGCTTCGCCTCGGGGCCAGCTTCGACCACGCGTCCCGAGATCTCGTGCCCCATGATCAAGGGATAGTTAACGGCCGGAAAGGTGCCGTGAAAGAATTTAATGTCACTGCTGCACACCGACGTCACTGTGGTCTTGACGAGGATCTGGTCCGGGGCTGGGGGCGAGACTTCAAACTCCTGGAGCTCCATCCGGTTGGGCTCTACCACCACCATGGCTTTGGACTTCATGATTCACGCTCCTTCCATGCCTTTCGGGCGGGACCGCCCGCCGAATCGGTGGGACCGGATGGGTTTGGGGGCTTCATGGTTCCCATGGTCCGCAAGTGTGATTCGGCCCGAATCTCCCACGTTTTTCTTCCTGGCACACCACTGTCCGCCCCGCCTACAACATGAGCAGGGGATCCTCCACCAGGTCCTTGATCGTCTTGAGGAACGCGGCACCCGGGGCGCCGTCGATGATGCGGTGGTCAAAGGACAATGACAGTGCCATGCGGGGCTGTACCACCACGGCTTCGCGTTCGACCGCCGGTTTGTGCACGATACGTCCCACGCCGAGGATGGCGCTCTCGGGGTGGTTTACGATGGGCGTGAAATGGTCGATGTCCCACGCCCCCAGGTTGGTGATGGTGAAGGTGCCCATGGTCAGGTCGTCCAGACCCAACGTATTGGATTGGGCGGCGGTGATGAGCTTTTCCAGTTCCGCGGAGATCTCCCGGACCGATTTGGTGTCCGCGTATCGCACTTTGGGAACGATCAGGCCCCGGCCCAGGTCCACGGCCACGCCGATGTGAATTTGGCCCCAGACCTTGATTGCGTCTCCTTCCACAGATGCGTTGATTCGGGGGTGCTGTTTCAGGGCCTGTGCCACTATCTTGACCATGATGGCGTTGAAAGAGACCTTGGGCGCCCCCGTCTTGTTCATGCGGGCCCGAAGATCCAGGAAGGCTGCGGCATTGGCCTCCGTGTGCAGTGTTAGCTGCGCCTGGGAGGATAGGCTCAGATGCATGTTGCGGAAAATTACCTTGCGTATGCCCGTGATGGGTATCTCTTCGGAGACACTGAGGAGTGCGCCTGCCCCGGCTGCGGTGGTCCGGGGCTGGGCGGACTCGGGCGCGGGTTTGCTTTCCAGGGCCTTCAGGATGTCCGCCTTGATGATCCTCCCGCCTGGACCGCTCCCCTGAATCCGGGCGAGGTCCAGGCCGTGGTCCCTGGCCATGGCCCGGGCGAGAGGCGATGCGAGCACGCGTTTTTGCTGGTGCCGTGAGGCCTGCTCCGCCTCTCGTTCCGGCCGGGACGCCTCGGGGAGGCCGGGTGTCTGCGCTTCGCCTTCCGCAGGAGGGAATCGGGCCGCCAGCGCACGGAGTTCCTCTTCGTCGGCCGCAAGGTAGCCCACCACCTGGGCAACCTTGATGGTGCTCCCCGCCGCTACTACGGGGTGGAGCAGGCCTTCACCGGGAGAAGGCATTTCGTAGGTGACCTTGTCCGTTTCCAGGACCAGAACGATCTGCTCGGCGCGCACCCTTTCTCCCGGCCCGAACTTCCATTCCACCAGGGTGGCTTCCTCCATCGTGAGGCCCAGCTTTGGGACCTGAATCTCAATGGCCATGACGAGGCTCTCCCTTCTTCAGCGGTAGCAGACTCTCTTGGCCGCCCGGATCACGCTATCGCTCTTGGGCAGCACGAAATCCTCGAGGCCGGGGGAAAAGGGGATCGGCACGTCCCTGGCCCCCACCCTGAGGATGGGCGCGTCCAGTTCGTCGAACAACTCCTCCTGGATCCGTGCGGCGAGTTCGGAACCAAACCCCCCCGTGAGGCACGCCTCGTGTACCACCACAGCGCGGTTGGTTTTACGGATGCTGGACGCGACCGTTTCCATGTCCAGCGGCTTGAGGGTGCGAAGATCCACCACTTCCGCCTCGATTTCCTCCCGGGCGAGGGCCTGGGCCGCCTCCATGCAGATGAAGAAGCCTGAACCATAACAGAGCAGGCTCACGTCCTTTCCCTCTCGTTTCACCGCGGCTCGGCCCAGGGGAATGAGAAATTCCGAGTCCTCGGGCACCGGTCCCTCCCGGGCAAACAGGCGCTTGTGCTGGAAGAACATCACGGGATCGTCGTCCCTGATGGCGGACTTGATGAGGCCTTTGACGTCGGCGGGCTCGGATGGGATCACCACCTTGAGTCCCGGCGTGTGGACGAACCAGGCCTCGAGCGACTGGCTGTGCTGGGCGGCCGCCCGGAGACCCGCCCCGTCCGGACACCACACCACCAGGGGCACATTTACTTGTCCGCCGAACATGTACCGGATCTTGGCGGCCTGGTTGCACAGTTCGTCCATGCCGCAGGTTACGAAGTCGGAGAAGTGGAAGTCCACTATGGGGCGCATGCCCGTCAGGGCCGCGCCCACGCCGCAGCCTGCGATACATGTTTCACTGATGGGCGTGTCGATGATCCGGCCGGGAAATGCCTCCGGAATGCCCTTGAACTGGCCGAAAATTCCGGCATGGGCCGTGAGGTCCTCCCCCAGGATGAATACGGTCTCGTCACGGGTCATCTCCTCGTGGAGGGCTTCGGCCAGGGCCGCGGATGCGCTCAGGATTCTTTCGGACATGGGTCGGTTCCTCCCAACTCAGGGATTGACGAAGAGATCGTCCAGGGCATCTTCGGGGGCGGGATATGGACTCTGCTCGGCAAAGGCCACTGCCGCGTCTATCTCGGCCCGGACTTGTTCCAATATGGAGCGGGAGGCCTTTTTGGTCAGGAGTTTTTTCTTCCGGAGCAGGGCCTCGAAACGCTCGATGGGATCGTTTTGTTTCTGCCAGGCCAGGACCTCAGATTCCTCGCGATATTTTTGGGGATCGCCCTCGAAGTGCCCCCGCACCCTATAGGTCTTGTTTTCGATAAAGGTCGGACCCTTGCCCCGCCGGGCGCGGTCCACCGCCTCAAGGGCGGCCTCCCGTACCGCCATCACGTCGTTTCCGTCCACGGCAAGACCGGGCATGCCGTAGCCTGCCGCCCTCGTACAGAGGTCTCCTACGGAGCAGGAGTAACTCTGCGGGGTGGTGGAAGCGTACTGGTTGTTCTCCACGACGAAGATGATCGGCAGGGTCCAGATGGCCGCCATGTTCATTGCCTCGTGTACGGGCCCACGGTTTGAGGCGCCGTCGCCGAAAAACACTACGGCCACCTGATCGGTCCTGCGCAGCTTGATGGAGAGCCCGGCCCCGGTGATCAGCGGCAGGCCGCCTGCCACCACGCCGTTGCAGCCCAGGATCCCGATGGAAAAATCGGCGACATGCATGGAACCGCCCTTGCCCTTGCAGTACCCCGTGGCCTTGCCGAAGAGTTCGGCCGTCATCCGTTTGAGGTCCGCCCCCTTGGCGATCATGTGCCCGTGACCGCGGTGGGTGGAAGCCACGTAGTCGTCGGGCCTGAGGCAGGAGCAAACGCCCACGCTGGATGCCTCCTGGCCGATGGACAAATGGATGAATCCGGGGATCTTTCCTGCCGCAAAGTGCTCCCCGGCCATGGTCTCAAAGAGCCTCACGGTTACCATGGTGCGGTAGATGTCAAGCAGGGTTTTCGCTTCTTCCTTCATGTTTTCCTCCCCCCCCCCCGGGGCCATGGTGGACGTGCCCTCCGGCGTCCCCTCCCCCTTCGGCGCGACGATGCTTGCGGATATCCCGTTTCCGCCCAGAAGGAGGGGTATCTACAACATTATGGTGCCGCCGTTGGAATCGATACAGGCGCCGGTGATGTTGACGGCCGCATCGCTTACCAGGAATCCCACCACCCTGGCCTGTTCCTCGGGCGTCGCGATGCGACCCCGCGGGATCGAGGCCGAAAGCCGTTCCAGTTCGTCCTGCGGGGTGCATTCCGTTACCATGGGAGTCATGGTGGCGCCCGGGCAGAATGCGTTTACGCGGATCCCGGACGGCGCAAACTCCCTGGCCAGGTGACGGGACAATCCTACCAGCCCATGCTTGGCCACGGTGTAATGCGCCCCTCCCAGGAGGCTGCAACTGCGGCCTGCAAGGGAGGCTACGTTGACTATCACTCCCCCTCGCCGTTCCCGCATGTGGGGCAGGACGTTTTTGCATAGCAGGAAACAGGCCCGCAGATTGACGCCCATCACGAGGTCCCATTCGTCGCTTTGGATTGCGGTGAACGGCGTGCGTCTCAAAATCCCGTGACTATTGACGAGAATTTGGATTTCCCCCAGTTGGTGCAGGGAGCTGTCCACGGCACGGACCACGTGCCGCTCCAGGGCAAGATCCCCGGGCATACAGAAAGGTTCCCCGGAACCTTGGGCCAGGACTTCCCGGCGGGTCGCCTCCAGGCCCTCTTCATTGATATCCAGAAGGGCCAGTCGGGCCCCCATGCTCCCCAGTTGGAGAGCGATCGCCTTTCCGATGCCGCTGGCGGCCCCCGTCACCAGGGCCCCCCTGCCGCTGAGATCGATTTGCCAGGCCATGAGTTCTCCTTGGGGCGCTGAGATGTTCTCCTGCGTGCGTAAGAAGGCGTAGGACCCCCCGGTAGCACCGCGCCCCGGCGCATGCCGTTCATGCCGGCCCCTCTCAGCGCCAGGCCCCCCTGGATGGAGTCCGGAGGCGGTCCCTCTCCTTACTGCTGGTATCCCATGATCAAGTGGGAAAGTACGTCATCGCTGTCATTCAGGCGGGACAAAACGAATCTCTTTGCCCCGCCGATATGCTCCTTCATCAGCATGGCGGCCTTCCGGGATTCGCCGTTTTCGATGGCCTCGAATATCCGCACATGTTCCGGGTGGGCCTCCAGCAGAAGATGGTCGGTGGTGAGGATATTGATGTTCTGGATGATCCAGATGCGGTTCAGGATGGTCTTCCCCACCTCGGAAAGAAACCGGTTGCCGCTCGCATCGAGGATGATCAGGTGAAAGTCCTGGGTCAGTTCCAGGATCCTTGATTTGTCTCCCCCATCAAGGTTGCGTCCCACGTCGTCAAGAAGGACCTTCAACCTTTTCCTTTCGGCGTTGCGCAGGCGTTTGGCGGCCTGACGGGCCGCGAGTTCCTCTAGGGATATCCGCAGGTCGTAGATGTCTTCCACTTCCCGGAGGGTGAGACCCCGCACCACAAAACCCCTCTGAGGTCTCCGCTCGATCATCTGCTCCCGCTCGAGCATACTCAGGGCCTCCCGGACGGGGGTTTGACTCATCTCGAGGGTGCGCGCGAGGTCCTTGACGTTGAGCCGGGTGCCGGGTTTGAGGTGGTAGCGCGTGATCCACTTACGTATCTGATGGTGTGCCTTGTCGGTAAGGGACTGCATGCAAGATCCGGATTGAGGGTAGGTTTGAAAAACGAGAAAAACAATTTTTTCTATTCCTAAACAAGAGGCGGGGAAGTCGTCAATAAAAAATATCAAAAAATATATTTTTTCATATGTTCCCTCTTTTTCGGGCGGGGAGAACCTGCCCGAGCCTCATGATTTTTCGCGCGGACACGGAAGAACTTGACAACATTAGACTGATCGTCTAGAAGGTAGACACATTATTCATCCATGGCGTCAGGCCTGTGGACGGGCCTGGCGAGTAAGGAGCGGAGAGGGGGGCGCTGTTCCCGGATGGGCATTCAGGAACGTCGCGCGCGGGAAAAAGAGGGCAGGCGGGAGGCCATACTCCGGGCGGCCATCGAGGCCTACGTGGAGGAGGGGTACCATGCCACCACCATGGAGAAGATCGCCGAACGGGCGGAACTGAGCAGGGCCACCCTCTACCTGTATTTCAAGACCAAGGACGAGATCTTCGTGCATGCCATCACGGCCCATTCCGGATATTTCGGGGATTTGCTGGAGGACTTGTCGGTTCGGTGTCGCAGCGGGGCGCAAGACCTCCTCACTCGACTCTGGGACGCCTTTCAGGCGTTCTACCGGAGCGATCCGGCCACCTTCAACGCCACACTCTATTTTCATCAGGAGGAGATCCTCAGGAGGCTACCCCCCGAGCTGCGGAGACTGCTCGATCGGTCGGGCACCAGGAATTACCGTTTTCTCTGTGCCATCATGGAGCAGGGTGTAAGGGCCGGTGTTTTCAGACAATGCGATCCCAGGACCCTGGCCGAGTTCGTGTGGACCACCTTCCTGGGTATCGTACACTTGGAAAACAGCAAGCGTGCCATGGGCCGCAAGAACCACCTGGAGACCACCTGGGAGCTGGCGCTTGAGGTCCTGGGAAAAGGTACGGCCCCCTGAGGATATGGCAGGGAGGGGGGCGGGCATAATACTATTATTAATCGTTCGAGGAGCGTACCATGATGAAACATTCCATTACGCTTACGGTCAACGGTGATCGTTACACGCTGGCCGTTTTTCCGTGGCGGACCCTGAACGAGGTCCTCCGGGAGGATCTGAACCTCACCGGGACGAAGAGGGGTTGCGGCACCGGTGATTGCGGGGCCTGCACCGTCATGGTGGACGGACGGACCGTGAGTTCCTGCCTGACCCTGGCCGTGGACGTGGACGGAAAGGAGATTCTCACGGTGGAGGGCCTTGCGCCGGACGGTGAGCGGCTCCATCCCATACAGGAGGCCTTCATCGAGAAGGGGGCCATCCAGTGCGGGTTTTGCACGCCGGGCATGGAGATGTCGGCCCTCTATCTCCTGTCAAACCACCCAAGGCCCGGGGAGCGCGAAATTCGACATGGCCTTTCAGGGAATCTCTGTCGCTGCACGGGCTACAACAAGATCGTGGAGGCCGTGGCCGAGGCGTCCCGGAGGATGGAGAAAAACAACGGGGCACCCGGGGGAGGGAGGAAACCATGACGTTCCCGAAATTTGAATACCTGGCCCCTCAAACTCTTGACGAAGCAATCAGTATTCTTGAGGAAAAGGGGCCCGAGGTCCGGGTCATGGCGGGCGGCACCGACCTCCTGGTGAAGATGCGGCAGGGACTCTTGAAACCCCGTACCGTGGTTAGCCTCAAGCGGATCCAGGGGCTGGACAAGATCTCCTTCGACAGGAAGGACGGACTACGCATCGGGGCCACGGCCCTGCTGGCAGACGTGGCTTCCCACCCTTCGGTCAGAAGCCATTATCCGGCGGTGGCATATGCCGCCTCGGAGACCGCCAACGTACAGATCCGAAACATGGGCACCGTGGCGGGAAACCTGTGCAATGCCGCACCGTCGGCGGACAACGCACCGGTCCTGACCGCCATGGGTGCCTGCGTGGTCCTGGCAGGCCCCCGCGGAGAACGGTGCCTGCCCCTGGACGCCTTTTTTCTCGGGCCCGGCCTTACTGCCATGGAACCCTCGGAGATCCTCACCGAAATAAGGGTCCCCTTTCCGCGGCGGGGCACCGGTACCTCCTACCAGCACCTGTCGGCGCGCGGGAAGGTGGACATCTCCGCCGTGGGGGTGGGCGTAATGCTCCGTGTGGAGGGAAAGACGTGCCGCGAGGCGGGCATAATCCTCGGGGCCGTGGCCCCTACGCCCCTGAGGGCCCGAAGGACGGAAAAACTCCTGGTGGGAAAATCCTTGACGGCGGACCTCCTGGAACGGGCGGGACGGAGTGCGGCGGCCGAATCGGCGCCGATTTCCGACGTGCGGGCCACCGCCTCCTACCGCAGGAAGATGGTCGCCGTTTTGACACGCAGGGCCTTGAGCGAGGCGTATGAACGGGCCCGCCGGAACGCAAAGAAGAGGTAGACGGATGAAAGCGTACAGCATAGTAGGCCGGGACATTCCCCGCAGGGACGCACGCTCGAAGGCCACGGGATCGGCCGTGTACACGGACGACATCAAGCTGCCCGGAATGCTCCACGGGCGCATCCTGAGGAGCCCCGTGCCCCACGCCCGTATCCTGAACATCGACGTGAGCCGGGCGGCTGCGCTGCCCGGGGTCAAATGCGTGATCACGGGGCAGGACACTCCCAAGATCAAGTACGGAAACTGGCGGCTTTTCCCCGCCACCCAGGACGAATATCCCCTGGCCGTTGACAAGGTCCGGTTTGTCGGCGACGAAGTGGCCGCCGTAGCGGCCGTGGACCGGGACACGGCCGAGGAGGCCCTCTCCCTTATCCGGGTGGACTACGAGGAACTGCCCGCGGTGTATGACGTACGCCGGGCCATCCGCAAAGACGCCCCCCTGATCCACGAGGGTTCCCCGGGCAATGTGAGCGTGGAGCGCAAGATCGCCTACGGCGACGTGAGGGCCGGGTTCCGCGAGGCCGACTACGTCCGTGAGGACACCTTCACGGTGCACCCGGTCAGCCACGCCTATCTGGAGCCCTGTTCCACGGTGGCTCGATGTGACCCTGACGGCAGGATCACCCTTTGGACTTCCACGCAGACCCCATATATCGTTCAGTGCCTCCTGGCCTCGGTCCTCGGGATGCGGGAGAACGACATCAGGGTGATCAAGCCCTTCGTTGGCGGGGGTTTCGGCGGGAAGATGGAACTGAGGCCCTGGGAATTTTGCGCGGCGTTCATGGCCAAGAAGACCGGCCGGCCGGTGAAATTCGTTCTGGAACGGGAGGAGGAACTCGTTTTCGGCCGCAGGCGCCACCCCATGCGAATTACCTCCAAGGTGGGCTTCAAAAAGGACGGCACCCTGGTGGCCAAAGACCTCAAGATCCTCCTGGACGGCGGCGCCTACAACGCCATGGGACCCACGGCCACATTCCTGTGCGGAAATTTCGGAGCCATGCTATACCGCTACCCGAATTACCGGTTTTACGGAAGGCACGTGTACACCAACAAGCCGCCGGCCAGTGCTATGCGGGGTTTCGGGGCGCCCCAGTCGCTCTTCGCCGCCGAGTCCCAGATGAATATGGCGGCCGAGGATCTGGGGATCGATCCCATCGAGCTGCGGCTCAAGAACGCCCAGGTCCCGGGGGACGTGATCCCGGACGTGGCCACCATCTCCAGTTGCGGCTTCGTGGAATGCCTGCGGGAGGTGGCCCGGATGAGCGGCTGGAACCGAAAACGCAAGACCCACAAGCCGGGCCGCGGCATCGGGGTGGGATGCTACAGTTTCATATCGGGCGGGGTCTTCAACTGGTTCAACACGCAATACCCTTTTTCGGCGGCCGAAGTCCGCGCCTTTTCGGACGGCACGGTACATCTGCTCACCATGGCCTCGGACATCGGCCAGGGCTCGGACACGGCCCTGGCTCAGATCCTTGCAGAAGAACTGGGACTCCGGATGGAGGACATCCGCGTCACGTCCGCGGACACGGCAATGACGCCGCAGGCGGACCTGGGCTCCTGGGGAAGCCGGGTGACCCTGATGGCCGGAAACGCCGTCGTGCAGGCCGCCCGACAGATCAAAGAGGCCCTGTTCGGGGCCGTCTCCGCCCGTTTCAATCTGAACGTGATCTATGACTTTGAGTGCAAAGAGGGAAGGGTCCAGGCCAGGGGTCGTCCCGACAGAGGTGTTTCCTTCGGGGAGGCGGTGGCCATGGCGCAGAAGGCCAACCGCGGCGAACCCGTCGTGGCCCGTGGATATTACACCCCCCGGAACAAGGGACTGGTCACTCCCGCCTTCAGCTTCGGAGCCCAGGTGGCGGAGGTCAGCGTGGACCGGGAAACGGGCCTGGTGGAGGTGGAAAAGATCTGGACCGCCCATGACTGCGGCACCGTGATCAACCCGACGGCGGTGGAGGGGCAGCTGGAAGGATCCATTCATATGGGACTGGGCTACGCACTGTCAGAAGAGTTGCGCATGGAGAACGGCCGCACATTGAATCGGACCTTCCTGGACTACAAGATGCCCCACGCACCGGACATGCCGGCCAACGAATCCCTATGTGTGGACACCTATGAACCCGAAGGGCCCATGGGAGCCAAGGAGGCGGGGGAGGGCCTGGTTTCTCCGACCGCCCCGGCCATAGCCGAGGCGGTCTACCATGCCACCGGGTACCGGTGCAAAGACCTGCCCATCACACCGGAAAAGATTCTCAAGGGAATGAAGAAGTAACGTCCACATTCCACGGGGGGCCGCAGGTTCCCCCTGCGATTCTATGTTGACAGGACCCAGGTTCCTGGACTAGTGAGGCAAATGAACGCCGCCCCCCCGCGGGGGCGGCTGTGGCACTCGAGTGTGGCCGGGTCGCGCTTCGGGGCGCTCCGGTCCCTTTTTAGAGAATCGTATCTGGAGTCGTCATGAACATTATCAGCCGGGATGAACCGGGCAGGGTCGATCTCCTCATGGGGAACGAGGCCGTGGCCCGAGGGGCACTGGAGGCGGGCGTTAGCGTTTGCGCGGCCTACCCCGGGAACCCTTCCTCCGAGATTGTGGGCGTACTGGCCCGCGTGGCCGGTGAAATGGGCCTTCATGTGGAATGGTCCGTAAACGAAAAGGTGGCCCTGGAAGTGGCCGCGGCCGCTTCCCTGGCAGGCCTTCGGGGCCTGTGCACCATGAAACAGAATGGTTTGAACGTGGCGGCGGACTTTCTTTTCAACCTGAATCTTTCGGGCTGCAAGGGGGGGCTGGTGCTGCTCGTGGCGGACGACCCCGGCGCCCTTTCCTCCAGCAACGAAGAGGACTCCCGGGCCTTCGCACGGATCGGGGGCCTGCCGCTCCTGGAACTTTCCACTTTTCAAGAGGCCAAGGAGATGACACGCTGGGCCTTCGAGCTTTCGGAATCCCTGAGCCTGCCGGTGCTGGTGCGCAGCGTGACCCGGGTCTCCCACGCCAGGGGGAACGTCACCCTGGGAGAACTCCCCCGGCGGGAGACCCTGCCGCGGTTTGATCCGGAAAGGCCCTTCGTGAGCCTTCCGGTGGTACCCAATCACGAGGCCCTGCGGGAAAAGCTTCAAAGGGCCAGAGAGATTTTCGAGGCGTCTGCCTTTAATTTCTACCGGGGCCCGGAGAGGCCGGAACTCCTGCTCGCGACCTCGGGCAGCGGGTGGCTCTACTGTCTGGAGGCTCTGGTGAACCTAGGCGTGGAAGATCGTGTGGGGATCCTGAAACTGGGGACCACATGGCCCCTGCCCGAAGCAGTCGTCCTGGAAAATCTCCGCAGGGCGGACCGTATCCTGTTCGTGGAAGAGGTGGATCCTTTCCTGGAAGACAACGTCAAGGCCCTCTTTGCTGACCACTGCGAGGAGCTGGGCCTGAAGCGATTCCTGGGAAAGGCGGACGGGACCATGCCGGCCGTGGGCGAATTGGACCCGGACCTGGTGATGCGCGTCCTCCAGGACCTCATGGAAATCCCCTACGAGGCGAGACCCGCCGATTATGCCGCAAAGGCGACGCAAGAAACCGCGGACCTCGTTCCGGCCAGGAGCCTGGGCTTTTGCGCGGGGTGCCCCCATCGTGCCAGCTTCTGGTCCGTGCACAACGCGCTGGCCCTGGACGGGAGGGATGGCTTTCTTTTGGGTGACATCGGGTGCTACTCTTTGGCCATGGGTCCCACGGGATTCGGGACCATGAAGACGCTGCACGCCATGGGATCGGGCACGGGGCTGGCATGCGGTTTCGGACAACTGCACCGATTCGGCCTGGAGCAGCCCGTGCTGGCCGTGTGCGGGGACAGCACCTTCTATCACGCCGTGATGCCGGCCTTGGCCAATGCACGGTACAACGGCGCCGATTTTCTGCTCTTGCTCCTGGACAACAGCGCAACGGCCATGACAGGCTTTCAGCCCCACCCGGGAACGGGCCGAACGGCCGCGGGCGGGGAGGCCCCCGTGCTTGCTCTGGAGGCGCTCTGTGAGGCCCTGGGGGCTCGGGTGGAGGTGGCGGACCCCTTTGACGTGAAGGAGACCACGGGGACGATCCTGCGACTCCTCCGGGACCGGGAAGGGGTCAAGGTGCTCATCCTGCGCAGGGAATGCGCCCTGGTTCGGAGCAGGCGCCAGGGGAAGCTTTTTCGCGTGGAAGTGGATCCTGAAAAATGCCTGGGGGACCGTTGCGGGTGCAACCGCCTCTGCACCCGTGTCTTCCGATGTCCCGGCCTGGTCTGGGACAGGGAAAATCAGCGGACCCGCATCGACGAGGCCATTTGTACGGGCTGCGGGGTCTGCGCGGACATCTGTCCCGAGTCCGCCATCCGAAAGGAGGTGGCCTGAATGTTCATCCCCAAGGATCCTTTCAACATCATCATCGGAGGAGTGGGGGGCCAGGGAAACGTGCTGGCCTCCCAGATCCTGGGTCGAGTCCTGGTGGCGGGGGGCCGGGTGGTGACCATCGGGGAGACCTACGGGGCCTCCCAGCGGGGAGGGCCGGTGATGAGTCACCTCCGGGTCTCGGCCGGGGATCCGTTTTCCCCCTTGATTCCGGAGGGCCAGTGCGATCTCCTCGTCTCCCTGGAGCCCGTGGAGGCCCTGCGCATCCTGGGCCGTTACGGAAATCCCGCCGTGCAGGTCCTGACCAATGTGCGGACGGTCCAGCCTCTGGACGTGCTCTCGGGAGACGCCTCCTACCCGGAACTGGACACCGTGCTGGCGGCGCTGGGTTCCCTCAGTCGCCGTTTATGGCGTATCAACGCAACCGAGATCGCCCTGGAGATGGGCGATCCGATCCTGGCCAACATGGTGATCCTGGGGGCCCTGGCGCACCTAGAGGTCCTGCCCTTTACGCGCCGAGCATTCCAGGGCGCCCTTGAAGGAGTCCTGCCGGACTCCAGGATGGAAGAAAATCTCGATGCGTTCGACCGGGGCGCCCGGGCCGTGGAGGAGCTGGTTTGAACCTGCCTGTTCCCGCCCCCGTTTCCCGGGGAGCCCGAAAAGGAGGGAGAGTATGACAATCGTGACGGTCCCCAACCTGCTCTGGTACGGCAATGAACCCCGCCGGCTCCGTTTCCCCGACCGGTGGGATGTGGAGGTGCTGGCCCCGCCCGGGTTCGAAAAACCCGGCATAGAGGACAAAGAGATCGAAGAGGCCTTTGCGCGGCCCATTGGATCGCCCCGGCTCGAAGACCTGGCGGCCGAGGCCGGGGAGGTGGCCGTTGTCTTCGACGACATCACGCGCCCCACGCCCGTCTACCGGGTCCTGCCCTGGGTCCTCGGCGCGCTGGAAAAAGGCGGGGTGCCCAAGAAAAATGTGCGATTCATCCCGGCCCTGGGAAACCACGGGGCCATGACGAACATCGATTTTCGGAAAAAGCTGGGCGAGCGCGTAGTGGAAGAATATGCGGTTTACAACCACAATCCCTACGAGCATTTGGAGTATCTGGGAAAGACCCAAAGCGGCACACCGGTCCATGTGAACCGGGAATTCATGAACTGTGACTTGAAGATCGGCATCGGGTGCATCACGCCCCACGTACATGTGGGCTTCGGCGGTGGGGGAAAGCTGGTGTTTCCGGGGGTGAGCGGTATCGAAAGCGCCTATGTCTTTCACTCCGAGGTCTACAGCCGGGGCATCGAAACCACGGGTCTCGGTCGTTTCAAGGACAATGTGATGTACAAGGAAGTTGTGGATGCCGTAAGACTCTCAGGCATGCAGCTTATCGTCAACGGCCTGATCAACAAGCGGGGACAGATCACGGACCTGTTCGTGGGCGACCCGGTGGAGGCGCATTTGGCTGGGGTGCAAGCGGCCATGCTCCACTACGTCACGCCCCCGGCTCCCGGCAAAGACGTGGTGGTGGCCAATGCCTACGCCAAGTATAATGAGATGGCCATCTGCATGTTCCTGGCTCTCCAGACCGTGAATCCCGAAGGAGGCGTCATCGTGCTGGTGGTGGATGCCCCGGAGGGGCAGATCTGCCACTACCTTTACAGGAGTTTCGGGAAGGATTACGGGGGCAGGATGTTCAGCGGCAATGCGGCCCCCCATGCCGGGGGCGCGGTGCGCGTGGTGGTGTGCACCAGATACCCGGACAGGACCATGTGCGACCTTTTTGCGGGACCGGACGATGTGACCGTGATCCGAACCTGGGAAGAGGCTCTGAGCCTTCTGGAAAAAGACTACCCCGGCCATGCCTCAGTGGGGGTCATTCCCGACGGCACCATGCAATACTTTTCATCCTGAGGGGCGGCCGAAAACCGGCGGGCTTGCTTGAAACGATTCTCATTTTGTGATTAAATAACCCTGTGCGGCATGAAGCCGCGATGATTCCCGTGGGTACGCCTTGGTCCCACCGGCATTTGCGCTAGTTCCCCTCCCCTCACACTCTCCGATTCCTTTTCCGCCGCACGTATGCTACCACCGCCTTTCGCGGCTCGGTCTTCCTTATGAACCTTCCGTCCGGCAGACCCCGGCTCCGCCGTCCACGGGGCGGGGAGCATTAGGGGCACGCCGCCCACAGGAAAGGAGGTCACGCCATGAAAGCGGGGATTATTTTTACCGGTACGGGGCCCATTCTCATCCTGACCACTTACGAGGCCTTCGACGATCCAGATCTCGTAACCAAACTGGAGGCCAAGGGGATCCGCAAGTACATCGCCTGTGATCTGCCCCTGGAAAAGGTCAAGGAGAAATACGGAAACCACTTCACGGTGGTCCTGGGGGATCTCAAGCAGACCGACGACCTGCGGGTCCTGGACTACAACGGCTACAACGTATTCTACAATTTCACCTTTTCGGAGATGGGAAAGCCCCTTTATCACGAACCCTGAAATGGAAGGCGGCAACCGAACCGCCGGTCAAGGGATGGATGCCTTTTCCACCCTCAGGTATCGGTCCGGCTCCAGGTCCGCGAAGAGCGTGGCGCCGGGGCAGGGGGCCACGAGCAGGGGATCGTACCCCGAGTCCAGGAGACCGAAGATCTCCACGCAGCAGGAGCACAAGTGGGCGCTTCGGTCCAGGGAGTAAGGGATGATGCGGCCTTCCTCCCGGATGAAAAGGCGGGGCTTGAGGAAATTGCCGTGGTTCGCGGTGTGGGTCAGGTGGAGGAGATCATAGTCTTGCGTGTCGGATCCGAGTCTTCGGGCCCACCTTAGGTAGAGCCTCTTTTCCCGTTCGTCTATCTTGCTCCATTCCGGTGGGAGGCGTTTTCGGATTTCAGGATCCTCCACAAGGGCCATTTTTTCTTCCGAAGTGGCCAGGCGGGGGGGGCGAAAATCGCTGGTCATGATTTTCCCCGCCTTCCTGTGTGCGCATGCCTCCAGTTCGAAGGCGCTTACCACCAGATACTTACCGTTTAGATCCGAGGAGCGGTACCATCCTCCCTGCCGGAAGCAGGTGGCGCTCCACACCTCGGGAGCCACAACGGCCACCTGGTTGATGGCGTCCAGGGCCACGCACACGACGCCCTTGGCCATGCGGACCTTGACCTTTTTCTCCCTCAGGTCCCGGGTCAAGGCGTCGGCCTCCGCTTCATCCACCCAGTAAAAGTGCCTCAAGTAAGTAGCCTGTTTATTCATGTCTTCTATTTCCCTTGAACGACCCCTGGCGCGCTTCAACACAGTCACGTTCGAACCCCTTGCGGGCTTGCAGGGTTTTGAGGTTGCACCCTTATGTCATTTATGACATATTCTTTCCTGCCCGGCAACCGATAAATCAGATCCTTGGACGAGCCGGGGATTCCGGAAAGCGGTGGAGGCGTTTCATTGGAATCATTTTTCAAGGTCAAGACCCCCGAGGAAGTGCATCGGATCCTTGACCGGTTCGGTCCCGCCGGAACCGAGCGCGTCCCTATCGAGGCGGCGTTGGATCGCGTCCTGTGCGAGGAGATCACCGCGCCGGAGGACCTTCCCCTGTTTCCCCGTTCCTCCATGGACGGATATGCGGTCCGGGCCAAGGACACCTTCGGAGCCGCCGAAAGCCTGCCGGCACTCCTGGAAGTGATCGGCGAAATCCCCATGGGTGGGGCCCCTTCAAAGGAGCTGGGACCGGGACAGGCCCTGCGCATTTCAACCGGAGGGATGCTGCCCCAGGGGGCGGACGCTGTGGTGATGGTGGAATACTGCCGCCTCATGGACGAAAAGACCCTTGAAGTGGATCGGCCCGTCTCTCCGCTGGAAAACGTCATCCAGCCCGGAGACGACTTTCGCAAAGGCCGGAGGATCCTGGAGAAGGGCCGCAGGCTCAGGTTCCAGGACCTGGGCGTCCTGGCGGGTCTGGGGATCGGAGAGGCGCCGGTGTACACAAGACCGCGCATCGGGATTATCTCCACCGGAGATGAACTGGTGGACGTCCATGAGACCACGGCCCCGGGCCAGGTCCGGGACGTGAACCGCTATACCCTTTCGGCCTTTTGCAGGAAGTTGGGGGCGGAACCCGTTCCTCTCGGCCGAAGCGGCGACTCGTTCCATGATCTGAGGGCCCTGATTCGGGAAGGGCTCGATCGGACCGATTCGGTCTGGATTTCGGGGGGAAGCTCCGTGGGCACCAGGGACCTGACACTGGGGGTCCTGGAGTCTTTCGATGGTTTTGATCTGCTGGTTCACGGGATTTCCATCAGTCCCGGCAAACCCACCATCATCGGGCGCGTGGGGGCCTGTCCCGTGCTGGGACTGCCGGGACACGTGGCCTCGGCCATGGTGGTGGCGGAGGTGTTCCTGGGCCGGCTCATCCGGCGCCTTTCCGGACTCCGGGGCGCGTCCCTGGAGGGGCGGGCCCATCTGACCGCGGTCTTGAGTCGCAACATCGAGTCGGCCCCCGGCCGGGAGGACTACGTTCGGGTCAAGCTCTCGAAGGAGGGGGGACGGTGGGTTGCTGTGCCCATTTTCGGAAAGTCCGCCCTGATCTCCACCCTGGTGGAGGCCCACGGCCTGGTGCGGGTGGATCTTCACAGCGAAGGCCTATACCAGGGCGATGCGGTCCGGGTGAGGCTTTTCGACGATGCATCGGGAGGCGGATTGTGAAAAGGCGTGTGTACCTGGCCATGAAGGGCCTGGAAGAGGCCCGTGAACTCTTTTTTTCCGCCCTGGGGGATCGGCGCAGTGGGGCGGAAGAGGTCCCCGTGGCCGACTGCCTTGGCCGCATCACCTCCGAGCCCGTCTTTGCCATGCGTTCGGCACCGTCCTATCATTCGGCGGCCATGGACGGGATCGCCGTGGTGGCGGAAACGACCTTCGGGACCACGGAGCGGCGTCCCAGGATTCTGGAGATCGGCAAGGAGGCAGTGTGGATCAACACCGGCATGCCCCTGCCCCGACCCTTTGATGCGGTGATCATGGTGGAGAAACTCCACCAGACCGACGAACAGCACGTGGAAATCCGGTCCCCGGCCCACCCCTGGCAGAACGTGCGCAAGGTGGGAGAAGACATGGTGGCCACCCAGTTGCTGTTTCCTCAGAATCATCGCATCCGCCCCTACGACATCGGCGCCCTGGTCAGCGGGGGCATTACAATCGTGAAGGTGTGGCGAAGTCCCCTGGTGCGTATCATCCCCACAGGGTCCGAACTGGTCTCCCACGAGACCCTGCAAGAGGGCGAGGCGCTGGAGGCCGGGCGAATCATCGAGTATAACTCCCTGATCCTGGGAGCCCTGGTCCGTGAAGCGGGGGGCGTGCCCGACATCCGTTCCATTGTGGAGGACGAGCCGGCGGCGATCCTGGAGACCCTGCGCGAAGCAGTGGCATCCGATGCACACATCGTGATCATCAACGCGGGAAGCTCTGCAGGCAGCAAGGATTATACGGTTCACGCCATTGCGGAACTGGGCGAGGTGTTGGTGCATGGAGTGGCCATGATGCCGGGAAAACCCACGATACTGGGGATCGTGGAAGGCAAGCCGGTTATCGGAAATCCCGGATACGCCGTCTCCTCCGCTCTGTCGTTCGAGCAGTTCGTCAAACCCCTGATCTATCGGCTCCAGGGGTGCCGCGAGCCCAGGCCACGGCAGGTTCGGGTGGTCCCCTCACGCAACGTGACCTCCCGGTTGGGACTCGAGGAATTCCTGCGGGTGAATATAGGAAAGGTGGGGGATAAACTCGTGGCTACGCCGCTGGCACGGGCGGCGGGCTCCATCACCACCTTGACCCGCGCAGAGGGCATCATACGGATCGACGCGCTTTCCGAAGGCGTCACCCCCCGAGAGTCCGTTCCGGCCGAACTCCTGGTGGACGAGGAAGAACTGGATCGCACCGTGGTGGTCATTGGGAGCCACGATCTCACCATAGACATCCTCGGAGACGAGATCAGACGCAAGGGTACGGACATCCGCATTTCCTCGGCCAACGTGGGTAGCATGGGGGGGCTCATGGCGCTCCGGAAAGGAACGTGTCATATGGCTGGATCCCATCTTCTGGACACGGCCACGGGCCGATACAACATCTCTTATATCGAGAAATATCTCCCCGGAATCCCGGTTCATGTCTACCATCTGGTACTGCGGGAGCAGGGACTCATGGTGGCGCCGGGAAATCCCAAGAAGATCCGGGGGCTGGAAGATCTGGCGGGGGGCAAGGTCAGCTTCGTTAACCGGCAGGCGGGCTCGGGCACCAGGATCCTTCTGGACTACAAATTGGAGCAGTCAGGTATCGCGTCCGACTCCATCCGGGGTTACGACCACGAGGAGTTCACCCACATGGCCGTGGCGGTTGATATTCTGAGCGGGGCCGCGGACGCAGGCATGGGCATTTATGCGGCTGCAAAGGCCCTCGGCCTGGATTTCATACCCATCGAGCGGGAGCAGTACGACCTGATCATTCCCGAGCGGATGGTGGAGCATCCCAACATCAGGGCCGTGCTCGAGACCATTCGCACCGACACCTTCAGGGAGCGGGTGGCCGCATTGGGGGGGTACGATCCATCCAGGAGCGGTCGGCTGTGGATGCGGGTGGGTTAGACGCACCGGAGGAGGGAGGCGGAAAAGAATGGGCAGGCTCAGGTTGCGATCACGGCAATGGATCGTCGACGAGGACGACCACATCATCATGGGCGATGGTCGACGTGAGATCCTCGAACACATCGAGCAGACCGGTTCCATAAACCAGGCCGCCAAAAGGATGCGCATGTCCTACAAGGGGGTGTGGGCGAAGATCAAGGCCACCGAGAAGTACCTCGAGAAACGGATCGTGGACACGGACAAGCGAACCGGGACGCGTTTGACAGATGAGGGGCGTGCCCTGCTGAGAAAATATCGCGAGTTCAAGGCTGTATGTGTGCGGGAGGAGGAAAAGGCCTTTCGGAGGATATTCGAAGGGCAATAGCGGATTTGGACCGGCGGGGTGATGAGAGGATGAACGACAAAGGCGGAGAGACGTTCGGATGGCTTGTGGATGGCGCGGCGGAGGAGGTCCACCTGCCGCCGATGGTTTCCATTGTGGGCCATTCCGGGGCGGGTAAGACGACGTTGATTGAACGGCTGATCCCTTCTCTGAAAGCCCGGGGTCTCGCCGTGGGAACGGTGAAACACGATGTCCACGGTTTCGACATGGACCGGCCGGGTAAAGACAGCTGGAGGCACAAGGCGGCAGGGGCCTCCACGACGGTGCTCGCTTCTCCTTCCAGGGTTGCCATGGTAATGGATGTGGAGCGGGATCCCCTCCCTTCGGAACTGGCCCCCCTGTTTCGTGGATTGGATATCGTCCTGGCCGAAGGGTACAAGCGCGGCGACCGGCCCAAGGTGGAAGTCTTCCGGGGATCCGACCGCCAAGAGCCCCTCTGCCAGGGTGATCCCAACCTCTTGGCCGTAGTCACGGACAAGAATTGGGACGGCGGAGTGCCCCGTTTCGACCCGGAAGATATCGAGAAGCTGGCCGATTTTCTGGTGAGCCATTTCGGCCTTGCCCGAGCCCGGCGCAGAAGCTATAGTTGACCAACAAAAATCCGTGACGGGAAGAGGCCCTGCCGGGGTCATCTTCCCGCCGGAAAACCTTGTGGTGAGGCACCGGATGCTTTATCTCCCCTTCATGGTGCAGGCCGGCACCGGTTTTTACATGGGCGGGGCGCTGGGCCACGACATCGTGCAGATGATTCTTCATGCGGGTGCCATGGTGAAATTCATCTTGCTCCTGCTCTTCCTCTTCTCCATCATCTCGTGGGCCATAATCTTCATGAAATTCAGACTCCTGGGCAAGGCTCGAAAAGAGACGGAGGACTTCGAAGAACTCTTTCTCGAGACCATGGAATTGAAAAAGATCTACGCGGCCTGCGAAGACCTTCCATACAGCCCTGTGGCCCGGCTTTTCCGGGCAGGGTATGCGGAATTCAATCGCATCCGCAAGATCCAGGCCAAGATGAACGGGGAAGGAGAGGGGGAAGATCCCAAGGGGCTCCTGCGTTCCCAGCGGACCCTCATGGATAATCTGGAAAGGTCCCTGCAGCGGGCCACCATCGACCAGATGAACCGGTTGGAGCGCGCCCTGAGTTTTCTGGCCACCACGGGAAACACGGCTCCGTTCGTGGGGTTGTTCGGGACGGTGTGGGGAATCATGGAGGCGTTCCGGGGTATCGGGTTGAAAGGCTCGGCCAACCTGGCGGTGGTGGCCCCGGGAATTTCAGAGGCTTTGATCGCCACGGCGGCGGGACTTGCCGCGGCCATCCCGGCGGTGGTGGCGTTCAATTATTTCACGAACCGGGTGGCGGCCATCCGGGCGGAGATGGATATCTTCTCGTCGGATTTTCTGAGTATGTTCGAAAGGCAATTTTTCAAGAGGCAGGTGGCCATCCGGTCCGGGCCCAGGGGTTGAGATGCAGACCGGCGGTGCGGGAAAAAGATTCATGTCCGACATCAACGTCACACCCCTGGTGGACGTGATGCTGGTCCTGCTCATCATATTCATGGTCACGGCACCCATGATGATGCAGGGAGTGGATGTAAACCTCCCGAAAACCACCACGCGCCAGATCAAGACGCCTGACGAGCCCTTGATTCTCACGGTGAACCGGAAAAAGGAGATTTTTCTGGAAAACCGCCGGATGGTTTTGGAAGAGCTTGAACCGAAAGTCAGGAAAATCTTTGAGCATCGCAGGGAAAAGGCTGTGATGTTACGCGCCGACCGGTCGGTGCCCTATGGATTCGTGGTGAAGGTGATGGCCCGCGTCAAGCGGGCCGGTGTGGATCGGCTCGGACTCGTCACCGAGCCCCTGGATTGAGGGCATGGAAACCCTGATGTTCAGCCCGGGGCCCGTAAGTGCCGGGGAACCCCGTTGGAGCCGGATGATCCTGCTCTCCGTGGCGGTGCACCTGGCTGTCTTCTCGACGCTCTTTCTGGCCCCCCGGAACATTTCCTACCGCCCGCGCGGGGATGTGGTGTATCAGGTGGACCTGGTGGAAATGCCTAAGAGCCGGAAACGGTCCGTGGCTGCCCGCAAGGCCAAGGGTACTTCAGCCAGGTCCAGGCTTCACCGGACCGCCGGGGTCCCCGCCTCCCGGCGAATCGCTCCGAATGCGTCGCGTCGGGAAAAGCCCGTGGTGATCGCCAAGAGGACCCTGAAGCGAAAAAAGAACGCCAGGAGGACTTCCCCCGCGAAGCTGATCGACCGGGCCGTGGCCCGGATCGAAAGAAAAGTCCGCGCAGAGAAGGAAGACCCTTTGGATCGCGCCGTTTCCAAGATCAGAAAGAGGGTGGACGAAGCGGAGCGGCCCTCGGCGGGGGCTACGGGCCAGGGGGTGGGCGTTTCGTTTCAGCTCTATATGATGCGGGTAGAGGAGTGGATAAAGGCAAATTGGTCCTATCCGACTGCCATGACGGGGGACGACGACCTTGAGGCGATCCAGGCGGTGGTACTCCTGGAAGTAAAGAGCGACGGCACCATACTGAACACCCGGTTCTTGAAGCGGTCGGGCTATGCCATCTTTGATGACTCGGTGATGAAGGCCATAGATAAGTCGAACCCCTTGCCCCCGTTTCCGCCGGGGTACCTCAAGAACCGGGACGAGATCGAGATCAACTTCAACCTGAGCGAATTGGCGGGGGGCTGATCTGTTGAAAACTGGAAGATCCGCGAACACGGCCACGGCCGCCCGGAGCGTTCAAGGGTCATACACTTCGGGAGTTGTGATCGCCGTGCTCGGGCTGATTCTCCTGCTCATCGCATCCCCTGCGACCGCGAAGATCTATATCGATATCAACGCCCCCTCCCTTCCCAAGCTCAAGATCGCAATCCCGGATTTCAAGAACCTCAGCGACAAGGGCGAGCATCCGGAACTCTCGGCACGACTTTCGCAGGTGGTGGCCGGTGATCTGGATTTGAGCGGCTATTTTCTTCCTCTGGACAAGGAAAGTTACCTGGAGGGAGCCGAATCACCCCTGACCCTGGAAGAGATCCGCTTCAAGAATTGGTCCGTTCTGGGGGCGGAACTTCTCCTGCGGGGCGCTTACACCTGCGTGGGGAGCCGCCTGGAAGTGGAGATTCGCCTTTTCGATGTCATCTGGGGCAGGCAGATCATGGGGAAGCGTGTCCTGGGCGAGGTGGCCGGATACAGGAGAGTAATGCACCGGGTCGGAAACGAAATCATCCGGAAACTCACCGGTCACGAGGGCATTTTCTTGACGCGGCTGGCGTTTGTGGGGACCATGACCGGCCACAAGGAGATCTACACATGCGACTATGACGGCCGGAACCTCAAACGGGTCACTTGGGACCGCAGCATCGCGCTTCTGCCCAGGTGGTCCCCTGACGGCAAACGGCTCCTTTACAATTCCTACAGGGACGGCGGACCCATGTTGTTCATGAGGGACATGGTCTCCGGCAAGGTCCGGCGGCTTTCCGGGAGGAAGGGGCTAAATATCGGGGCGGCTTGGTTGCCCGATGGAAAAAGGCTTGCCCTCACCTTGAGCAGGCGTGGAAATCCGGACATCTTTCTCATCGATCTGAATGGAAAGATCCTGGATCGGTTGACCAAACACTGGGCGATCGATGTGTCTCCCACCTTTTCGCCGGATGGAAAGAAGATGGCCTTCGTGAGCAGCCGTTCGGGGTCTCCACAGATTTACGTGCGCAACCTGTCGGACGGAAGAGAGGAGCGACTCACGTTCGAAGGGGGGTACAACACCTCGCCCGCCTGGTCATCCCGAAATCGCATCGCCTTCGTGTCCATGGACGGCGGCAGGTTCGAGATCTATGCCATGGACCCGGACGGCACGGGTCTGAGGAAATTGACGGATGGGACCGGAAACAACGAAGACCCGTGCTGGTCACCGGACGGACGCTACATCGTATTCAGTTCCAATCGCGAAGGGTCCTACCACCTGTATCTGATGAACGCCAACGGCCAGAACCAGCGCAAAATCGTATCCTTGAAAGGAGATCAGACGGCCCCTTCGTGGGTCCGATGAGGGTTACAAGGGGGGCGAAGGGAGATGAGAGAGATCTCCCATGCGCGGGATTGCCCTTGCAATCCTTGACAGGACATGTTAATAAGCATGTCAAGAATCTTTTTTGTCTATAAATTGAGATAAATTTAAGGTGAATAGATGAGTTTCTTTACCCATGTTTTGGGAGGCGACTGAGGTTGCGGGGCTCGCACTTGGCCCGTGTGTTGAACAAATTCCATAGTCAGGAGGTAAAGAGAGTATGCCGAGAAAACTGATGACCATAGGGATCGCATTGGTCTTTGCCTGCACTTCCCTCGTGCTCGTGGTGTCCTGCGCAAAGAAGCAGGTCCAGGTGGAGGAAAGGGTTCAACCAACGACGGAACAGGCCAAGGTGACGGAGACCGTCCAGCAGGAGAAAGAGGCGGTGGAAACCAAGGAAACCAAGCAGGTGGACACCGCCAAAGAAGAGGCTTACCGGCGTGCGGAGGCCGAAAGGCAGGCCAGGTTGAGAGAACTGGAAAGGCAGCAACGGCTGGCATTCCAGATCAGGGAGTTCGAGGCGGAGAACATCTATTTCGACTTCGACAAGTCCGATCTGAAGCCCGAGGCCCAGGTGGTACTCAAGAAGAAGGCTGAATGGCTGCGCAACAATCCGGCCTACAAGCTCCGCATCGAGGGTCACTGTGATGAAAGGGGTACGAACGAATATAACCTGGCCCTTGGCGAGAGGAGGGCTCATTCAGCCAGGAATTTCTTGATCGCTCTGGGGATCAGCGGGGACCGTATCGCCACCATCAGTTACGGGGAGGAAAGACCCGTTGATCCGGGCCACAACGAAGCGGCCTGGGCCAAGAACCGCAGGGACGAGTTCAAGCTGATCAAGAAGTAATTGATGCGTGATGGGCGACCCCGTTTCTGACCGCCTGCGGGAAATTCCGGAGATGGCCGCCGGCGGACGACAGTGCGGGTTTACGGGAACGAGCCGGCCGGTAATGGGTCGGCTCCTTACGTTTTGAGGGGGAAGGCGACATGGGCGAGGGAGGATCTGTGAAGGGCCTGCTCAGGGCGGGACTGATCATGATGCTTGCCTCTTCGCTGGGGGCATGCATTACGACCAAAAAGGACATCCAGTTCCTGCACGACCAAATCGTCACCCTGAATTCCCGTGTGGAAAGACTCCAGGAGAAGCAGGAAAAGACGGACAAGCGGCTTTCCGGTGATCTCGAAAGGCGAATCGAGGCCCGGCTCGATGCGAGACTTTCCAGCGGGGTGGAGGCGGACATCCGGTCGGTTCGAGAAATCCAGGCGTCACTGGTGGCGGAGGTTGATCGCGTCAAGGAGACGATCCAGGATCTTTCGGGCCGGATGGATGAAAACAATCATCTGGTCCGCCGTGTGGTGGAGCGGGATACCACGGAACAGGACGCCTTACGTGCGGGCCTGGCTGAACTCACCGGCAAGGTAGCCAGACTGGAGGCGGCCGTGGCACGAATCGACCATTACCTGGCCCTGGAGCCGGAACAGGCCAAGAGGGAGGCCGCAAAAGACGAGAGCACAAACAAGGCACAGCCCGTGGAGAAGAAAGATGTGCCTGCCGTGGAGCAGGCCTCCGAGGCGGAACTCTATGACAAGAACCTCGCGGCCTACCGTCAGGGCAAGTACGAGGAAGCCATCTCCGGTTTTAATGCATTTCTCAAAAAATACGGCAAGTCCGACCTGGCCGACAATGCCCAATTCTGGATCGGTGAATGCTACATGGCTCTCAAGCAGTACGAACAGGCCATCCTGGCGTATCAGGAGGTAATAAAGCGCTATCCAAAGGGCAATAAGGTCCCCAACGCCATGCTCCGGCAGGCCCTGGCGTTCCAGGCCATCGACGACAAGGTCAGTGCCAAGTTGATCTTGAAGCGGATCGTCAAGAAGCATCCCAATTCCAGCGAGGCAAAGATCGCCAAAGCCAAGTTGAAGACGCTGAAGTAAGTGGTTTGATTCACAAATACGATTGCATGCGTCCGTGAATTGACCCCGTCCGTCGGCGTTGCCGGAACTTCGATATTCCCGGTATACGCAGAAGTTCCCGGAGCCTTGCGTGTCTTACGGTGCAACACCGTATTTGGGGGAATCCGACCACTGAGAGGGTGTTCAAAAACACAGAGAGCTCGGGCAGTGCAAGGCAAATATGGAGGCGAAAAAAGCCCGGGGTTTGCAAGCAGTAAGAAGCCGGTATTTTTGTGCCGAATTTTTACCCGAGCATTGAGAGGCTCAGCAGTTTTTCAACAGCCTGCTGAGGCGCAAGAATTGGGAATTCGGTCCCGCACCACACGTAAAAATCCTCGAATCCATGGGGCCCTGTGGATCCAACGACCGGCCAGAAAAGATCATTCCTGGACGCCGTGACCGGCAGTGAGCACACCCTGATGACGGTCCTGGCCGTACTCGTGGGGGTGGCGGGCGGCTTCGGGGCTATCGGTTTCCGGGAACTGATACAGCTGGTCCAGACTCTGGCGTACGGATCGGACGGCGAGCTTCTCGCGGCGGCTGAACAGGCCCCATGGTACATGCGATTTTGGCTCCCCGCCGCCGGCGGTCTCATCGTGGGTCCCCTGATATATTTTTTTGCAAAGGAAGCCAGGGGCCACGGAGTCCCGGAAGTGATGGAAGCCGTGGCACTTCGGAGCGGAGTGATCCGCAAACGCGTGGCTTTCGTGAAAATCCTGGCCTCGGCCGTCTGTATCGGGTCAGGGGGATCCGTGGGCAGGGAAGGGCCCATCGTTCAGATCGGTTCTTCAATCGGATCCGGATTGGGCCAAGTCCTGAAAGTCTCCCCCGACCGCGTCCGCACGCTGGTGGGATGCGGTGCTTCGGCGGGGATCGCCGCCACATTCAATGCGCCCATCGCGGGGTCCATGTTCGCACTGGAGATCGTGCTGGGCGAATTCGGCCTGGGCACTTTCAGCCCCATCGTCATTTCCGCCGTCACCGCCACGGCGGTCTCCCGCCATTTCTTGGGCGACGCGCCCGCCTTCCTCGTCCCCGCGTATCAACTGGTCAGTGCCTGGGAGTTGCCCATTTATGCGACGCTGGGCCTCTTCTGTTCGCTGGCAGCGGTTTTTTTCACCAAGGCCCTTTACGCCGCGGAGGACCTTTTCGAGAAGGTTGCGATCCCGGAGATCTTGAAGGTGGCCCTGGGAGGCCTTCTCCTCGGACTCATGGCCCTGGAATTTCCCCACATCCTGGGGGTAGGTTACCCCGCGATCGACAGGGCCCTGGCCCAGGAACTCTCGTGGGTATCGCTTCTCCTCTTGATTCCCCTCAAGATTCTCGCCACATCCGTCACCATCGGCTCCGGAGGGTCCGGAGGGATCTTTGCCCCGTCCCTATTCGTGGGCGCCATGGCGGGAGGGTGTTTCGGGAACGCGGTACACCGCTTTTTCCCTTCGGTCACCGCCTCGCCCGGTGCTTACAGCATAGTGGCCATGGGCGCTGTGGTGAGCGGCACGACCCACGGCCCCATGAGCGCCATTCTGATCCTCTTCGAGATGACGGGCGACTACAAGATTATCCTGCCTCTCATGATCGCCTGCATCATGTGCACACTGGCCAGCCGCGCCCTTGAAGCCGAGTCCATCTATACCTTGAAGCTGGCCAGACGGGGCGTCAACATCCGCTCGGGCAGAGAAGTGAACGTGCTGCGCTCCATCAAGGTGGGTGATGTAATGAATACTGCGGTGGAGACGGTGCCTGAAAATCTGACCCTGGGGGAGCTGGCCGGGAAGATCACGAAAAGCAAGTACAACAGTTTCCCGGTGCTGGACGCCCAAGGTAGACTGGCGGGAATCCTTTCTTTCAGGGATTACAGCGGTGTGTTGTTCGATGAGAACCTCAAGGACCTGGTGGTCAGCAAGGACCTGGCCACCCGGGACGTGGTGACCATCAGCACCGAAGACGACCTCTACGAGGCCCTTGAACGTTTCAGTGTGCGGGACTTTTCCACACTGCCCGTGGTCTCGCCGGACGACCAAGACCGACTTGTGGGAATCCTGACGCGGCGGGACATCATCGGGGCCTATGACAAGGCGGTGGTAAAAAAGAGTTTGTTGCCGTAAGGATCCCGCAGAGGCGGAAAAGCTAGTTCAACACCCACGGGGCGGCCGGTATGAGAGGCCCCCTTTCTCCTCCAGGCACCTCACTTTCATCTCCCCGAAGTGGACGGAGCGCTCCGTTCCATGAGAGCCCAAGGCCTGCATCGCCTGCAGGGGCTGTAACCGGCCGCGAATGCCTCGCGCCAGGTCTTGAAACGTATGCGGTTTCGAGGTCCCGTCTTCCGGCCGAAAGGACATTGCGGCGTGTGAAAACGTAAGGTCCGACGGTTTCCCAGGTAATAAGGCGCGATTCTCTTGACGCTCTTGCCCCAGAGTCCTTTCCCCGACTCCATTGCCTCCTGCTGGCATCGGAGGAAAAACTCGCGGTACCGATTGGAAATCGAGGGGAAAAAAAGAACGTGTGCCAGCCCATGTTTCAGGAGTAGCGCGTTCACCATGCCTCCATCGGGCAGAAACACATAGGCCAGGAGCCTCCCGTAACGGTCCTTCTTTTCCCCATCGAATTCCAGCCGAACCGAATTTCCTTTTACCAGGCGGCGGTTGAACCGGAGGGCTTCCCAGGCCAGGACTTCGCTCCGGCCGCCCTCGTGATCGATCTCGGGCGCGTCGATACCCAGATAACGTACCTTGCGGCCATCGGCAAGAAGGATCGTATCACCGTCATAGACTTGGCGTACGAGGGCGCTGTCCCCGGAGCACGGGGATGGCGATGCCAGAAACAGAGCCACTAAGAGAGTGAGTGCTGCGGATTTCATGCCCCATCCTTACTCATCATTTGGTCAGAAAAAAACTCGTGAGAGGGCAATGGTAGTGAAATTTAAAAAGATAAAATCTTTTTGTCAATCGTTAGGGGATTTACTATTGACTTTGACTGATTTAAGTCTTATAAAAATGTCATGTTTTTCAGGTCCAAGACAAGGGCACCCATATTTCAAAGAGAATGCGAGGGAATGGATTATGCCAGAGATCATGACGACTAAGGAGTTGGCTAAGTATTTGAAATTGCACGAAATCACTATCTGTAAGTACGCGGCGGAAGGGAAAATTCCGGCCATCAGGATCGGACGGGTCTGGCGTTTCGACAAGGAAGCCATCGACAAATGGATCAGCGGCGGGCAGAAGAAGTGATCCGACCGGTCGCCCCGATGCCGAGACCTCTCCTGTAGTTATCCTTCGGGGTTGCGCTGTAGGGCGCCCCTTGGGCACCGAGAACTGAGGACGGAAGGGGGAGGTCTCAGGGGGAGCCGGACCGTCTTCGAATCAGCGGAGCAGTATAGGGCCTAGGGAGGCCCGAGAGCCCTCTTACGGGACGTGGGGGGCTCATCTTTTTCTGCGAGGGGGATTTGTCTTCCACAGTCCTTGCCTAACACTGGGAGATGGCTGGGAGGATCCTGCTCCATGGCGCCCGGATTCACTCATAG